>CAJWGB010000241.1 GCA_913031625.1 uncultured Planctomycetaceae bacterium | reverse complement strand
CGCTGGACGCTCCGTCGTGGTGCTGGAAGCTGCTGACGATGTCGGCGGTCGTGTTCGCACTGATCTGGTTGACGGCTTTCGTCTTGACCGAGGATTCCAGGTGTTGCTGACCGCTTATCCGGCGGCGCAAAGTCAGTTTGACTATTCAGGACTGAACCTCAAACCCTACCGTAACGGGGCACTGATTCGCTATGGCGGCCGATTCCATCGATTCGTCGATCCGTGGCGTGACCCCGTCGCCGGCGTATTGAGCGTCTTTGGGCCGATCGGTTCTGTGATGGACAAGCTTCGAGTAGCGAAGCTCAGAGCTCGGGCTCGATCCGGCTCATTGGAGGACATCTTTAGAAACCCCGAGACCACCACCGCAGAATCCCTCCGCCAGTACGGGTTTTCGGCAAACATGATTGATGCCTTTTTCCGCCCTTTCCTTGGAGGCGTCTTTCTCGATCGAAAACTCAGGACATCCAGTCGTGTGCTGCACTTTGTGTTTCGGATGTTCAGTCAGGGTGACGTCTCCGTGCCGGCGCTGGGCATGCAACAGTTGCCCATGCAGATTGCGGCAGACCTCTCGGAGGACAGCATCCGCTGCAACTGTGGGGTTCGATCCTGCTCGGAGTCGTTTGTGGTGACGAATGAGGGGGAAACGATCGAGGCTTCAAATGTGGTGATCGCGACCAGCCGTGATGCGGCAGCGAGGCTGCTCGGGCATGAGTCTCCTCCCGGTTCTCGTCGAGTCCGTTGTCTCTACTTTGCTGCTCCGGCAGCTCCAGTCTCTGCTCCGTTCCTCATTCTGAATGGCGACGGCTCCGGGCCAATCAACAACCTGAGTGTGCCCAGCCTTGTTTCGTCTGACTACGCTCCAGATGGGCGACACCTGATTTCGGTCTCTGTTGTTGCATCTGAATTCACCGATCGGGACGATCTGGAGGCACTGGTGCTGAAGCAGTGTGGCGATTGGTTTGGAAGCGACGTCACTGAATCCTGGTGTCTGCTTGCCGACTACGATCTTCCTTGTGCCCTGCCAGATCAGCTGTCAGGTTCAGACGTCTCCGCGGGTCGCGCTGCTGAACACGAAGGGGTGATTATCTGCGGCGATCACGTGGGGAATGCGAGTATACAGTCCGCACTGGAATCAGGGCTCGATGCAGCAAGAGTCATCCTTGCCGATTGAATCGTCGCCGTGGCCATTGTTTGTGAAGGCTTCGACCGGGCCCATTCCTGCCCTCGGTCACTCAGTGAACAGGCCTGCGCGCGTGAGAGCAGAGCTGTATTGGTGCGCCTTCTGCCTTGCTGAATGACAATCAGATTTCCTACGGGAAAGCCCGGTCAGGGGCTGGGACGAATTCCAGCAGTGGTAACCTAAACGAGTACTCCCGGAGGCAGGTGGGGCTTCGTTAACGTCGGGCCTTGCAGTCGGCGGAAGACACTATCCACTCGCCTGGCTAAGCTGATTGTCTGTTACATCGCCGGAAGAATGCACGTTTAAGCGTGCCGTCAGTCGGCGTCACCGATCAGAGGCACTAAAGCTGTCACAGAGAATTCACAGTTCGGCAAACGCCCCCGGTCTTTGTCGCCCTTCCAGATTGAGAACAACATGAACGACGAAATTATCAGGGAAGACTTTCAACAATGTGACGCTTTGCTCTGTGGCGAAGTGAGCCGGGTCAACTTTATTGGATCGAACATCGAACGCCTCGGACTCTGGCAGGAATCCGCCGAGGCCGGCGATGCTCGTGGGCAGGTGTTGTACGGCCTGTGCTTCTTCTATGGCCAGGGCGTTGACGAAAGCGAGGAACGTGCGATTGAGTGGTTTCGCAAATCGGCCGATCAAGGTAACGCGCATGCCCAGACCTCGCTGGGCCTGTGTTACAAGCACGGCTGGGGTGTTGAGCAGGACGAAGAGCTTGCGCTGCCCTGGTTCCAGAAAGCCGCGGAGCAGGGGCACTCGCTGGCCGCGAAGAATATGGGACATCTAACAAAGGAAATTGCCGAACAGCTCGCGGCTGACCATCGTTACGGCGGAATGTTGCTTCGTGAATTCAAGACGATCGATGATGATGCGGCGGAGTTCCTCGGCACCTACAAATTTAGATCAAGATGTGACTTATGCTTCGACGGTTTGACGGAACTCTCCGCGAACGCGGCGAAAGGTCTCGCCGCGTTCGGTGGAGAACTCCGCTTCAACCGGGTCTGACCAGCCTCTCGGACGCAGCAGCGGAGAACTTAAGCCAACATCGTGGTGGCGAACTGAAGCTCGGTGGCCTGACGGAGCTTTCGGCCGCTGCAGCAGAGAGCTTTGGGAAATACGAGGGGACACTCGATTTCACATGTTGCAATCTGGTGGATGGGGAGTTGCGACAATTCGGTCTCGCCACCCTTTCGGACGCAGCTGCGGAGGGACTCAGCAAACATCAGGGGCCGCTGAAACTTCCCGGTCTGACAGAACTGTCGGATGCGGTCGCACAGAGTCTCGGCCGACACACCGGAACCCTTGAACTCGATGGCCTGACGAGTTTGTCGGATGCGGCCGCACAGAGTCTCAGCAAACATAGTGGGCCGCTGAAACTCGGTGGCCTCACGGAACTGTCGGATCAATTACTTGAAAGCCTGAGTGGAAATCCAGAGGTGCAGTTGGAACTCGGCAACCTGAAGAGTCTTTCGGATACATCAGCAGAGCGACTCAGCCGCGAACAAAGCTCGAGACTGAACTTGAAGGGCCTGACGAGTCTGTCGGACGCTGCGGCGGAGAGTTTAAGCAAACACGAGGGTGAGGAGTTGATCCTTGACGGCCTGAGCATTCTTTCGGATCAGGCCGCCGAGAGCTTGAGTCAGTACCAGGGGCGGGTGAGCCTCGCCGGCCTGACAAATCTATCAGACGCTGCTGCTGAGAGCTTGAGCAAGTGCCAGGGTGGACTTGACCTCTCCGGCCTGACCACCATCTCTGAAACATTGCTCGGTCATTTCGTTTGGCGGATCCTGGAAGATGCAGACTTGCGTTTGCCGTCGCTGAGCGAACTCAGTAAGCGGAGAGGCCAGGGCTGCGAGATTTCTCAACGGGCGACCATCCTCGCGGCACGGCGCGAAGCGTGGGCAGAACTCCATAAGAATCTGGAATCTGTGATGGATGCTCTCGTCGACGCCCATGACGAGACAAATCCGGCGCGCATTTCCGGCTCGCTATATCGGTATGAATTCGTCTGCGGCATTGCCGCCCGTGGTGGAGTGTTGACGTATGATCTTGCTGAGACATTCGGCAACCTCGATTGGGACTATCGGGAAGACCTGTTGGACTTGTGTGTCGCCATCGAAGACAACGCGGCGGACTACTTGCGCGACGAATGTGACTGCGATTTGGGCGAGATGGATCTGAGTTTCCCCAACTTGACCACACTTTCTGATGCGGCCGCCGAATCGCTGGCCGCATACGAAGCCGGATTAGAGATTGACCTGAACAACCTCCCCGAATCCGCGGCAGCCATCCTCCGCCAGCATCCGTCTTTCGCCGACGAAGGCTAAGGTCATGTCTGCACGCATCTCGCGTGCACGCGGGCAACTGAACTGGCACGAGAGTTTCCGTCGCACGTGGTCACTCGCTGGTGTGGACACACTGAGCGGATCGCGAAGCAGCACTGCTGGATGACAAGGCAAACGGACTTTGAGAAAGCCGCCAGTTTCAAAAGTGTCCCATTTGTGTCCCAGCAGGCTACGGAAAGCGGCGGCAATACGTCGCAAGCCGATCGAGACGCGCATGAAAAAAGCCCGGAAATTCCGGGCTCTGCGGTGCCCTGCATCAAATTGCAAAAGGCTCCGATGGAGGATAACGGACTTGAACCGATGACCTTCTGGCTGCCAGCCAGACGCTCTCCCAACTGAGCTAATCCCCCGGTGGTGTTGAGCGGAACGCTATCACTGATCAGAAACTGTGTCAAGATGCCGCGCCGCATGATGCGGGGCAATCCTGCAATTTGGGACACACTTTTGTGGGACCCACTCCTGTGGGACCCACTTCCAACTGCAATCGGTTCCGGGTCGCAGGACACGCGGTCCGAATCCTGGTTCGGGATCGATACGGAGATCCCTGTCAGTCCCCCCACATCAGATCTTACGGTGTTCTATCGCCTTCATCAGCCCTTTTTCTGCCGCGTTTCGAACCCAGACAGACCGAATTCGTGTCCCTGATTTGGGCTCAGAACCGCAGCTATTGCTGCAGACCCAGCAGGTAGCTCATGTTGGTCGGCGATGGCGGCCCGAATCTGGGTTCGATCGCCAGAGCAACTCCCACATTGTCTTTGCTGGTGTCGATTCCGAAACCCAGGTGGACGATCCAGTCGAGACCCAGTCGGCTAAACGTCAAAGAAGATCCTCGGGATTCGCCAACTGCTACGTCATAAGAAACCGAGCCGGTTGAGATCCACTTGGGACTCATACGGTAGCTGTAACTGGCCACCAGAGTCTGACTGTCGACAAAGTTGCGTGCTTTGACCTGCCGGTAGCCCATGTAGACGCTGCCGCGAGTGCTTCTTTGATTCAGCAGGCCAATACTCCACACATCCTGAGAGTTTGAAAACAGATCCACGATTCCCTCAGCCAGGAGACTCGTCCGGTCGCTGATGTTCCAGCGATAGTTTCCGAAGATCAGTCCGACGTCTTCGCCAAAGTTGTCCCGAGAACCATCCGGGAAGAAGCTCAGGCCGGACTCAACAATCACCCAGTCACGAATACGCTGGGAGCCAGTCGGGCCCGCTTTGGTCTGCAGTCGGTTGCGGGACACAAAACGAATCATCTGCTGATCGTCGACAAGTTCGTGCCAGGGAGACGACACCCAGACGCCTGCTCCCTGGCGGATCGCATAGTTTCGCGGATCAAATTCAGTCGGGACGAGTCCTCCGAACTCGTGAATGGTGTAACGAATACGCCCTCGTTCCTGAGCATTGTCATCGATCTCGTTGTACTGCGCGAACTCGTCGATGTTGCGAGACACATCCGTTGCGCGGTACTCAATCGTGTTTTCGCTGCGGTGGGCAAGTCCGTTCAGATTCCAGAACTCACTCTGTACGAACGGCATTACACGGGTCGCAGAGAGACTTGCTCGCACTCCACCGCTGACGAGGTATCGGTCCACTTCCTCAGCCGTCAGTGCTTCGTCCTGAACGGCGGCTTCTCCCATCACAAACGGATTGATCGTGACAGGACCCATCTGAAACGGAGCATCAATCTGATGGCGAGTCATAGCCACGAGACCATTCAGGCCGGTGACTCCAGAAATGGCTCCCGGTGTCCAGACGTCATTGGGATCTGTGGGAGGAGCACTTGGGTCGAGGCGTCCGTAGCCGACCATCGAGTGTGACGACCAGTAGGCTGCGCCTCCGAACAGTGGAGCAGAGAATGAATACAGGTCCATTCGTGGCAACCAGTCCGTCGAAACCTGAAAGTCATTCAGCTCATAGCGCGACCAGAGCGTGGCGCTGTATGCTCCGGAATCAGCGCGGATGCCGAGAAGCGTTTCGGCATCTTTGTCACTGTCGAAGATCTGTTCGTGAAATGACTCGCGGTAATTGCGATCGCTGATGAACCCAATTTCCCCAAACAGAACGGCGGGCCCCTGAGTTTGTTGTTTGTGCCGCCAGATGATCTGCCCTCTGTTTTCCTGGTCGGGCGCGAGGTTCTGTCGATCAAGCCCGAGGTTGTCGGCTCCATGGTCGAGTTGCCACAGCACGCTGGCGGACCCACGGGTCCCGCTGAACAGTTGGTTGTATTCGCCCTGGACTCCAATTCCTGGTCCCCGCTGATGCATGTAGTCCACAAGCAGGTCCCAGTCCATGCCTTCCTGTTTTCGCTGACCGAGGACCTTGGTGAGATTCCAGACGGTCTTTACCTGAGCGCCAAAAATGCGATCGTGACGCACGGCCGCGCCTCGAATCGGGATGTGAGGATCCTCAGCCGGAGCTGTGATACGTGGCAGTGACAGAACAGGAGTGTCGCCAATCAGGAGTCTCGAATTCACCGCAGTGACCCACAGCGGCTGACCGTTCTTCGGAAGACCGGTTGCAGAATCAATCTCAGTGAATGGCGATATCGGACCCGGTTCCACGAAGATATCCGACGCCTGCAGGCGATACCCTGGTTTTCCATAGGGACTGGTTGTTGTCCATGCGTTCTGTGCATGAAACCTGTTTAACGATGTCTGGCGAAGCCGTTCTGCTCTGATTCGAAACGTGCCGTCCGATTGTGGCAGCAAAGATCGCAGCTCGGCGTTCATCAATAATGCACGGTCATTATTGGCATCGAAGAAGGCGTGAGTCGCCGTGACAGTGTTGCGACCCTGCCGGACGAGGATGTTGCCTTCCAGATAGACCTGCAGCCGAGTCTGTTTGGATTGAATGATGGTTCCCGTTCCGCTGCTTTCAAGACCGCGACTGCGATCGTCAGGATCCGTCCAGATAATGACTCGGTCGGCAGACAGGTCCAGGACTCCCGGAGAAACAGGCTGCCCTGAGACATCAGTCTGGAGCCCTTCGATCAGAACATTAACGCCTCCGGTAAACTTGTAGACCTGTTCTTCAGGGACGGTGTCCCGAGAGATAAAGGAGTCAAACTGAAGCGGCTCACTGGACCGCGGTCTCACCTGAATCCGCCGCGACGCTGCCTGCGAGTTCTTGACCTCAGGGGGAAGCACAAACGGACTGCGTTCGGTCTGAAACCCCGTTGCAAGGACAGGTTGTCTAGCTGGCTCGCCGATCTTTCGAACGGCTTCCTTCATCAGTAGTGTTGGTGATTCCGGATTTGTAAAGATGTTGGAGACGACACGTACCGGGTCCGAGGACTGCAAATACATCTGGTGAGTGGCAAGATGCCGGGTATGTCCGTTGTTGACATACTGCACATTGTCCCGAGCGTAGACGCGGACTTCGTATCCGCTGTCACGCTTCGATTCAACAACGACAACCTTGCGTGCTCGGAGCTGTGTCTGTCCCTGGCGGATCCCGGCTCTGCCATCCTCCCCGCCGGAATGAAGCTCAATAATTCTCGAGCCTTCTGATTCCCAGACCGCTGACATTTCGCCAGACGCAATGACTTCCCGTGTTTGTCCGTGCGATCCGGATGGAGTCACACGCTGGACGGGTAGATCCACCTGCGCGCAGCAGTCTTCGGCAGCGGCCAGCAACAGGGCTGCCGCCGTCAGCAGAGCTGAGACGCGAATCGAAATGGACATTCGGGTTAGGGCCTGCACCGGGCAGGATCTGCAGAGTCGCAGAGGAGGGGAAAATCCCGAGGATTTTGGGGGAGAGCCGCAGATTGGCTCAAGTTGGGTATGGTACCTCGGTTCGAAAAATGCGGTCAATACCGGCATTTCGCATTGTGTTTGCTGTAAGTGCTGTCTGTTATTTGGTTTGTGGCGTTGGGGGCTGACGGTTTGAGAGCCAGTTGGAATTCCTGTCTGCTTTACCGGGCGGGTGGCATATCCGAGCTGGGTGGGGTCACATGTCAGCTGTCGAACTCAACTCTGATTTTCTGTAAGCCTCAACGTGAAAGCGCCGTCCGCGTCTGACGATTTCTCACGCAAATCAGGGTTTGAGACTGTCGGCGGCGATATCGGACAGAACTGGCTCATCCTGCGAAACGGACTCTGCACAACTGGTCTGTTTCATGCCTGCCTGAGTCCCGGACGCTGACGTTCAATCCTGGCTGGAACGGCACTGCGGACGGCCAGCTTTGTTCTGACGGATTCGGATCGCAGGGCAATCCTTTTCGACCAGCACGTCCCGGGACCGGAGCATTCGAGGAAATCCGTTTCCTGCCGGGACTGCATGCTCGCATGAACCACGAACGTCCTGACCAACGAAAGCTCTCGGAGCGATTGCTTCCGATATGCGATGCCTGACTGTGACGGCCCGGTCCTGGCCCAGTGGTCCTGTTGTGGTCGAATCGCTGCCGAATATGAGTGCAATTCGCTCGATGGTATCGTTTGTGTTCTGCACTCATTAAGGTGGTGGTGTCAATTGTTGTGCCTTGTGTGAGTCTTCCTGATGCAATCATCCAACGCCCGTCTGGGCCTGAAACTGTTCATGGTCTATCTCGCCCTGTATTCAGGGTTCGTTTTGATCAGCGCGTTTGCTCCCGAGGTGATGGAACGCACGCCCATTGCCGGGATTAACCTTGCCATCCTGTACGGATTTGGGCTCATCATTGGTGCACTTGCTCTGTCCCTGATCTATGGCTTCATGTGCAATGATGACGATGGGAGTGCTGACCAGCCAGAGGTCTCTGCAGAGGAGGCTGCCTGATGAGTAACCCAATTCTGCTGTTTGTCATTTTTGTCGGGTTCACTCTGGGACTGAGTTTCTGGCTGGGCCGCAAAGCCAAGTCTTCGGAAGGCTATTTTGCGGCGCACGGACAGATTCCGTGGTTCGTTAACGGAATTGCGTTTGCCGGTGACTATCTGTCTGCGGCGTCATTTCTCGGCATCTGCGGGATGATCGCTGTCTACGGCTATGACGGATTCCTCTACTCAATCGGTTATCTCGCCGGATGGATCGTTGCGCTTTTTGTCATCGCTGAACCCATGAAACGAATGGGGAAATTCACGTTCGCAGATGCTCTCGATTCAAAGTTCAACAGCCGTGGCATCAAGCTGGTTGCCGGCATCAGCACACTGGTTGTCAGTATCTTCTATCTCATCCCACAAATGGTGGGTGCAGGCGTTCTGGTAGAACCTCTTCTGAATCTGCCTCAGGCGGTGGGTGTGGTGATGGTTGGCGCCATTGTCATTCTGATTGTTGTCACAGCGGGGATGGTCTCCACAACGTGGGTACAGTTCCTGAAGGGCTCACTGCTGGTCGTCTTCAGCGCACTGCTTACGTGGATGATTCTTGACCGTGGATTCACAACTGAAAGTAATCAGGAACATCAGTTCATCGTAAGGCAGGTGGCCGGGCAGGAATTGTGGAAGAGCCAGCAGGCCGGCACACTGGCCAGCGGCGACGGGCGAATCGAACAGATCAGGGATCTGCTGCTGCTGGGAATTTCCAATGATGTTGCTGAGCGGGAACGCGCAGAGTCGGGCTCTGAAGACGAGATCGATGTCACAACAATCATGCTGGAACCGACCGGCGACTGGGCAGAGATTCCGGAGAAAGATCGTACTCCGGAAGGTCCCGTCCGACCTCCGTACCTGAGGCTCCAGCACACGATGGGCGACCGTCAATGGGTGTCTACCTGGAGATTGCAGCAAACAGAGGTTGGAGTCCTGGTGGCAGAGGCCCAGACGCTCAGCGACCGCGATGGAAAGAAGTATGTGAATTCGCTGCCAACCGAGGATGGAGGAAAGCTTCATCCGGTTGGTCGGGTTGCTCGACTGCCGGGTAATAAAAAGGAAACAGGTGGACTTGGTCTCTTTGAGTTCTTCAGCACACTCCAGGAGAGTGAGGTTGTTGTCTGGCGGAAGGATGGTCGAACCTACGAAGACAATATCGGGAAGACGACCGTTTACTTCCCGGTTCAGAGGGAAGGCAGCCAGGTACTGCGACCGGGCGAGCATCCAAAGTTTGCCGGGATTCGTAAATCAGCATTTCTGGGCAAGCTCAACTTCCTGTCTCTGATGCTGGCTTTGTTCTGCGGAACCGCGTCTCTGCCGCATATCCTGATTCGGTACTACACGGTGAAGGACGCGAGGAGTGCGCGTAAGAGCACCATTGTTGGGATCGCAAGTATTGGATTCTTTTATGTCCTGTACGTTGGATTGAGTTCACAGCATCATCAGTTTCCACGAACAAGCTGTGCTGACCAAGAATGTATAGACCAATGAAAAAGCTCATCCTGTCACTGTTTCTAAGCTTATGTCTGGCTACGTCAGTT
>CAJWGB010000240.1 GCA_913031625.1 uncultured Planctomycetaceae bacterium | reverse complement strand
TAAGATTTCCGAACCCGCGAGCGAAGTAACCAGATCTTTTGCCACCGGAAATGCGGTAGGTCCACCAACGACTGCTGTCCTCGGATGAATTAAACTTCGTGGTTTTCTCCTCAACCGCACTCTGAAACGCGTCGAGTGATTCGGTCTCCACCTCGATATAGCGAACGAGGTGAAACCGGACAGTTTCCTGTCCTGTAGTAACCGCTGTTCCCCACTGAACCAGCCCAAAAAGAAACAGCATACGAGCCAGTCTATCGAGACCGTAACTTGTGACAGGAGACATAATGGACCCTTGCAGAAATGAATATGTGAATATGCAATTGTGGTGCCACAGGTAAACGTACCTCTGTAGATCGCAACAACCCTGGGGAATTATCGCGAGGATACTCACCACTCGACTTGTTGCTGGACAGCACGCGATGGACGCTACCGGCATTCTGCTCGACTGCGGCTGCGACCTCACGGGAATGCATCAGTTGCCGACCCGACGCCAAACATCCTGCAGAGGATCTTGCGATTCGCCGCCGATCTTAACGCTACCGGACCGACGATGCGTTTGACCGTCGTCGGAAATGTGCCTGACAGACGACATGGCAATCGGCCTGCCGTCCGCAACACTCCCGGTCTCGTGTTCATGCCACTGTCCTGCGTGTTTATAGATCACCAGGTTCCAGACACTGCCACCCGAAGACACCCACCTGCCCTGAATCTGCTTTTGGCCGGCATCGTAATGGTATAAACCAACACCCGAACCGGGCCCCGCATTGAAACGTCCCTGCAACACGCTGTTGTTGTGACTGATTCTGAAATCGCTATAGCCAGTGACTTTATCCCCTTTCCTGCCGAAACCAGGCCAGTCGGTAACCCAGACTACTTCTCCGATCCAACGCCCTTCCATTGCCTTGCAGTACTCCTGAAAGTCAGCCCGACTCGATTGCATCTTGTCTGCAGGTTCAGCGGCCTGTGCGATCTGAGACGAGTGACTCACGGATACCCAGGTAAAGCCGCTCAGGCAACAAGTAGTCAACACAGCAGCCAGCGTCCAGTTTTTCATGTTGGTGTTCCTTTCGCAAAAAGGTGCGTAATAGTGACCGCCCCGCCAACGAGGCTGGTCTGTCGGGCACTGTCTCAGGACAGCGACACGAGTTATCGAAGTAGTAATTATTGGTTGATGAATCTGAGCGTCAGTGGTCCTCGGATGTTTCTGCACATTTTGAAATCATGCCAGTTCGCCGTGTGCATCAAGACAACGCCGAACTCACAACGCGGTGAAGCACATCATTCCAACGACGTCAGATTCGCTTAATCTCACCCACTTGAATTCAAGCGACGACACCGGACGCTGAACCGGAAAAGATCGAATCGATGCCGAAAATCAGCCAGACCAGCGTGAAACGGTTTAGGGCTGATAGCTGCCTGCCGACTCCTGCAGAAGCTGGACTTCCCCATCTTCAATCTGAAGGACGTTGCCCCATTGACCGTAGTCTACGACCCGGCCCTGCTCGTCGACGGCCTGCCACAAGCCGTTGGCAATCGCAAGGCGATCATTCAGTCGGCGAGCGTCAAGGATGACGGCTTTCAGCACGGTTCGAGCGTAGGGGCTGGAGCCTTCGTTGACGATTCGCAACGACTTGAGTATTGCGTTCCGTCCACGCACCGTTTCAGGGAACTCAGACACCGACCGAATGCCGTCGGCGGTGAATTCTGTCGCGATTAGTTTTGAGTTCGAATGCAACACACCCTCGGCGTAGCGTTTGATATTACGGTCGATCATGGCTGCCAGTTCCTTGTCTTTCAACGGACTGGGTTTGACCAGTTGCAATCCTTCCTTCGGCAGTTCTCTCTGGGAGACGCTGTCCAGCGGCAGGCTTTCAAAGGCCGCTTCCATCAGCAGCGTGACTCTGGTGCGGCTTTTGTCGACCACAAAGACGTTTGCCCATTTCCCACGCCTGACGACGTTTTCTTTAGCATCAGCAACCGTGAAGACGCCGTCGGCGAGGATGTGTCTGTCGTCAAGGAACTTCGCTTGCAGGACCTCCGCACTTAGTTTTGTGGCCGTTCCTGATTCGTTCGCGGTGAACGCTGTCCTGAAAGAGTCGCGGATTGCCTGGCTCCCGACATGGGGGCGAAGGCTGCGTCCCAGGACGCGAATTCCGTTTTCGGCAAACTCCTTCGTTAACTCGTCCACGTTCTGCGTTTTCCAGAGTGTGCGCCACCTGACAATACTGTCCTGAACGAGCCGGATGGCAACCGCGTCACTGTCCGGTCCGACGCGTCGAAAGTGGTAATACTGATCCGGCAGCGTCTGATTCCCGCGTTTCCGTTCAGTGACCTTGATCGTCAACCGTCCGGCTGAATCCCATTGGAAGTGTCGCATCTTTTCTTCGTGCAGCGGTTTGCCATCTTCGAAGGTGACCGACTTTGTCGGGCTCCGCCAGGACCCATTTTCGATGATGTGACTTGCCTGCATCGTCTCGCCGAGCGAAGTGTAGCTGTATTCCCGGACGACCCTTTGGACGCCGTCCCAACCGAGGATCCCTGAGAACGTGGTGTTGGCTTTACCTGTCGTCAGGTTGCCGCCCTTCGCCTCGTAGTGAATCGTGTTTTCATCTGCACTCCACTTCAAAGTGACAACGGTTAACACAGTCTGGTCATCAACTCGAGTTGTGATCTCCCAGGTGCCGACCAGTTTGGCGAGGCTATCGTGAATCCTCGCAGGCATCTGCTGGCCGTTTGTCTCGCCTGCAAAGAGCAAGCTGGAAAACAACAGGAACAGAATACTCGAACTGGATTTTCGATTTTCTTTCATGATTTTGAACTTATGACGTTGAGGTTATTGTGAAGGCGTGCGTGAGGACCCTGCGGCGAATGACGGACCGATCTTCGTCGCACATAAGCCGTGTCAAGGCCCCCTGCCCGGTCTGGTTTCTTTGCCGGATCGGAGTGAGTACGTGGGTATGCCGGGGCCTACTTCCCAACTCTTTTCAGACTAGCCTTGCTTGTCTCTGTCGTTTCGTCTTCATTGATCAGAACGTACTCAGTCACCAAAACCCCGGGGTTCCTGAGGTCGTGCGTGATTTTCCAGTCCTTCACAAACTTATGTTTGCCTTCCTTGAGGCCGCACTGAGGATCGAAGTCAAAGTCCAGCGTCGTGCCTGTCATTGTTGACAGGTTGAAGGTGGGCTGGTTACCCAGCGCGCAGTAATGGGTTGCTGTCAGCTTCCCAAAGCGATCCTTATATGTTGTGAGCATCTCCACACCATCCTCAACGGATGATTCGAGGATGACGCTGTCGTTGGAAATCAATTTGTAGCTCAACTTCAAATCAACGACTTCTCCCGTGGATTTCGCCAGCTTCCCCTCCCAGTCGCCGACCAGATGCTTCAACTTGTTAAAGGCCTTGCTCGTCTCGATTTTTGGACGATCATCTTCTGCTGATGTGTGCGTCATATTCGTCAGGGAAAGCGTCGCCAGGGCGAACATAACCAAATAGAAATGCTTCATGCTTAGAGTCTTTCGTAATGATGGACAGAGATTAAAGTCGTCGCCAGACACCGAGCGCCGCGACGTGGTTTATTCAAAGTTACCGCTCCGCGCTTCGCATGGTTTTCACCAGTTCAAACGCAGTCCACTGATTGCCGCTGAAAACCTCGACCAAACGGCCGCCTGCGTCAAACACGGCCGTCCGCAGATTATGCTCGATCGGAAATTCATCGGCCTGGAATTTCAGGCCCAGCGGATCCCCTATCTTCCGCAGTTCTTCAGCTTCTGCTCTGCAGAAATGCACGTTGGGAGATTCAACTCCATAAGCCCGGCGATAGTTATTGAGCACGTCAAGGGTGTCGTGGTCCGGGTCAATTGTGATAACCAGCAGCGACCAGTTCGGCACTTCCATCCGGGAGAGCGTCTGCTCCACTTCAAGGAAGCGGGCCGTCATGAGCGGGCAATAGTCGGGTAGCGGACAACGCGTAAAAATAAAGGTGACTGCCCACACCTTATCCTTCATCACGGCGGGGGTGATCGTTTCCCCCGTTGACGCCGTGCAAACGAACTCCGGTGACGAATCGCCGAGTTCCATGGTGGGGGGAGCCAACCACCTGGAACTGAGTTCGGCTACAGGTTCTTCAGACTCAGCAACCTCGCCCGTCGCTACAAGATTTTGTATCCGTGTCCCGCCGACGCCGCCAACCACTAGTTCAAAACGATACTGCCGTCCGACCTTGATACTCTCGAAATCTTCCCCTTCCGCAACCTTCAGATACATCGTCATTTCTTCCATGTACCCGGGTATCGGCTCGTGGTGAACAAAGACGCTCCGATCGGCAGAAACCAGTTCCAGAAAAACTCCTTTGGCAGGATAGGTTTTGACGGGACGTGCTGCTGCAGACTGGCTGGAGTCGCTCGATTCGGAAGCAGTATCTGCACCTGCCGGTGGTTCGCTGCTGCATCCGCTGAGGAGACAACACAGAAGGCTCGCAGCGGGAAAACAATACCAGTTCATAGCGGCGTCCGGATCGGTAGCAGGTTGGAGGCGACGTAATCTCGCCCGTTCCGAAGCAGTCAAGCTAAACACTTCACTTGCACTATGCAAGTGAAGTGCAGTGTGACACCGTGACGGATGTCAGAGCTCTCTGGTGATCAGTGGAAATCGATGTCGTTTTCAGCCAGTAGTTGACAGCAAAACGCTTTCTGCTTTTCTGCTCTGATCGAATCAGTTGCGCAACGGGATAGATCTGGTATCACAATGCAGAGCCGTCTCCTGCGCGCTTAAGACATTCGTTTTCGTGGTCGGTGAGACTACGACTGGGTTCTGCTATCTATCTGGCAGTTGGACCTGGTGTAATGCCGGCAGTATGGATATGCGAGCATTGAGGCGAATGATCACGAGCACAGAGAGCCTCGGTAGTCGGCCGCCTATCGATATTTTGACCGTCGTAAAAGCCCGGACAATGGCCCGGCGAAATGGACATTCTGCAGTGCGGCCCACACTGGTATTCGTTGATGGCCACGGGGTACTCAATGCTGCGTACCTTGAGCACGTCCCCGCCTTAAACCATGTCAAATTGGACCATGAGTTCAGAGACTAAGGAGTCCCGATGTTTGACCATTTCCGCAATCTTGCTGCCTGGAACCGAGTGCGCCTCGTATTTATCTGTCCACTGCATCATGACCACCATAACTGGTGCGAGATCCAGACCTTTGCGCGTCGGATGATAATGGATGACGCGGCGATCTTCGCTACATCGTGTTGCGTGGATCAAGCCATCGGCTGTCATTTTCTGCAGGCGGTCAGCGAGAATGTTGGTTGAGACTGTCTCATTACTCGAGCGAAACTGCTTGAAGGTGCTGTAACCTTTAAACAGCATGTCACGCAGGATGAGGAGTGACCAACTGTCTCCAAAAACCTCCAACGCGATGTTGAGTGGACACCGCGAGCGACGTTGGGGTGACTTCTTCGAAGCCTTCGGTTTTCGTTTCACAATCTCCCTTTCCTCCCATCCGCCCTGTGGCTTTCGTTGTAGCGGAACGGAGGGAGTTTGACTAACAGTTTTTTCAAAATAATGCTCCCGGAATCGTTTCACATGCATTGGCAGTTCCCACTTCCAGCGAGAAGACGATTCTCATGAACTGCCCGTTGCCCGTGAATTACAACGTCAATTGTCGAGCTCCTTCACGACTGTCGGCGCAGATGCAACAGTTCGTATCGAAAAGATCGGACTGCCGAGAAGCTTTGAAGCCCGTTCAGCCCTGCGTTTCCTGCCCCGGGGGACGGCTACGTTTCAGCACCCGCCATTTAGTTGCGAAATGCAAGTCAAATGTGTATGTTATCCAACACAGTAGGCGGGTTGCTATCTCCGGCCGACAAACTGGACGTACCTGGGGGCGCTCCGTTTTAAACGTCGCCTGTCGCCCGGTCGTGCAAGTCTGGACGTGGCTGAATGAGGACCATGCGCTGAAGCTCACATCGCTGGATGCGAAGTCTCTGCGCTTGAGATCAGCAGAGAGTGGCTGAGACATCGCTGAATGCCATCCGGTTGATACACACTTAATGCATCAACAGTCTTTTTAGGTTTGGAGGTTTTCCGTGAAGGTACGTCGAAAAACAGTTTTGGCAATGGTTCTCGCGGCAAGCGCTGGCTTGCTATCCACAAAACAAGCAACAGCGCAGGAACAGGCAGATCCGCCACCCCATCTCGAGTTTTTTGAGGCTATTGCGGGGGTGTGGGATTACAAGCTGAGTTTCCCCGGAGGAGAGGTGGGCGGAGCAACCACCGGTGTGGTCAATTGGGGGCGTCGCGCCCATGGGCACACAATTCGGGGCTACTGGACGGCCGATGATGGAAAGCAGTCCACCGAAATACTTGGCTACCGCAAGAGTGATGGCGTGTTGCTGAGCAACGGTTTCGGCGAACAGGGCAATCACTGGAGGCTGATCCTGCCCGAAGTCACGGCAACCTCGATCAAGGGACGTTGCGTTGGAACACACCCCAACGGAGTATCATTTGAAGGGGCTTTTGAAGGAAAGCTCGACGGAAACACGTATACGTTTTCGATTGATGGAAAGAACGAAAACGGAGAGCCGCATGCCTTTCAGGGGGTGTGTCAAAGACGAATCCGCAAACCCTTAACCGGGGATGCAGCACGATGCCCGTGGACATGGATGGTTGGTGAATGGAAATGCAAGAGAAGTGACGGCACAACCGCGGAGGTCACCTGGAAGCAACCAGACAAAGAAGTGGATGTCCTGATCGGTCGATGGGTTGAATCAGATGGAAGTGTTCTGACAGAGCAGGTTGGCTGGCAAGCGGATCGCCAGCAACTCATTGCCAATGCTTATGGAGCCGACAATGTCTTCTTTTCCGTCCTCTTCAATAAGGTCGAAAAGAATCGCCTCAGCGGTTGGTATCGGAATCGCAATGCTGCCGGAGAAGTTGCCAATGGGCAGGTTGAAATCAATCGTGTTTCTAACACCGAAGTCCAGACGAAGCTTGTCGAGAGAGACGGAACGGTCCTGACCGAGGTGTTTACAAAGGTTGACTGAACCGGGCTGGATGTGGACAGAGATTCGCTGGTTGCGGACGATCATATTTCGGAAACTATTTAGAAGAATCAGTGCATAAAATGAAGAACTTTACTCTGCTGTTAGCCGTGTTCCTGGGTAACGCCGTACCTGTTGCCACCGCAGAAGAACTCCCCGAAAAGATCCGCCACGAGATGCAGTTTCTTGTCGGCGACTGGGAATTCACTGCCACTGAAAACGGGGAGAAACATCCTGGTCGCTATACTGCGCGGTGGACGAATAACCGAACTGTCCTGCTGATGACTTTCCGCTCAGACAAGCACAATGCAACTGGCATGGGCACATGGGATCCAGTGACGAACGAAATTGTTGAGATCTGGTACGGAACCGAGACCGGTCGGCTCGAAACAAGATACAAGATCAAATCGGATAAGATGTGGACCGGAACGACAGTACTTTCTGGATTTGACGGAACCTCCTCGAAGGGAACAAACCGAGTTGAAAAGACGGGGGCTGACTCCTTTCGGTATACCGAGACGACTGGCGACCGGACGATGGTGCTCGAAAACAAGCGAATTCGACAGCAGCAGGCACCTGACGTCAGCACGTTGTCTGGATTTGTTGGAACGTGGGAAGCCAAACTCGAAAATGGTGGCACTCGTCGCTGGGTGTTTACAATGAGCCCTGAAGGGAACTTCCTGAACAATCAGCTCACAACATTAGACGCGGACGGAAAAACTGCATGGAGCATGAACGGATCGATTGGCGTGCATAAGGATCGCTCTGCTCTTACGAATTGGTGCGTCAGCCATAACGGGGCCGAAATGGCTTTTTATTGGCAGAAAATGGACGGTCCTGTCTGGCACGTAACCAACAATAAAAATGACCGTTCCTGGAAATTCACCCTTGAGAATGGTCTGCTTACGTCGGTTTCACAAGGCCTGGTTCTCAAGTTTAAGCGTCTGAAGTAATCTACTCATTCTGTCTCCGAGCTTGCGGATGGCAGATGCCTGTCTGGAGTCAGTGAATTCATTGCTCCGGACGCCATACGTACGATAACTGGTGCAGCTTTGCTATGAGTCTGACTGCGTGGTCCTCTGTCTTTCTCGTGCTCTATATCGCAGGGATGTTGGGGCTGGGCCTCGTTGCAAACCGCCAGATTAAGGGGGCCGATGACTTTGCCACCGCAAGGCGAAGTTACGGCCCCTTTTTCCTTGCGCTTGCCTTCTCCGCGACGATTGCAAGTGGTGCGACCTTTCTGGGTTTCCCGGGAATGGCTTATGAAGCGGGCATTTCCGCCACATGGGGATTGCTGTATCCGGTGGGCGTCTTTATTGGAGTGTGTATCTCCATGCGGATGGTTTCTTCCGCCGGCCATCGTTGGAAAATCCGTTCGATGCCTGAATTCCTTGGTCGACGCTATCAGTCGGAGGGAATCAGAATACTGGTTGCGTTGGCCTCACTGTTACTTTTCTTCTACCTCGCCGGGCAACTACTCGCCGGGTTGGTGATGTTCGAGATCATGCTCGGCTTACCAGCGATCCCTTCGTTGATGATTACCGTGGTGATCATGCTTGCCTACGTCAGCATGGGGGGAGCTCACGCGGACATACTGACCGATGGTTTTCAGGGGCTGCTCATGCTGCTGATCGCTGGTACGGTCATCGCGATGTTTGCCCTTGGAAGCGGTGTCGATGGCGGGTTCGTATCGTTCCTGGACAAGTTAGAGAAGACCGACCCCAATTTGACCATGGTTTTCAATGAGCAATACCCACACTTTCGATCGTGGTGGTCGGCTCTGGCTCTGATTATTGCCTGTGTTCCGATGGGATGTTTACCTCACGTTGGTAACAAACTTTGGGCGTTGAAAGATGATCGGCAGCGCATTCGATTTGTTCTTCTCTCGGCAGGGTTTGCATTTACACTGGCTGCGTTGGGGCTTGGTGGCATTTCAGCACGCGTCGTTCTTGGCAACAGCTTGCTGGGAACTGATGGAAATCCGAATCAGGCGTTGCCACTGCTGTTTATTGAGCAGTTTCCAACGTGGTTGGCTGCATTTATCGGTGTTGGAATCCTGGCGGCCGTGATGTCGACTGCCGACGGGCTGGTCGTTTCGTCGGCCCAGCTGTTTGCGAATGACTTCTATCGCCAGACCTTCTTAAAACGCTATGGACGTCATCTTGATGAGGAAGAAGTGGATCGTCGAGTACTGCTGCTAAGCAGGTGGGCAACCGGAGGTACTTTGGTGATCTGCGCGCTGATCGCTCTGGCATGCATGAATCGAAATATCAATCTGCTCATATGGGCTGGCAACGGTGGCATGATGTCGGCGTTTAGCGGCCCGGTCATTCTCGGTTGTCTCTGGAAAAGGGTCACTCGAGCTGGCGCATATGCCGGCCTCGTGACTGGCCTGGTGACTTTCCTTGTCCTTCATGCGTCGCTCATTCAGGCCGCCTGGTTCGAGGGCACCTTCCTGTTTTCTGCAGTCACCTGGCTGGAAGCCGAGGCTCCAAATCCGATGTCCTGCGCTGCCATCGGCGAATGCCTGTCTGTTATCGCGACATGGTCCGTTTCACTTTTCACCCAGCCCCTCGCTGAGGAGCATCTCGAGGAACTCTTTCAGGTTTCGAAACTGGTTGAAGAGTAGAACAGAACAGATTAATTCAGGTGCGTTTATCTCGAACGGCACAGTAGTCTGTTCGTTGAGCGAGCAGCGAGAATAGCGGCCCAGATGTTGTGTTACGCAGCAGGTCAGCCTGTTCAGCTGCATTCAACACGGGCCAAATTCGAGATGCGGCCTTCCCTACTCATCCGAAAGATGTAGGCAGTCCGCGAGCCACCGCCGCTGAAGTTCCATCACCATTCCCAGGTAGTTTGCCGGTGGGACCGGCTCGCCTGACTTCAGGTTGGACGGGAAAAAGAGTCCGCAGGATCGCAGATCGCATCGGCGAACGACCGCCGGTAGTCGCACGGTAGAGGAGT
>CAJWGB010000239.1 GCA_913031625.1 uncultured Planctomycetaceae bacterium | reverse complement strand
CTGGTGCATCAATTCGCCCGTTGATGACGGAACCCAGATGCACACTGGCAGGATCGGACTGCTCTTTCTGCTCCAGCACTTCCCGATTGAGACCGACAACAAAGGAGCGTGGCGCACTGATTCCTGTTGCACCGGACAGCCACATGTCGTAGCGGCCGCATGCCAGATTCGCAGGAATACTGACCTCATATTGCAGCGAATCCACGGCAACACAGCGAACATCAGGGTGACTGCAATGGAGTTTTGTGTTTGCAGCAACGCCATCCGCCACCACCTGCACTGTGACAGTGGTTCCTGCCTGTCCACCAGCCGGGTAGATGCTCTTCAGATTTGGAGGAGTGGCGGCAAGTGTTGGCAGAAGTGCCGTCAACAAGACAGGAAGAGTAACTCCAGTTGTCTGCCTTGCCTGCATCTGTGTTACCATCGAGCAGAAGAAATGCCGTTATTGAAGTTTGCCTATGGTATCGCATCCCGCCTGCAATTCGAGTGCACGCAGGAAAGCGTGTCGTTTGAGCAACCGGGTAGCCTGGTACAGGCCAGGTGTACGCATTCATATACAGTCAGCAACAATCAGTCTGACTGCTAAGTTTACTGCATCGGCGACGATTCGTCCCACCGGATGGCCGGTGTGCTACTTCTCTCCCGAAATCGCTTCCGCGATGTTATGGATGTGGTCACGGATGCGGTCGTATGCGTTAAGTGACGCGAGCCATGCCACAATGACAACTGGCTGGATTGTGTTGGCTGACAGATCTTCGAGATGTTTCTTTCGGAGCGTCTTGATCTCCGTGCGAATGCGTTTGTTGGTTGTCTCCGTGTTTGCCAGAACATTGTCGTTCTGTTCGACCAGCCCCTTGTTCACCTCCGAAACATACTCAGCAATGTGAGTGTGGAGTTCATTGAGGTCGGTCCGTTGCTCTTCAGAAAATCGCTGGTCTTTGCGGCGCATCCTGCGATCAGATTTATCCAGATCTGTGATGTAATCACTGACCGACTCGAACTCATCGGCCATCCGCAGCTGCCGCCGGGCTTCATCGGCCACGGAGTGAGGCACGTTGCCTGACAGGAGGCCCGTGACAAACTCCGCCACTTCATCCTGAACCGAATCAAGGACCTGCTCGCGTTGTCTGAGTTTGTCGGCCAGCGAAGTGTCCGGTTCTTCCTGCTCACGGAGGTCGACACACCATTCCAGCATCTTGATACAGCCGTCGCTCATCTTCTGGATTTCGTTGCGCGACTGTTCGATGGCGAGCAGTGGAGTTTCCAGCATTCTGATATCGAGGTCGGTGAGGTGTGGTTTCTCCTTGAAGTTCTTTGACGGCACCATCCGGTTCAGCAGTTTCACAAACACGTTCAGGAACGGCAGAAACAGGAGGGTGTTGGTCACATTGAATATGCTGTGAGTGGCGGCGACTGCCGGAGTTGTATTGGGAAATGTTTCCTTGCCCTCTGCCATCACAGTCTGAGAAATTGGGCCGTCCAGAAAGGAACCCATTAGCCAGTGAATCAGGTCGATGTACCACCAGAAGATGAGCGTGATCCAGAAGACTCCCGCCAGATTGAAGATCACGTGAAAGTACGCTGCGCGGCGGGCGTTGGTTGTCGCTCCCAGTGAAGCCAGATACGCCGTGATGGTTGTTCCGATGTTCTCTCCCAGCACGAGTGCTGCCGCGGTCTCGTAGCCAATGACACCCTGAAATGCGAGAGAAACAGTGATGCCGAGCGTGGCGGAGGAGGATTGCACGGCCACCGTCAACACGCAGCCAATCATGGCACACCCCAGGACACCAAGGTAGCTGTCTGCTCGGAACGTCTGGAACCATGCTTCAAACGTTGGCGTCTCTTTGATGATCGAACAGGCGTCCTTCATCAGCTCAAGGCCGAAGAACACCATTCCAATTCCCATCAGCGTCATCGCGATGTAACGCTTGCGATCACCTTTGGAAAACAGGTAAACGAACGCCGCACCGCCAAGCAATGGGAGTCCGTATTTGCCGATCTTCAGAACCAGAATCCAGCCGGTAATCGTCGTGCCAATGTTGGCGCCCATAATCACGCCGATTGCCTGGGCAAGCTCCATCACACCGCTGTTTACGAAGCCGACGACCATCACCGTCGTGACGGAGCTGCTTTGAACCACGCATGTAACACCCGTTCCAACGATCGTGGCAAGGATGCGGTTGTTTGTGACCGCGCCGATCATTTTCCTGAGGCTGGCTCCCGCGACGGCCTGCATGCCGTCAGACATGTGTTTCATGCCGAGCAGAAAAATGCCGAGTCCGCCGATGATCTCGAACGCGAGTTTGATGAAAGCTGATGTGTCCAATGTGTCAGCGTCTGAATGTGTTGGGGACCGATTGGTCTGCGAGTCTACGACTGCGAGGCAGGAATACAACTGGCGCTGTTCTGCCTGATTCCATCCGTGCAGAGTTGTGTGATGTTTTGTAAGTACGCAACCACTTCCGGTCAGAGACTACTTTGGAGGAATCGTTGCATCGAATTCGAAGACGTAATTCCACCAGTTGTTCAGCATCTCGTCGACGTGAGTGCCGGCCGCTCGAGTGAAACGCTGATACCATCATTTCATGCAATTGCAGTGATAGTCGGGACCGCCCCGTCTCTCTATCGAAACAAGAGTGTTTCGTCCTTTACGATCCGGGTTTGTCATTCAGTCGTCGGCCGTCGAGGTTACCTTTCGACTGTTTGAGAAGTCGTAGTCCGACTCTGCATTTGGTGGATAATGGCAACTGCCCACCCCATCACGGCAAGAGGCAGCTTCGTCCGGACCTGGTCGGTCTCAATGAGATTCGGCACATCAGACCCTGACGCCATGGAGGATCACTGGACGATCCGAAGGCGGGGCAAAGTTGATCAACGGAGCCTCCCGCAGCCGATTCGCAGAGTCACTTGCCAGGCTCAGGTCGCAGCCGGCGAACAGTTGAGAATCACAGGGCTCCTGAAGAAGTTCAGCGGCACGCTGAGCGTGGCGTATTGCGCCGGAAGCGTTGCCTTCGCGGCACTTAACAGCACTGGCCGCAAGCTTGATCAGGCCTTTCACAGTCAGTGCATTGGCGGACGTACGGCCCAGTTCCATCCACAAGTGTTCCCATGCCTCATGCGTTTCCCAGTAGTACCCCTTGTTGAACAGCTGGCGGCCCCACTGCAGGTACTGCTGCTGAGACCAGTCCTGCGGCAAAGTCCCTTCCCGCATGTGCCCGTGCGGGTGCGAGACCGGATGCACGGCATGGCCGGGAACGTAAGTGTAGGGAGGGAATTCAGGAAACTCGGTCAACGAGATTGTCCGCTTCGGTTCTTGAGACATCGGTAGTAGACGAATCATAAGGTCCCAGGGTGGTCTGTCCTCCATCCAGAATAAATTTGCGGCAGTGTTGAGCTTACGTAGTGTGGCCTGCTGCTTCTTTCAGTCCATCATTCCTGCCACAATGCGGGCTGCTGCCATAATTGACTGGCAGCCGAATTGGGCTTGGCTGACTAATCAGGACTCAGGAAATGACTCGACTGCTGATTGCCTCACTACTTGTTGTTGCTGGTTTGAATGAACAACTGACTCAGGCGGATGAAGTCATTCCGGATGATGTCGTTGAGCAGCATCGGATGATTCCGATGCGGGACGGCAAACGACTTTCCTCGTGGATCTATCGCCCAAAGGGTGATGGGGCGTGGCCCGTTGTCTTTGAACAGCGGTACGCCAACCTTCGAGGGCGCGGGACACGTCAGTTTGCAGCCGAGCTTGCTCAGGCTGGCTATGTGGTTGCCCTGGTGAACTTTCGTGGGACCTATCAGTCCGAAGGGCGGTGGGTTGGATACCGGGCGCTGCAGTGGGGCGAGTTGCAGGATGGTTATGACACGTGCGAATGGATGGCGAAGCAGTCATGGTCGACTGGAAAAGTTGGTACGTTCGGGAGTTCCCAGGGAGGTTACGCTCAGAATTATCTTGCTGTTACTCAGCCCCCACACCTCATTTGCCAGTACATGGTCGACACCGGACTGAGTCTGTTTCAGGAAGGGTATCGGATCGGCGGGACGACGCGGCCTGAACGGTTCAAGGGAATGGATGCGGTCTGCGCAGATCCTCAACACAACCGGGATCTGCTGGCGGAGTGGTTTTCGCATCCTCATTACGACGACTACTGGAAGGCAGAGGATTGCACTCTTCACTTCGACAGAATGAATGTGCCCTGTTTCACGATCGGCAGCTGGTACGACTTCATGAATCAGGGATCCATTGCGAGCTATCGCGGACGGCAGCATGCCGGCGGACAAAATTCACGTGGGCAGCAGCAGTTACTGATTGGCCCATGGCTGCACGGGCGAACCAATAAGGGGAGTCGCGTTGGTGATCTCACGTATCCTGACAATGCCGCATGGCCAGTCATGGAACACATGGTCCGCTGGTTCGATCATCATCTCAAAGGGAAAGACAATGGAGCTCCGGAGGACGGTACTGTCCGGTACTACGTCATGGGGGCTGTCGGGGAAGCGGAAGCTCCCGGGAATACGTGGCGGACTGCAGACGATTTTCCCCCAGCAAGTCAAAAGTCTGACTTCTTTCTGCGCGCGAACGGAACGCTCAGTCAGCACCGTTCGGGTCGGCAAACGGGCGTTGTTCAATATGTGAGTGATCCGCAGAACCCGATGAAGATTCCGGGACGCGCATTTCCAGGTGCAAGAGATGCCCGGCCATTTGAGTCGCAGTCTGAGGTCATGACATTCACAACTGCCCCGCTGGAGCAACCGACTGAGTGGACGGGCCGTGTGTTTGCCGACCTGTGGGTTTCTTCCACAGCACGAGACACAGATTTCATTGTGCGCATCAGCGACGTTTATCCGGACGGTCGTTCAATCCTGATCGTCGACTATCCCTGGCGGGCACGCTACCGCGAAGGCTTTGATCATGAGGTTCTGATGGAACCCGGAAAGGTGTGTCGTCTGCGATTTCCCGTTGGCTGGATGAGTCAGATCTTCAACACGGGCCATCGCATTCGAGTGACGGTCGCCAGTACCGGTGCGCCGCTGTACGAACCCAATCCGCAGAATGGGAAACCACTCACGATTGAGTTTCCCGAGGATGCTGTGAAGGCGACCAACTCAATTCATGTCAACTCACAGCATGCATCGAAGATTATCGCCCCCGTTGTTCCGCTCAACGACTGAGCCGAGCCTCAATGTTGCTTCGATCGTCGTTGTGATCAGGATACACTGACGTCTGACGTGACAACGTCTCTGTGTCCTCTGTCTCATTCAACTGGGACCGACTCACCACAGAGGACACAGAGAAGCACAGAGGATGTCTCGTTCATCTGGCTGCTTCTGAATTCCTCCCTCAAATCCTGCCTGCCTTTAATACCTCTCAACCATGGCTGAAGATCTGGAATTCCTGAAACTCGTTGCCACGCGACGTGAACTATTGCGCAATGGCGCGGCGGGCGTCGGCTCCCTCGCGCTTCATTCGATGCTGGCTCCGGATGCGTTTGCCGAGCAGGTGAAGCAGGACGGCCTGCATTTCGCTCCGAGGGCAAAGCGAATCATCTTTCTGTTTATGAACGGAGCCCCCTCTCAGCAGGATCTGTTCGACTACAAGCCAGTCGTGGATAAGTTTCACGGAAAGGAACTGTTCAAGACGTTCAACAAAGAAACTGAGTCGTGGAGCGATGAGGGCTTTGTCGAGAAGACTCAGCGACTGACAGGTATGACGGCCGGGCAGAAGTCGTTCCCGGTGGCTCGTTCTAAATTTAAATTTCAGCAACATGGGGAGAGTCGCGCCTGGATCAGTGAGTTGCTGCCGCACACAGCGAAGGTTGCCGATGATCTTTGTTTCGTGAAATCCATGCATACAGAGGCCATCAATCATGACCCGGGCGTAACGTTTTTCCAGACGGGCCACCAGCAGCCAGGGCGCCCCAGTATGGGGGCCTGGATGAGCTATGGCCTTGGCTCGGCCAATGAGAACCTGCCTACGTTTTGCGTTCTGATATCCAACGGAACCGGTCGTCCCGGCAGTCAGCCCGTGTATACGAAACTCTGGAGCAGTGGGTTTCTTCCGAGTCTGCATCAGGGAGTTCAGTTTCGAGGCGGCAAGACACCCGTGCTGTATCTAAACAGTCAGCCAGGAGAAACAGTCAATGCCAGACGTCGTATGATTGAGCGGATTGAAGCGCTCAATAAACTCCAGCTGGAGACGTTTGGCGATCCGGAGATTGCGACCAGAATTGCACAATACGAAATGGCGTTTCGGATGCAGCAGTCTGTTCCTGAAGCGACGGACATCAGCAATGAGCCAAAACACATTCTGGATGCTTATGGTCCGGAATGTCAGACTCCCGGGAAGTTTGCCGCGAACTGTCTGCTCGCTCGCAGGCTGGCCGAACGAGGTGTTCGATTCATTCAGCTGTACCATCGCGGCTGGGACCAGCACGGAGGATTGCTCGGCGCTCTGCCGAAACAGTGCAATGATGTTGACCAGCCTCAGGCTGCCTTGATCAGTGACCTCAAAGAACGCGGTCTGCTTGAAGACACCCTTGTGGTTTGGGGAGGCGAATTCGGGCGGACAACATACAGCCAGGGGAAAGCAGGCGATGCGGCCAACGGTCGTGACCATCATCCACGGTGCTTTACGTACTGGATGGCAGGAGGAGGCGTGAAGTCGGGAATGACTTACGGAGAAACGGATGAGGTGGGGTACAACGTCGCAAAAGACCCGGTCCATGTGCACGACTTCCAGGCCACCGTCATGCACCTGATGGGGATCAACCACGAACGTCTGACCTTCAAGTACCAGGGACGGCGTTTCCGTCTCACTGATGTCCACGGTAACGTCGTTCAGAAAATCCTGTCCTGATAACAATCCCCCTGTCCTCGAGCGACCTGAACTCCGACTGCGGTTTCTCCAATAGAGATGAGTGCCATGCGATTCCTGTATCTGGCTGCTGCGTTTTTTGTGCTGCCTGTCAATGTTTCCGCAGCGGATGAGATCTCATTCAATAAGCACATTCGTCCCATCCTGGCGGACCGGTGTTTCATTTGTCATGGTCCTGATGCAACTGCTCGTGAAGCAGATCTGCGCTTTGATCGTGAGGAAAGTGCGAAGAGGAAGTCTGATTCCACTGGCAATACCGCAATCGTTCCGGGCATGCCCAACATGAGCGAAATGGTGTCACGACTGACGGAGTCAGATCCGGATCTCCGAATGCCGCCTGCCGGGTCGAACCTGTCCGTTTCTCCTGAAGAGATTGAACTAATCCGCAGGTGGATTGCTCAGGGTGCGAAATGGGAGAGACACTGGTCACTCATCGCGCCGGTCAAGAGTAGCCTGCCCAAAGTCAGGAATGACGCATGGCCAATCAATGAGATCGACCATTTCATTTTGGACAGACTGGAAGCGGATGGTTTGAAGCCGTCTGCGCCCGCGGAAAAAGAACGCTGGCTGCGGCGGGTGACCTTTGATCTGACGGGGCTACCGCCAACAGTGAAGGAGCTCGATGCTGTTCTGTCGGATGAATCAGACGCGGCCTTTGAAAAGGCGGTTGATCGCCTGCTGAACTCTCGAGCGTTCGGGGAGCGGATGGCGCAGGAGTGGCTGGACGTGGCGCGGTATGGCGATACGGACGGCTTGTTCGAGGATCATCCGCGATCGATCTATCCATGGCGCGACTGGGTTGTTGACGCCTTCAACAGCAATCTTCCCTACCGTGATTTTATTTCATGGCAGGTTGCCGGCGATTTGTTGCCGAATGCGACGGTTGAGCAGCGCGTTGCAACCGGGTTTCTGCGAAACAACCCAACATCAAACGAAGGCGGGATTATCGATGAAGACTATCGGGTGAAGTACCTTGTCGATCGAGTCAACACGACTGCCACTGCAATGATGGGTCTGACGCTCGAGTGTGCTCAATGTCACGATCATAAATACGACCCAATGACGCAGCGTGAGTACTATCAGTTCGCCGGGTTCTTCAACAATCTCGTTGGCAATGGGAACACCAAAGGAGCCACGGCACCCACGCTGAGGCGATACAACGCTGAACAGGCAGCTCGAGTCCCGGTCATTGACAGTGAGCTGGCAGAGATTGATAAAACCCTGAAGTCGACACCCGAGGCTCTGACGACTGAGTTTGGACGTTGGAATCAGGAACTGGATGAACCGGTGGAATGGACGAGGCATGCTGTGATCGCCAATTCAGAGATCCGGGAGTCCGAAGATTGGCTGGTCGCAGTTGAACAGCCAAAGCCTGATCAGAAGAACGTTCCACCTCGCCCGACGATGTCCGGGCGATATGTACGTCTGGAGATGCCGAAGGATCACGATGGCTTCCTGACCATCTCGGAAGTTCAGGTGTTTTCCAGTGGTAAAAATGTCGCTCGGACAGGGAAGGCCACTCAATCAAGTGTCGGCTACAGTTCGCCTGCAGCAAAGGCGATTGACGGGAACCACAACGGTAGCTTCGCATCCTGTTCCTGCACGAATTCAGAACGGAATGCATGGTGGGAAGTCGACCTGGGGGGGCAGTTTCCGATCGACAGTGTCGTGGTCTGGAATCGCACAGATTGTTGTCCTGAGCGTCTCGATAAGCTTTCAATCCGTATTTTGAATGAAGAGAGGGAGACGACTGGTGAGCGGATCCTGACAAAGTCACAGGCACGAAATGCGCTCCCTAAAGATGCTGCTGATATGGAGCCTGAGACCAGAGAGATTTCGATTGATCTGGAGATCTCAGGCAACACGAAAGACACAGCCACGGTTGCCGCTTTGCAGGTGGAAAGCAAAACGCCGGTGGTTGTGGAACTGGCTGGACTGGAACTGCACTCCAACGAGAAGGACGCCAGCCCGATCACCGTGAAGTTCATTGGTGGAAGCACGTTGAAGATAGCAGCTGCTCCAGTTCTGGTGGGCCTCGAAATGCCTGTAGAACTAGCTTCCGCGAAGAGGTTTCGCGTGAAACTGAAGGTTGCCGAATTCAGTGGATTTAGAATCACAACGACCTCCAATGAAACGGCGGCCATCCGCGCATCATTGCCGAAAGACCGCGCAAAGCGACTTGCGCATTTCCGCGGACAATGGTCCGGATTCAGTGATGCTCGAAAGAGACAGCAACAGCTGCAGGAGGAGAAGAAGCAGATTGAGTCTGCGGCTCCGCTGACAATGGTTGCCAGTGACATTCCCAATCCGCGGGTCAACTATCTGCTGGAACGCGGAGAGTATGACAGGCACGGGAATGTTGTCCCGACGGCTGCACCAGCCAGTGTTATGGCTTACGGAGAAGAACTCCCCGCCAATCGACTGGGACTCGCTCGCTGGCTGACGGATCCGAAGCATCCGTTGACTGCACGTGTGGCGGTGAATCGCTACTGGCAGATGCTTTTTGGCACTGGGATTGTGAAGACCTCTGAAGATTTCGGAACACAGGGAGATCCTCCCAGCCACCAGGAGCTCCTGGACTATCTTGCCGTCGATTTTGTTGAGTCGGGCTGGGACGTTAAGCTGTTGTTACGACGGGTCGTGCTTTCCGCGACCTATCGTCAGTCCAGCATTCGTTCCCCAGCTTCCGGCACCATTGACCCGGAAAATCGCCTGCTCGCGCGGGGGCCGCGGCGCCGCCTGCCAGCGGAATTCGTCCGCGACCATGCATTGTCAGTGAGCGGCCTTCTCAAAGAGAAGCATGGCGGCCCCGGAGTACATCCGTATCAGCCTGCTGAATTGTTCGGCGCCAACGCCATCGGGTCTTCCCGGGCGAGGTTTGCTCAGAGCACTGGCGATGACCTCTACCGTCGCAGCCTCTACACCTATTGGAAACGCCAGATTCCTGCCGCCAATATGAGAATCCTTGGCGCGGATGGCAGGACAACCTGTCGAACGCGGCGCGAACGCACCAATACGCCCCTGCAGGCGCTGGTGCTTTTGAACGATCCGCAGTTTGTTGAAGCAGCACGCTCCTTTGCCGAACGAATCGTCAGAGAAGGTGGAGACACTCCGCCGGAACGATTGAGTTATGCATTTC
>CAJWGB010000238.1 GCA_913031625.1 uncultured Planctomycetaceae bacterium | reverse complement strand
CCGCGAAATGCTTACCGAATAAATCAGATGTATTATCTATATCAATAGACAAAAGATTACATTTGAAAAACAAAGCCAAATCATGAAGCACGCTCTATTCACCTTTTTCATCACTTCTGCGTTGATTTCCAACGCTCAAGAAGTCGTTGTTGAATACCCCTACAACCCCGATATCGATACCGACGAGCAAATCGGTGTGACCGATCTAATGGGAATTCTAAGTGGATTTGGGGAGGATTTCGAGCCCGAAGGCATCATGGTCAATTCAGTGGAGCTGACCGTCTTTTTGATGGAGATGCAGGCGACCATTTTGACCTTACAGGCTGAAGTAACGGCATTGCAGGGCGAAGTCGACTCGCTTGAAGCTGGTTTGGTCCCTGGATTGGCCAACTACGTCACCGTAGATAATGATGCGGATCAGCCGGGAGAGCGGGAGCGAGTCGTCTACGTCGTGCAGGGGACGGACGCTGGCTGGCGCTGCAACTACCAGTACCGGGGCGGTGGGTATAATCCATGGACTGCCGAACGACTCTGGAACACATGGTTCGAAGGTCAGGCGGCCTACGTGACTCCGCCACTCAGCTATTCCCTGAATGGCCCGGCAGGATTCGCATTCAACCCCGGTACCGCCCTGGCCCCGAAGTACCGAGGCTACTTCTTTTTGACTGGCGCACCCGGAGGCGAGCAACGCGCATTTCGTTTCGCAGCAGTCGGGGCATCCTTTCGTGTCGAAGATGAGCATGAGATCGGTCGCGGTGTGCCGCTGGTTGGCATTAACTTCGGACCGGATGGCGGGCTGTACGGTGTCGACTGGGGAGGCGGTTATCCACTGAATCAAAAGGGCGCCATCTGGAAGATCGATGTCCCACGAGCCTCGGATTCGTCAGCACGCAGAAATACGTGGCAACTCCTGAAGGACGGATTTCGTCACAGGCAAATTGACCAACTGGCTGAACTTCTCAGTCACTCAGATCAGCGAGTTCGCCTCGGAGCTCAGTTCGAGCTCGTCCGACGCGACGATCAGGATATGTTGATCGCGATCGCTGAAGATACGGATGCTCCTCAGTTGGCACGAATTCACTCGATCTGGGGGCTTGGTCAACTGACCCGCGGGAGCACCGGACCGGTGGCTCTGTTGCATGATCTGCTTCGAGACAGCGATCCGCAGGTCCAGATTGCCACTCTGCGTCTCGTTCGGGAGCTCCGGGAATTCTCACCTGAGCCGCTCGTTCGACTGCTTGAGTCTCCCAATCAGCACCTCCAGTTTCATGCCGCAATGGCGCTCCGCCAGCATGTCTCCGAAGTGGGACATGGGGCCCTGATTGAACGAGCTGCCACCCTGGAACCGGACGAGGTTTACCTGCGACACGCCTGTGCGTGGGGTCTGAGTGGTGTGAGTGACCCACAGTTTCTGAAGCGTCTTGCTGTTCATCCGTCCGTGATGGTTCGATTGTGTGCCGTTCTTGCACTGCGACAGCAGTATGACGCGGGCAACATTTTGGCTACCGGTAAATGGCTCGCGCCGTTTCTCTTTGATTCCGAAGTTCTTGTGTCAACAGAAGCCGCGCGCGCGATTTACGAAATGACTTTTCGTTATGGGTTTAGCGGAGACAGTGACATTCGTGGTGAGCTGGAGACTCTGGTGAGTGCTTTGCCCGGGACAAAGAACCTGTCTGCTGCGTTCGTGCGGCGGGCCATTGGGGCGGGCGTGTTACTCGGTGATTCAAGCCATGCGCAGGCGGTCGCTGCCTACGCGATTCGACATGATGTCCCGGTCGAGCTTCGACGGGAAGCACTTGCAGCGCTTCGCACATGGAAGGAGCCCGGCAAACTGGATCGGGTTGACGGCCGGCGCCGTCGGTTCAGCAATCGTATTGACCCATCGACTGCAGTCTCTGCTTCTCTTGTCCGGCTGTTTCGAGATCGGGATGCTTCTGTTCGTGCGTCCGCTCTCGAGACGTCACGTGCTCTGAAGGTGAAGTTTTCTGATGCGGACATGGAGGAACTTGGCTCGATTGTTGCGGATGCAGGTGCGGACAATGAACTTCGTCTGCAGTCCCTGAATTCACTGAAGGCTCAGAATTCGGCATGGCTCGACGACGCTGTCGTGGCTGCCCTCGCATCAAAGTCTGCCAGATTGCGAATGCGGGCTCGGGAGCTGTTGCACGAGGAGCTCGCTCTGCGGGAAATTGATCAGGTCCTGTCAGGGACAGAGAACACCCGCGAGCGTCAGCACGCTGTGATGCTGTTGGCTCGGCTCAAATCTGTGATTGCCGACCGACGGATTGCTCGGCTCGTCACAGAACAGTTACCTGGATCGGAAGGCTCAGGTAAAACGATCCTTCTGGAAGTCATTGAAGCGGCCCTGCTCCGTCAGAAACAGAATCCGGTGGTTGCCGAAGCCTATGCTGCATTGGAGCAAGCCCGTGCTGAGGCTGCCTCAGAGAATCCTCTCGCCAACTGGAATGAGTGTCTGATCGGAGGAGACGAGCAGCGTGGCGAACAAATCTTCAAAACTCACCTCACCGCCGCCTGCACGCGGTGTCATCGAGTGACTGACAAGGGGAGCACGGTTGGCCCGGACCTTCGTAGCGTGGGTGCCGTTCGGAAACGAGATCACATTCTACGAGCGCTGGTTGATCCGAGTGCGGACATTGAACCGAAGTACAAGACACAGATGCTGGTACTGTCCTCCGGAAAAGTTGTGCAGGGACTGCCGTTACGAAAGACGAAACAGGAGACAGTACTGGCGAGTGCTCAGGGAAAGGAAATCAAAGTCCTGAATGACGAGATTGAAGACTCGCTGGAGCAGAAGATCTCCATCATGCCCGACATGAAGAAGACTCTGACGCGGCGGGAGTTACGTGACCTCGTCGCATGGCTGGCAACCTTAAAATCCAAACCCGCTCCGTAGTGCAGGTCGCCTCAAGCATTCCTCTGTGCTCTCTGTGGTTAACCTCGTCGTTAGAACCACAGAGGACACAGAGGACACAGAGGACACAGAGAGACGCGGAGTGTGGACGCCAGGTTTCCCCCGAGGCCAATACAACTGCCCTACGAAACAAGTTCCGGAATCACGCCGCCGGACTCAAGGATATGGACGGGGCGCCCTGAGTAGTCAGTCAGAGTTGCCGTGGGATCAATTCCGAGGTGTCGGTAGACCATCCAGAGCAGATGTTGAGGCGTGTAGGGACGCTCGGTGGGATATTCTGCTTTGGAATTGGTTGCTCCCACTACCTGCCCCATCTTAAGTCCGCCCCCACTCAACAGTGCCGTATACGCCTGGGGCCAATGGTCTCGCCCGGTGCCAGTGCTGTTACTGCTGAGTCGTGGTGTGCGGCCAAACTCACCGACGACCACGATCAGGATGCGACGATCCAGTCCACGTTCAAACACGTCATCAATCAGAGTCGACAGTGCCTGGTCCATGTAGGGCAGTCGGACTTTCATGTAGTCAGCGAAATGGCCGGGGCGGCCGGCGTTTCCAATGTGATCGTCCCAGTTGGTGAATTCCTGCCCTGACTTTGGGGTGTTGAAGTAAATGTTGATGACAGGAGTTCCTGCTTCGGCAAGGCGCCGAGCCAGCAGGCATGACTGTCCCCATTCATTACGTCCGTAACGATCTCGCAGGGAGTCGGCTTCCTTTCCAATGTCGAAAGCGGATGCAACTGCCGGGCTGGTCAGCATCTCGAATGCCATGTCACGGAACTGATCCACGCCCTCCATCTGCCCGGCCACATCGAGGTCTGACCTGAGTCGATCGAACTGCTGCAGCAGGTTGCGGCGGTTGTGTAGAAATTCACCGTTACGCCCCGCGATCAGTTTTGTCTGAGGTGGCTGGTATCCGGTGCTGTTTGGATTGCCTGTGTCCAGGCCTGCGTGATGCAGCCCGAGGTAGGCGGGTCTTGTCATATAGGGGTGCCGGGGAATCGTGACATACGGAGGCAACGGTGGATTGCCGTATCCCTTGAGGAAACTGGCGACCGATCCGAAATCCGGGTGCTCGCTCCTCGATTGCGAAGTCGGGTCGAGCACTGTGGGGCGTTTACCGGTGAGGGCTACGATGCCTCCGTCACTGTGGATGCCGACGTCGTGGTGCAGCGACCGTACCAGCGAAAACCTGTGTGCGAGCTTTGCCTGCAGTGGAAAGTGCTCGCAGATGTCCATCCCGGGAACACACGTCGAAATGGGGTGAAAAACACTGCGGTACGAAGTGGGGGCATCCGGCTTGAGGTCCCATGTTTCCAGTTGAGAAGCACCTCCGTGCTGGTACAGCATGATTACTGAAGTGTCTGAGCGGGACGCGTTTTGTTCTCGCGCGGCGAGGAATTGTGGCAGCGTCAGCCCGCCCAGACCGAGGGCTCCGATCTGCATGAATCCGCGACGCTGGAGAAGCACGCTCATAGTACCGGCACCCTCTCGTTGGGATCTCTGCCGTAAACAGGGGATGGAGCATGCATCAGGATATCACCGTCCGCAGTACTGTTCCAGAGCGACACGGTTTGCTGTCTTCGCCCGACGGAGGAACAGGAAGGGCTCCTGAGATCAGGATTCGATGCTGGTCATCACTTCATGCTGCGAATAGGATTCTCTGCAGTCTGCTGTTCCTGGTCTACGAACGTCTCCAGCCGAATGACTGATACTTCTCTGAGTCTGCTTGCCCGTTTGCAGGATGCTGAAGACAGCGTGTCATGGGGGCGGTTTGCAGATCTCTATATTCCGCTGCTTCATCGCTGGCTGAGTCGCTACGAGATTTCGGAAGCAGACCGGGAAGACATTATTCAGAATGTAATTACCGCAGCGTCGCAGGAGATTGGAGCGTTCGGCCACAATCAACGCACGGGCGATTTCCGCTCATGGCTGCGTCGGATAATGGTCTATCGCGTTCAAAATCACTGGCGCGCGTCAAAGCGTCATCGAACTGCCAACGGGAGTGACGTTCAGGAGCAGTTGAATCAGTTGGAGGATGAACACTCCGAGCAGAGTCAAATCTGGAACGCCGAGCATGATCGTGCGGTGGTCGGACGCCTGATGGAGATTGTGCGCCCCCGGTTTCAGGAGCAGACATGGCAGGCATTTGCTCAGCAGATGCTGGAAGGCAGAAATCCTGCTCAGATTGCGGAGGATCTGGGGATGACCCCCGGAGCAGTTTATATGGCTCGGAATCGAATCCTGGCAGCACTGCGAGCAGAAGCAGAAGGACTGGTTGACACTCTCTGAACAGGAAAAACACTGGTCTGTCGCGGCTGCTGGCTGTTGATTTTCAGATTTTCAGAGAAATTGATGAGTTCGCCGTGAGGATTACCGCTGAGCGGTTCTTTCCATTCAGGCAATCCCTGAAGATTCCGAAAACGAAGGAACCACATGTCTGAAGAGTCAATGAAACATCCAGAGTCTGACGAGCTGCGAGCATTTGGGCTCGGCCAACTGGGATCTGCTCAGGCTGAGCAGATCGCCGAGCACCTTGATGAGTGTTCTGACTGCTGCGACACAATTTTGAATCTGCAGGACGACACATTTGTTGAGCTGGTGAGGGATGCGTCTCAGCCTGCAGAAACTGTCATTCCGGCTGGGAATTCATCCGGTGACGGTCTTGCCGAACTGCCAGAAGGTTTGCAGGGTCATCCGCGGTACGACGTTATTGATGTCATTGGTCGGGGAGGCATGGGGTATGTTTATCGGGCGCGTCACCGGATGATGGACCGCATGGTGGCACTGAAGATCATTAGTCGCCGTGTTATGGCACTGCCCGGTGCCGTCGATCGGTTTCATCGAGAAGTGAAGGCGACTGCTCAACTATCTCATCCTAATGTCGTGACCGCCCACGATGCGGAGCAGGTCAACGATACTCACTTTCTCGTGATGGAATATGTTGACGGGGTCGACCTCGCACAGCTCGTATCCCGACAGGGGGCTCTGCCCTTTACTGAAGCATGTGACTGTATCCGGCAGGCAGCGCTCGGACTGCAGTATGCTCAGGAGCAGAACATGGTCCATCGGGATGTGAAGCCGCAGAACCTGATGCTCACGGATGACGGGACTGTGAAGATTCTGGACTTTGGATTGGCTTCTCTGGTCCCGGGAGCGACCTCGGATTCCGAGGGTGGTGATCATGGTGGACAGCTGACTGAAGTTGGCTCGATCGTCGGGACTCCTGACTACATGTCTCCTGAGCAGGCACAGGATGCTCATCAGGCTGATATTCGAAGCGACATCTACAGTCTGGGACTGACCCTGTATTTTCTGCTTGTCGGGCGGTCGCCGTTTGCCGGCCTGTCAGTCGCTGAGAAGCTTAAAGCGCATGCGAATGGAACAGTCGATCTCTGCTCGGACCTGCCCTCTGAGGTGCCGCAGGAAGTCATCCGGGTTCTTGAGAGGATGACGGCTACAGATCCGGCCGAGCGATATCAGGAACCAGTGGAAGTTGCTGCTGCTTTGCATGAGTTCGCAACACCGGCCAGCGATCAGCTGCCTCTGTCAGGTGTCCGACAGGCAGAGGCTGAGCCTGCAATTTCCCCTCGACCGGAACGCTCCGGTCCGCCACGAATCTGGCGCTACCTGCGGCGAGTATGGTACACAACGGTGGTCTTTGCAGCGTTGGCCACCACCGCATTTCTGATTTCGATGATCGTGCCAAAAATTCTGCAGGCATCACAACCGATGATGGTGACCGGAGGCACTTGCGTCGGAGGAGACGGATGGTGGTTTCAGAGCGGGATGGTCTACCTGCCGGAGGGTGGACCCGGTCTGCTGCTGGGGATGCATGAGGGGCCGTCTGGCAGTCGTGAAGTTCGTTATGCCGTGTTGTTTCACCACAACGCGACTCCAGAATCAGCAATCAGCGCGGCCGTGAACTCCGGTACGTCTTATGGGGGCGGCATTGCGTCTGTTGTTGACGGAATCACGATTGACGGCAAGGCTGTTGACCTGACGATGAGTGTTCGCCTTGATAAGCGGCTCAACAAAGTGACCGAGACGAAAATGACGTTCAATGGAACGGAGATTGACTATTCAAAGGGACGCGTGTTTGTGGTCGATCTCACGGGCGAAGAGGTGACATGGTCTCAGGCTGCGGTTGATTTTCCAGACAGTGTTCCAAGTCCGCGAGGACTCACAGAGGTCAAGACTCTGGTTCCGGAGTTCGCAAAGACGTTGCTCGCGCAGGATGATGTGAATGAGCTTCTGGGTCAGTCTCGCCCTCGCCACTCTGCTTCAGACGACCAGCTGAATGAGCGGCTTGCCGCTGACATCAACAAAGCAGCGGGCGTGCCCGTCGAACAGTGGGAGAAGTTTGCCACTGACAGGGCAGCCTCGGCCAGGGGGATCATCGGGCATCCGCTTTCGGTGGCTCTGCTGAGTTTACCAAATAAGGGGTCAAAGCCTGAACAGAAGGAGTTTAGGTATCTGCACAGGACGCCTCCTCAAATGAGTGAGATTCACCAGGCGATGGCAGTCTCGATTGATGAGGGATTTGTATCCCTGCTTCAGCCAGGGTACATCAGGGACATCAGGATCATCCGATCAGCAAATCAGGAGACTGTTAGTGATGTGCCGACGGCATTGCGAAACGGTGTCGATGGATCACTCACGCTGGGCGTGAAGTTTGTGGTGCCCGAACTGCTGCAGGGCGAAGTGGAATGTCGGCTTCGGTTTGATGGACCACGCATGTATGTCGATCAGTTTCGGCTTCCGGCCCGGGATCTGACGATTACCCTCGACAAAGACGGCAACTGGAAGCAGCAGGAAGGCGAGGAACAGTCCTGAAGCCGACGCGTGCGTCCCGCTGACAGAGTATCTCCTGCGTCGTTTAACCGGCAGCCGCAGGTGCAGGCGTCACACGATTCGGTCTTAAAGCATTGAACGTCAGTCGATCGAATTGGACGACCAAACAGGGCTGCCCAGTGTTGGTGTGCCGTCTCACCGATCTTGGAATCCACATGGTCAGCAATTGATCTGAGGTTACAATCCCGAGCCGGAAGCCCACGCAGACCGGAATCTTCGTGGGGCTCCGGATCACATCCTCTGCTCAGTCGTTCACGTTCAGAAAGCACGCCCCATGAAATTCAAGATTGGACTTTTCATTCCAGGACTCCTCATTGCGACGGCCTGTGCCGGCGACTGGGCTCGGTTTCGAGGTCCGGGTGGTCTGGGTGTCGCCGAAAACGGTGCTTCGGTACCGACGACCTGGTCTCCCGAGGCCAACCTGGCATGGAAAATGGAGCTGCCCGGGCCCGGGGCATCCAGCCCGATCATTGTCGGTGCCCGTATCTTTGTCACCTGCTACTCCGGCTATGGGCTGGATCAGCAGAGTCCGGGGAAGATCGAGGACCTTGTCCGGCATCTCGTGTGCTTTGACCTGACGACTGGAAAGCAACTCTGGCAGCGTGACGTCAAGGTTGTTCTGCCGGAAGATCCATACACAGGGATCGGCGTCACAGCTCACGGTTATGCCTCGCATACGCCGGTTTCTGATGGGAAGAACATCTACGTGTTTTTCGGGAAGAGTGGCGTCCATGCGTGGGATCTTGACGGAAAGAAACTTTGGCAAACTTCCGTGGGCAAAGAATCTGACCCGACTCGCTGGGGATCATCGTCGAGTCCAATTCTGCATGACAATACTCTGATCGTCACGGCGTCTGCTGAGAGTCAGTCCGTCATTGGGATTGACTGTGCGACGGGGAAAGAGATTTGGCGACAGGAGGCAGCAGGCCTCGACGGAATGTGGGGCACGCCTGCACTGGTCAAAGCGGGAGACAGCACCGACCTTGTGATGGTCGTGGCGAAAGAACTTTGGGGAATGGACCCGACAAACGGAAAGCTCCGCTGGTTCGCTGCCGCCACTGACGCACAGCATGCATACACCAGCATTATTCATAATGAATCCAGTGTCTATGCCTTTACAGGTCGTGGCGGTGGCAGTGTTGCCGTCAAGGCTGGTGGCAAAGGCAACGTCAGCGAATCGAACACCGTCTGGGAAGGGCGTGACACCGCCGGGTTTGCGACTCCCGTAGGGCACAACGGGCGTCTGTTTGTGGTCAACCGAGGCGTACTGACCACAGTTGACGAAGAAACGGGGGAACGTGTCAGCCAACTGGGACTGGCAGGAGCTCGCCAGACAGGAGGACGATTCGGTTCGCTGGACTATCCATCTCCGATCGTCGCCGGCGATCGCATGTTCTACCTGAATGGCAGCGGACAAATGTTTGTCTTCGATCTTGCCGACACAGTAAAGCAGGTCGCCGTTAACCAGTTCACCACTGACAGGGAAGTATTCTGGGGTACACCGGCGGTCAGTAACGGGCACCTCATCGTCCGCAGCTCAAAGCACCTGTATGCCGTGAAAGACAAGGGAGACAAGGTTGAGCAGGATCCGGAGGTTCTGGCTTCTGCAGGTCCATCGACTCCCCCTGCCGGCGGTGGCCGTCCGGGGGGCGGACGGCCCGGCGGAGGTCGCCCGGGTGGTGGTCAGCGGTTTGATCCGATGAGCATGTTCCGCGGCATGGACACTGATAAGGATGGCAGGATCACGGCCAAAGAGCTCGAGGGAAATCGAATGTCGGAACGCCTGATGACGCTCGACAAGGATGGTGACAAGGCCATCACCAGCGAGGAGTTTCGAACGGGAATCGGCAGCCTGTTCAGTCGTGGAGGCGGAGGTTCTGGTGGTGGTCGACCGGGATACCCCGGTGGTCAGGACAAACGTCCGAAACGTCCCCAGCGCCCAGCTTCAGCTGAGTAGCGTTGTCGTACGGTGTGAGTGAAGCGAGGGCCGGCAGAATGCGAAGGCTCGTGAGTTGCACCACTCAGGAGCCTGGCTCGTCTTTCTGCCGTCTGACGCCGGCAGCTTCAAGTGGACCGTCGCCATGCCCTCCCGCAGGTGGGCGTGCTGGATCCGTCAGGTCGCAGTGAATGAATGTGGTTGTGCGGTATCTCTCCAGGTGCGGTGTCGCGGGAATTTTCCAGTGGCTCCTTCCCGAGCTGCCGCTCGACCCTCCCGGGGGGAGGGGGAATGATCGCAGTGCTCTTACTCGGAGGG
>CAJWGB010000237.1 GCA_913031625.1 uncultured Planctomycetaceae bacterium | reverse complement strand
AGAAAGCGTTTGATCTCCGTCGCTGTCAAAGTGTCGAATCTGCCATGCGGCCGCCTGACGTGGATCAACATGCAGAGCCGAGTGTGGATAGCCGGTGACGCCGTTTTGTTCTTTGGCCCATCTCATTACGGGGACTGTCCACTTCGGCCAGCCCCTGGTTGAGGTGCCTTCCGAACCGGGGAATGTCTGGTCTCTCAGGTTCAGCAGACATACGTGTCCCAGAGCTGCCGATCCGAACCCGCTGATTTCGAGGTCATACTTCAGGACCGTCAGCGGCTCGCTCACAGTATCTGCAATTGGAGAAAAGTAGTTTCTCTGATGGTCGTAACACGGGCCCCACGTCAATACACACCCCACATTGAGGCCCTCTCCCTTCACCTGAGCAAACATGTCCTGCGGGGTGACTCCCTGAGTCGGGTTGTCGTAGTGAGAACAGCCGGCCCCGTGGATGTGGTGATCGCCACTGTAGTAACCAAACGCGGCAGGGTTGACCCAGCGTTTCAGCTGGACACTCACGGTGTTCTGGGTCGCCGCTTTAATTTCCACGTTCTGACGAGTGGTGACGTACTCCGGACCACGCCCCGATTGCAGTTGAAACTTCCCGGGAGGAAGCAGGACAACGTCTCCATCATCTCGGTAAATGTGAGGCTGGAAGAAGAAATCCGGCGCGAGCCGACGTGCCTGAGGCGGATACACGCGGCCGTCCTGATCGCGAAATTCCAGTTTGGCAGTGGTTGGCTTTCCGTCAAAGTCGCGAATCCGCATCTTGACGGGCAGGGCGGGCCGAACCGTAAACAACACAGGCACCTGACTGCGAAAGCCAAGGTCCTGGGTCCCCTGACCGATGTCAAACACGATGGTTGCTTCTCGTTGGCCTGCTTCGCTGCAATAGATCAAGCCGATCAGATACTCAACTTTCGCACCACTCAGGCGAGATGTCATCGGAGCAGATTCAAAGACCTCCACATTCAGAAATCTTCGCTCTCGGTCCGTGTTCTCATTCTCACGCAGCTCTGTCTGCGCCTGTCGTTTCAGAATTCCTTCCGCAGCTCCGGCGTAGATTGGTCCTGCCTGAGGACTGTCCATCCGCAGTCGCCGGGTGACCGTCGATTCGTTGATGACCTTGATCAGAACGGGCGTGTAGCCGGCCTGCTGCAGTATCGGGTCAGCCGCTCCGCGAGCGACCTTGACCCTCAATTCCGGATTGATTGAAACGACAAACAGAGCGCTGGCATCCAACGCCTTCTGAACGGCAATGGAGTCCTCTTTAGCCACTGCTGCATTGAGTGCAGCGGATGTCTTTGCCGCAACCGGGTGCCCAAGGTACTCGAAGGCCTCCGTCAGGCGTTTGACTCCGGCCTGAAGCGGCTGAAACTCGGTCGAGACAACTCGTGGCTCGTCCGCAACGGTCGTCGCAATCAGTAGGCAGAAGAGTGCAATGGCTCGCATGAGTACTCCTGAGTCTGTTATCAGCAGGTCGTTGAAAAACGTTGCCCTGTCACTCAAAGAATGCGGGAATTTCAATCACGTTCGAGCCATCGATCATTCCCTGCAGAAAATCGGCGACGCGTTCGATGGTTCGATCAATCAGAACTCGCCCGTTTTCTTCGGTTGCCATCGCAGGTTCCGGATCCGGCTGGTCGCTGACATCAGCTGTTCGAACGTTTTCCGGAAACTCAGCGAGGGCAAATGCTGTTTCGAACTCCTGAGCATGACCTGGAATGCTGCGGCTCTGCAGCAACTCAGCATCCTCAACGGTGAGCACGTCCCAATAAGGAAGAAACTGCAGATTGATCTGAAAACGTCGCAGAAACTGGTCCCAGACGCCATTGCACGGAGCGATGTTTCCGCCATGTCCATTGAGCACAAGGATGTTTGTAAAGCCTGCTCGTGCCATGCTGTCGATCAAGTCTCCCAGCACGGCCATAAACGTGGCCGGTGTCAGCGACAGCGTTCCAATGTGCTTCATGTGGTGTTCGCTGATGCCCGCCATAAGTCCCTGAGCAACAACAACCTGAGGAGCCAGTCGACTGGCCACACCCTCTGCAATGACATTCACACTGCGCCAGTCGTGTTCCATCGCCATGTGTTCGAGGTGCTGTTCAATGGCAGCGACGGGAATGATGCACGCTTTGAGTTCGCCGCTCTGCATGCGATTGCGAAACTCGCGTCGCGTGTGTTTGTGAACAAGAATCTCAGACATTGTGCTCTCACGTCGATGGTCGATTGGCAAAGGAACGGGCGGTCAGCAGTGCCCTGATGCCTCATGATGACAGGTTTAGGGCGGGGGAAAAAGTAAGCGCAGCAGTCGGGGAGAGTTACTGTCTGGTTATCTCAATTCCCTGAGCCCACAGGGAGCAGATCTGGATTCGTTGTAATCGGCATAACGCGATGTGCGCAGCGCAAATCCTGTATGGAACGATTCCCTGTCCAGGCGACCTTCCAGCGACGGCCTAGGTTTCAGCAGATAGTGTTGTGTAACTGATCAGACGCCCGTAACGGCCGCAAGTCATGAAAATCTCAGAGTCGATTCTCTACTTCCTCGCGAAACAGCTCTACACCCGCAACCCGGGGCAGTCGGAAGAGATGACCGAGGCGTTGTCCGATTCCGAGGCGTATGCGGAATACCGCCAGCAGTGTGTCGACAAGGTTATGAGGGCCGCCAGGCAGTACGACGTACCAGTCACTGGTCGTCGAGTCCTGGACCTCGGCTGCTATGACGGCGCGCTGAGTGCCGGGTACCTCAAGGCAGGCGCGGAGAGTGTCGTTGGTGTCGATATCGATGTGGATGCGATTCGTGTTGCTCAGGAACGACATACCTCTGATAGACTGACCTTTCACCCCAGTGAAGCGACGCAGATTCCTCTTCCGGAAGACTCGGTCGATACGATTCTCTGCTACGACGTATTCGAACATGTGGCCCGACCACATGAGATGCTCGAAGAGGCGTACAGAGTCCTGCGACCTGGTGGTAAAATGTTGATTGGCACATGGGGCTGGTACCACCCGTTTGCTCCTCATCTCTGGTCAACCATGCCTGTGCCGTGGGCGCATGTGGTCTTCTCTGAAAAGACAATGCTGCGAGTGTGTCGAAGCGTGTATCACTCAGACTGGTATGTGCCCAACATGCATGACCTTGATGAAGACGGAAATCGGAAATCGGACAAGTACACCGAAGAGGCGATCGATCCCGATTACCTCAACAAGCTGCTGATTAGTGACTTTGAGAACGTCTTCCGGCAGTCAGCGTTTGACGCACGTGTACACCAGCAACGGTTTAGTTCGAAGTATGCGGCATGGACCGCACCACTGCTCAAGGTTCCGTTCGTGCGAGAGTTCTTTACTGCCTATCTGTGGATCGTGCTGGAGAAAAAGACTGATCTGGCCTCACAGAATGCGCAGGACCGAACGAGTGAACTGGCAGCGAGTATTTAGAACGACTCCGGATAATCGTTGCGACTCAGTTGCCACTACGGCCTCATGAAGCGTGGTCTGGAGCGTGCCTTGGGATTAGATCCCTCATTCGCGCATCAGGTTTCCAATCGATCAGACGCCAAACCCAGGTCGAATGCGGACGAGGATAACATTACGTTTTCGTGATACCTGATCGGGAAAGGCCTGCGTGTTCCGGGCTTAGAGTGCCCGGCTAAAGTCTTACGGAACGACGTTATTTGGTCCCGTCCGATTCGGCCTTTGCATCGATTTGTTGCAGTAGCTGACCGGTCTGTACGTTCCACAGATATAGATTTCCGGCGGCGTCACCCACCGCGGCACGGGTGCCATCTGCGGACAGTGTCGCGCAGTGAAGCCACTTCCGGGCACCGCTGAACGTCCGAGCGGTTCCTCCGTTGGATGTGCGAATGGTCCGGACAACTCGACCACCAGTCACACAGAATACGTCGCTGGACTCGCCCACAAAATTGACAGCTGTAACGTGCTTCCTGAACGTTGAAATCGTCCGGCGTTGATCGGCGGTTTCCACGTCCCAGACCTTGATGGAATTATCAGCTGCAGCAGACGCCAGGGTTTGCGCGTCGGAGCTCCATGCCACATCAAGGACATAGCCTGTGTGCCCCTCGAATCGGCGCAGTTGTTTCGCATCCTTTGCTGCGAAGGTTCGCACATATTTGTCGGCTCCCGCGGAGGCAATTCTAGAACCATCCGGCGAATACTTCGCTGCGTAGATCGTGTCGTCATGTGCTTCCGGAAGGTGCAGCGCTCGTTTTCCATCAGCCACCTGAAAGACCGACAGCTCACCTGAACGAGACGGGATACCGCTGGCTGCAACGAGTCGCCGGCCATCGGGGCTGAAGTCCACCGCCGTCACACGATGTGTGAGAGGGGCACCTGCTGATTCGTCGATTGTTCGAACAAGCCGCCAGCCCGGGCTGACTTCCCAGTGACGAAGAGTCTTGTCTGCTCCAATCGACAGGAAGCTGTCAGCACTGACCCAGCACACTTGAGTTACCGAACCTGCATGACCCTCCCAGCTTTGGACGGCTGCGCCGTCCTGAGTACTCCATGATTGAATTGCACCATACTGACCCGCCGTAAGAACCGATTTTCCGTCGGGAGCGAACCGGATTGTCAGGACAGGTTGGTCTGCCTTCTGGGCGGTCTCCTGAACTCCCTTCAGCTCCTCCTGGAGTTGATTTTCTGTCTGCTCGGCTGTGGTGACTGCCTGCTTTCGTACAGGGACCGCCTCCTGTGCTGCCTTCAGTTCCGTTGCTGCAAGTGCGTGTCTGGAGGCAGCAAGATTCTGCGTGTCTTCTGACTTTTCGAAGGCAACGAGAGCATCGTTGTACGGTTTCTGGGCGGCATCGAGGGCTCGGGCCACCGTGTTCGCGTTGTTTGTCACCTGCTGTAGTTTCTGAGTCGGTTGAGCGACCGCTGACGTCTTCTGTTGAGCAGTCTGCTGAGCAGACTGCAGTTGCTGCTGAGTCTGCTGCTGTAGGGTCTTCAACTCTTCATTCTGTGGCGCAGCTGCGCTGGCCTGCTGAATGGACGTCAGTCGGGACTGAAGCCCTTTGACTTCATCGGCCGCCTGATCTGCAGCAACCTGAGCCTCGTCTTTCGCAACCTGTGCCGCCCGCACTTCCTGAGCGGCCAGCAAAGAGTCCGCTTCGGCCTTTGTCCTGGCAGCTGTTGCGTCCATAAGTGTCTTCTTTTTTGACTCTACATCCTCATTGGCTTTGGTCAGTGCTTCCTGAGTCTTCTTTTCGAGAGCCGTCTTGTTGGGCACATCTTTCTCTGCTGCATCCAGCTGGGATTTTGCCACCCGGAGACGCGTCTGAGCCGACTTGAGTTGCTGTGACTTTGCCGCCACTGCTGCTGCCTGACGCAGATCTCCTTTGAGTTCTGCGATCTGCTGTCCGTTGGAACGCCAGAGTTTGGGAGAGCCGGTCGCAGGCACCGTCACAAAGACCTGCGCATCTGGAGAGACTGCCACTCGGACGAGCGGGACATTATGGCGAATCTGTCGAGTGAGCCTTCCGCTTGTGTGCCAGAGAATCAGGGAACCGTCATCACTTCCCGATACAAGTTCGGCTGGTCGTCCGGAAACAACTGACAGCGACCTGACAGGTTTGCTGTGTCCCTTGAGTTCGGCGGCCTGAGCCCAGACCGGTTCTACCCCTTCTTCTGCTGCCTTCTTTACCCAGACTCGTACAATGTTATCCGCACCGGCGGTCACGATCTGAAGTTCATCGATCAGCGGGGCATTCTCCTGCTGGACGGGAGATACCACCGCAACGTCGTTGACCTGCCCGGGCGCGGAAAAGGTCTGGGTTTTGGCTCCACTGGCAACATCAAAGATGGCGACCTCGCCAGCGTTATCCGACGCCACCACTCCTGAAGAATCGGGAGTGAATCGCAGTCCGGTGACCGGTTCACTGAGTGCGGACAGCTGACGAATCGCCTTGCCGTCGGAAGTGCTGCGGAGTTCAATGACAGGTGTTCCATTGCTCAGTGCGATCCATTTGCCGTCCGGACTCAGACGAACGTCTCCGGGAGATTCGGCAGCTGCCTGCTCCCAGATACGAACATCACGTGGCCGACTCCAGAGTTTGATTTCACGGAATCCACCAGAGGCCAGCATGTCACCCTGACGATTAAACGTAAGCGACTGGACAAGGTCGCGATGGGCAATCCCGGTTGTCTGATCTGTATCGAGCGCAGAATCAGCCAGTCGAGTGACGAGCTGTCCGGTCGCGACGTGGTAGATGAAAATCTGATTGGCTCGAGCACTCGCGACGTATTGGCCATCTGGCGACAGGGCCGTACTCAGGACGGGCTGGATTCCCGGCGGTAAAGGGTGCCACTGGCGGGGGGAAAGAGTCGAGCTGCCGCTTCCCGTGGCTCCCTGTCTGATCCATAGATGGATCAGGCCGAGTTGATCCGACGTGAGGTTCTTTGCCTGGACATCATTGTCTTCAGGAGGCATGACTGGTTCTGACGCATGACTGGCAACCTTCAGCAGCAAACTATCCTGAGGGCGACCAGCGACAACCGCCGGGCCGTTGTCTCCTCCCTTCAGAATGTCAGCAGGAGTTTCCAGGACCAGTTCGGCCTGCCGCTCTGTTTTGGAATGACAGGCAAGGCAGCTGCTGCGCAATATGGGCAGAATCTCATTCTCAAATGAGATAGCTGTGTCCCGGTTGGGCACTGCTACGGGAATTGGGTCTGCAGCCGCAGTCAGTCCCGAGACCAGGCCAAGGCAAAGAACAGAGAGGTGTTTCATTCTTTCTTTTCCGCCACCGTGATTCGGATAGTTCGCTCCAGAGTGACTGTTCCTGTCACACTGATCGAAAACAGCAATTTCACTTCATGAGTGCCCGGAGTGGCGTTTGCCGCAGCCGTAATATTCAAGGGCATTTCCGTTTTGTCGCCGCTCGCTGTTGACGCAGAAATACTGAGTCCACTCACACCCGGTGGCAACGTTGCACGAGCGGCTACGTTCCCTTTGAATTCATACTTCCTCGCGAATTTAATGGCGGTTGTTTGTTTGGCTCCCTGTTCGACGACAACCGGCTGATCCGGAATCTGCAGATCAATTGGGGATTCCGTGACATTGAGTGTGACAGTGTTGGATGGAAAATTGACATTCACGTTTCTCTGTCGCGCTGCCTGATCCTTCGTTCGAAACTCGGTGTCGACACGCTGTTTCTCACGCTGAGCAGCCTGCTGCGTTTCTTTGGCTTTGTTGGACGCATCTTCTGCATCCTTCTTTGCCTGTGTGGCCGTTTCCTGCTGAGCCTTCAGGTCGTCTCGTTTCTTCTTTGCAGCAGCCAGAGCATCCTCTGCCTGCTTCTGTGCGTTCGCCAGCTTTGTGACCTCCTGCTCCGACGCAGTGAGCTGTTGTTGCAGTTCCGGCTTCTCAGGTTCTGCCGTGACCTGCTTTGCCAGTTGTTCTTTCTTCCGGACGGCTGCCTTGCTCGCATTGGCGGCGTTTGTTGTTGCCTGGCTGGCCTGCGTGAGGGCCGTTTCTGCCGTCGCAAGGTTGCGAGTGACAGTATTGAGTTCTGTTGTACGTGTCGTGACCAGCTTAAGCGCATCCTGCGCGGCTTTTGTGGAGTCCGCGAGAATCTTTGCAATTCGATCCTGTTCTGCCCTGGCGACAGTGACTGATTCCGGATTGCGTTTATACGGCATGTTTTGCAGATATCCTGCGAGATAGAAGCTGTACTGGCCGGGCTTTTCGATCGCGTTAAGTTTGATCTCCAGCTCCCCTTCCCTGTTGTTGCCAATATTCAGCTGGCTCACATTGGTGTTGGGAGGATGGTCCATCGAAAAGCCCAGCAGGTTGCCGCCGACTCCGTCCCGCCTGCTGGCCTTGTATTTAACTTTGACAGACATCCCTCGAGAGATCTCAATGGGTTTGCCTTCCCCAAGCGTGAGGGTTGCGGGAGCAGGTTCGTAATCTGTCACACACAGTTGAAGATCATCTGTCAGTCGTGCCGGAACGTTGGCGATACGACTGTTCGGTTGGGCGATTCGCCATGCCATGGACGTCGCTCCGAAGCGTGCATTTCGGGTGACAGCCTGTTCGCCGATTCGAGCTGTCGCTGAAACACTGATCGAAGCATTGGCTGGCGCCGCATTTGCACTCGCTGAAAGTACGAGCGTGCCCATTCGGTTGCCTGGTCCAATGATGATTTCTTCGCACGTAACTCCGGCAGGCATGCCTGTGGCTTTGACGCGAATCTCACCGTCATAACCATCGACCCGTTCTGCGAAGACGCGGACTGCCACGCGGCCACTGCGTCGCAGCAGCAGTGACGAGAGTGACTCCGCCGGAACTGCGATTACTCGAAAGTCAGGTTTGGGTTCCCGAATGACGAGGCGATACTGCAATCCGGCGTCTGATCGAACGGAACTCGCACCATCACGCAGCATCAGCCGATAAGTTCCATCTGCCGGAACAGAAAGCAGATACTCGGGGTCGGCCGACGAAGTCTCAAACTCAAATCGTCCGGATTCGTTACGAACGTTTCGAACAGCCACATCGTCCATGAAAATGAGATCTCGCGTCTTCTCCGTCCCGTCCTCCTGTGTGGTCACCTGCTGCAACAGAAGGGCGGGGTCTGATGCGATTCCCAGTCGATGAGAAAGGACACTGATGCACAACTGCTGGTCCTTCGTTGCCTCAAATTCAAACCAGTCGATATCTCGCTGCGGGTAGAATCGTCCAGTCACTTCACACGGCAGCACTACGTTCTGGGCCGTGTCAGGCCGGTCGTTATCGGCTGCTTCTCGAATATGTTTCTCTGTCGACAGAGTAATGAGGACTCCGTTTGACTGCTGTCCGCCTTCGTTAAGGACATATTCAAAACCGTCCTGAGACGCGACATGTGGCTCAATCCGTCCTGAGAACTCAAGTTTGCCGAGTGCATCGCCTGAAGTACTGATCGAAACAATCTTCTGCTGCAGTGGAATACCATTCAGTCTGAACTCGGAAGGCGCACCGCCGGGCAGCCCGCGTCCATACAGAGTGAACGATTCTGTTGTTCCGGGGTGGGCCGACGGTGGAAAGATAAAGTCAATTCGAGGGCGAGACTCAAGACGAATCAGGTAGCCGTAGCCTGTCCCCTGTCGATACTGAGCATCGTGAACCTTCAGCCACAGCTTTCCATCCGCCGGGACCTGCACCGAAATAACAGGATCGATTCCGACTCCAGCGCGGGCTTCTTCGAGGATGCGTCCGGCAGAGTCGAATGCCGTCATCTGCAAATGAATCAGAGAGTCGACCTGCTGAGCAATCCCATCAATACTAACGACTGCGCTTGCGGGGGCTGTGATGGCGTACCAGTCTACATCCGCGTTCCCGCTGGACTGACCACTGATGACCCCTGGAACGGTCGCGGGAGTCGCGGTTTCAATATCATTGTTAGGTTCGGTGTCGACGGATTCGGGATGTCTGCCCACCACAAAGAGTCGAGCATTGGACAGGCCATACTTGCCCTGGCTACGAACCTGATAGCGACCGGGAGGAACATTCTTTCCTACTGTGACTGTAAACGTGTTTGGAACCGGTTTTGGCTGTTCGTCAAACGGTCCTTTTTCAGCCATCTTCTGGACGGCTTTGATGCCGGCGTGGGAAAACAGTAGCCGATCCGTATCGTCCAGGTCGTTTCCGGCGATAACCACCTCCACCAGCGCTCCGGCACCCGCCCCCAGCGGATAAACAGAATCTAACTGGGCGGCTGGTAACTGGGCCTGTACGGCCGGTGACAGAGTCAGCAGAAAGGCGACAGCCAGCAAACGAGCGGGCGACATGGCATGCTCCGCGGTGGGTCAGGAGTCAGAAGACAGACTATTTGACAAACTGGAATTCTTTGGCATTGATCACAGCCCAGACAACATCTTCCCATGCGGTCTGAGGACTCTCGTAATCAGCAATCGCTTCAATCAGGAAATCGATCTCATCCTGATTTGGCTTTCGTGAGAATGCCGCGAGGTACAGTTCTTCGATTCGGTCAGCATCCTTACGGTCCTTATCTTTCAGCATTGTCGAGACACGTCCGGATGATGTGCGAATCCGCCCCTGGACATCGCTGCTGTTTAGCAGATGGAGCG
>CAJWGB010000236.1 GCA_913031625.1 uncultured Planctomycetaceae bacterium | reverse complement strand
ACCAGTCACTCTGGAACGTTACCTTGGGGCCGCCGAACATATTGTGGAGACAGCTTATCCCGACGGTCGGCTTAAAGAGCGTGGCTGGCCACTCCTGCTAAAAGGGAATGCACCTGATGAGGCGCGAACCATCGTGCAGCGATTTGCGGCGCGGGCGTGGCGCAAACCGGTTTCCGATGCTGATCTCAAGCGCTTGACGGGCCACTACAGCAGGCTCACGTCAGCTGGCCATACTCCGGAGAGCGCCTTGAAGGCCGTGTTGCAGGTTGTTTTGGTCTCTCCGCGGTTTCTGATCAGAAAAGAAGATCTGCCAACTGACAGGTCAGAGGTGTTCGCTGTTTCTGACTGGGAGCTGGCAAGTCGTCTGTCATACTTTCTCTGGGCGTCGATGCCGGATGACCGGCTGTTTGAGCTCGCAGAGTCCGGTCGGCTTACTGAACCCGCTGTCCTGCGTGCGGAAACGGAGAGGATGCTGAACGATCCACGAGCGAACTCTCTGGGTGAGTTATTTGCCGGTCAGTGGCTGCGGTTTTCAGAACTTGATCGTGTCCAGCGAGACCAGATTGATAATCCGTGGGCCACAGATTCACTCGTCGCGGCCATGGCTGTTGAATCAGCCGGCCTGTTTAACTCCCTGGTTCGTGAGAACCAGTCGGTCGAAAGACTTCTGGATGCTGATTACACCTTCGTGAACGCGGAACTGGCAAAACATTATGGGTTTCCGGCATTACGCGGTGATCAGTTTCAACGCGTGTCATTGAAGGGCACGCCGCGTCGGGGAATCCTTGGTCATGGAAGTGTTCTGGCGGTGACGTCTTTTCCGGGACGCACGAGTCCGGTTGTCCGGGGGAACTGGATTCTGACCGAACTGCTGGGGACACCTCCTCCGCCACCACCTCCGAATGTTAGTGAGTTTGACGAACGGATTGCCGACAATGAACGATTGACTCAGAAGCAGAAGCTGGAGGCTCACCGGCGAAACCCTGCCTGCTACGCGTGTCACAGTCAGATCGATCCCCTGGGGTTTGCTCTCGAAGAGTTTGAATGGTTTGGACGCCATCGTCCGCGTCGACGAGGTCGCCCGGTGGATGCACGGGGCAAACTTCCTGAGGGGGCTGAATTCACCGGCCTTGCTGAGCTGTCCGAAGTTCTGGTCAGGGAACGGGGGGATGATCTGACCGAACAGATCTGCCGAAAAATGTTGTCGTACGCACTCGGCAGACAGCTCCAGTACTACGACGAATCAACAGTGAGAAAACTGATCGGCTCAATGAATCGAGATGAACGCCGAATGAGAACATTGATTCACGCGATCGTGGCGTCCAGTGCATTCCAGAAGAAGCAGCTTCCGAGTCACGATGCCCCGTAAAGGTCGGAAGCCATCAGGAAAAAGCCAAGACCATAAGTCTCATCAAGTCCGACGGCGGGAGACGACCGCCACAGCATGAGGAATCAACAATGCCTTCCAACTGGTTTTTACCTCGTCGAACAGTGCTGCGTGGAGCAGGTGCTGCCGTTGGCCTGCCATTGCTGGACGTAATGACAGCCAGCAGTCAGGCTGCTGACACTGCGAAATCGACTCGGCGTCTGGCCTATCTGTACATTCCCAACGGAGTGGCGGACGGAGCATGGCACCCTGAAGAGACGGCGGCCGACGGGACGATTCGAAAGCTGAATCGCTGGATGGCTCCACTCGCCACCCACACGAAGAACATCACAGTCTTTCAGAACATGTGGACTCCTCGCGGCAACGGTCACATCGCCGGAACAGCAACATGGCTGACCGGGGGCGGATTCGATGGGAACCGCCTCGACGCTGGCGGGATGTCTGTGGATCAGATTGCGGCAAAGCACCTTGGTGGCCAGACCCTGCTGCCATCTCTGGAACTGTCTGTTCGTGGCGAAGGAATCTTCACCAGCAGCCTGCCGCGAAACACGTTGTCCTGGGTCGACTCAACCACCCCAGCGCCACGTGACATTGAACCTCGAGCAGTCTTTGATCGGATGTTTCGAGCCGGGCAGTCCTCTGTCGCAAACCGATCAGTCATCGATCTTGTGCTGGAAGATGCTCGCGGGTTGAAACGTCGTGCGAGTGATGCCGATCAGAAGAAGATCGATGAGTATCTCGATTCTATTCGGGCGATTGAGCGGCGGATTGAGTTTGCTGAGAAGCAGCGATCACGAGCCGGTGCAACTCCCGGGCTTCAGGAAGCACTCGTACGTCCGGAACCGGGTATTCCTGAGGATCACGGAGCCTACATGCAGACGATGATGGAGATGATTGTCCTGGCGTTCTGGGCGGATGCGACTCGAGTTTGCACTTTCATGATGGATCATGGCCAGAGTAATCGGTACTTCAACTTTGTTGATGGTGTCAAAGGCACATGGCATGCGCTGTCTCACTGGAAAGACATCAGTGGCCGCACAGAGGATGACGACGGAAAGACGTCATGGTCGTCACGAGACGAGAAGCGCGAAATGTACAATCGAGTGACAGAATGGCATACAGCACAGGTGGCCTATCTGCTCAGTCGCCTGACCGAAATCAAAGAGTCCGGCAGGCCATTGCTGGATGCCAGCATGATCGTCTATGGAAGCAGTCTGTCGGACGGGCATGAGCATTCCGCCGAAAACCTGCCGCTGTTGCTGGCGGGCGGTGCCGCTGCTGAGATTCGTTCTGGTCGGGTTCGAGGCAGCCGCCGCCGCTCATCGATGTCCGACCTGCATCTTGCGTTGTTGCAGCGGCTGGGTGTTCCCGTAGAACGATTCGCCGAGAGTGATTCAGCGTTGACGCTGACGTAGCCGGTTAGTGATCTCAACGTTCGTCAGACGGTGTTCACATTACCAACTGACCAGAGTGGATTCGGCAGCGCCCACCAGACTGTCTGCTTTGATTCTGTTACGTGGTGGGCGGTGCCCACCCTACAATCTCTGTGCCGCTCTGTGTCCTCCGTGGTGATTCGGCGCGATCGGCAGAATTCCAACATTGAGACCTGTCACTCATCGGGTTGCTGCCTGTGGCACAAGACCGATGGGCTTCTGGCGAAGTCCACTACAAATCGGACGAGCCCGCGCCGCGAGCACGGGAGCTAGTCGTCAGACTGCGTGGCGCTGTCTGATTCTGAGGAACCGTCGTTGTCAACAATTGGGTCGACCGTTTCAGCAGGCTGTTTCGGGCGATGCTGTTCAAGAAACCCCTGCAGCAGAATCTGAGCCGCCAGCTTGTCGATCCTTGCTTTGCGCTTTTTCTTGGACAGGTCGGCCTGCATCAACATCGCCCCGGCCATCGTGCTGCTGTACCGCTCATCCTGAAACGCGTGAGGAACGCCCGTGAGTTTTGTCAGCCAGTTGGCGTACTCCCGCGCTTCTTTCGACTTCTGACTCTCGTCCCCGCTCATATGGACGGGCAGCCCGACCACGAAGCCTACAACTCGATATTCCTGAACCAATTCCGTAAAGAATCGACAGTCAGCCTGTCCGCCGCAGCGCTGATATGTCTGGAGCGGGCTGGAGTATTCCTGGTAAATATCGCTGACAGCAATGCCGACACGTTTGGTGCCGTAATCGATGCCCGCAAGTCGCCCCTTGCAGGGGAGCGACTCTTTCTCGGCTGGTGCCGGTTCCATCTTCTGGACGCCTGGTTTAGTTGTGCTTCGGAAACTTGAGTTGCACTTCAGCGCTCTCTGCGTCATCACTGACAGTCAGCTCAAACTTCCAGCGCCCTGAACCCAGCCGACAGACTTCCCCTTTTGCGATGTCGCAATAGCCAAAGTTGACTTCGACTCCGAGCTGTGCTTTTCCTGCTCCCGTGAGCGGCACTTCAATCACTGCCTTGCCATCTTCGAGTTTGGCAGCTCCGCGGCCCTTAAGCGCGGCGTCACCGACGATGGAGTCACCTTCGAGCAGGAAGACTTCCTGAGTCAATGGTGCATCTTTGTTGACCTTAAAGCCAAACGGAATGTTGAGGTCGACGCGGATGGTCATCGTGTCGCCCGTCTTAACGGCCTGAGCGGCAATCACTTCTTCCGGCTTGAAGGTAGGTACTCGACGAGTCTTTGGCTTGCCAGGAGCAGTGACGCCTTCCAGTTTGAGTTCTGTGAGCTCTTTCGATTCGAGGTTGATACGGCAGATGCGATGGTTGTTGGTGTCTGCCACGTACAACTGCCCATTGGCGATGCTCAGTCCGGCAGGTTCACTCAGTTGAGTAGCTGATCGACCTGCCTTGCCGTTACCAAGCCAGGTGGTAACTTCGCCGGACTTTAGGTCGAGGCGTCGAATTTTGTGGTTGTAGGAGTCCGCAACGTAGACGGCCTGTTTGTGCCATGCGACACCCAGCGGATGCTGGAAACGCGCTTCGTCGCCTTTCGCGTCGACATCGCCGAAGGCAAACAGCGACTGCCCCCGGTCCAGTTCTGATGTTCCTGCAACCGTGGTGACATCTCCTTCGCGAAGCACGGGCACTTTTCGAATAGAAGACCCTTCACTGTCAGCGACGTAGAACGACTTGCCGTCGCCATCCAGTGTTAATCCGGATGGCTGAGCAAAGGACGACAGGTCATGTTTGCCGTTGATGACATCTTCTCGCGCGTTGCCGGCGTGGACGCCGATCTTCTCGCTGCCCAGTTCATGTGACCAGATCTGGTGAGGACCTGCCATCGCGATAAAGAGCGTGCCGTCCACATGCAGCAGGTCCCACGGACTGTTCAGTGCGGTGGCCAGGAGTCTGCCGTCCACGACACCAGGACGCCCCTGTTTTCCGGTGCCGGCCAGTGTCGTGACCTGCTTTGTGGTCAGGTCCACTGATCGAAGCAGATGATTCTCTGTGTCTGCGACATAAAGGGTGTCGCCGACAAGTGCCATTCCCTGTGGGTGATCAAATTCAGCAGAGGCGTAGTTTCCGTCCTTTGTTCCGATTCGGCCGCTGCCAATCGTGTACCGCAGTTTTCCGTTCAGGTCGGTGACGACAATTCGATTGTGGTTGCTGTCGGAAATAAACAGTCGGTCGCCGGCTTCATCGGCCAGCAGCTTTCCAGGATACTTGAGTGCCGTCTTCTTTGCTCGATTTTCTTCGAGGTCGAATTTGATTGGTTCTTCGTTCAGCGTGCCTTTCGCGCGGTGATACTTCACGAGGTCGCCGATGACCTTGTCGAACAGTTCTCGATTACCTTCGCCGCCCTGCCGTCCGATGAACCGTCCTTCCGCATCGACCAGAGCGAGAGTTGGCCACGCGCGTGTGCCAAACTTACGCCAGATGATCATCTCACTGTCGTTCACGACCGGGTGTTTGATTTCGTAACGAAGAATCGCATCACGAATATTGTCGGACAGTTTCTCGTTGTCGAATTTCGCTGAGTGCACCCCAATGACCACCAGTTCCTTTTCATATTTCTCTTCAAGGAACTTCAGATCAGGAAGAACGTGAATGCAGTTAATGCAGCAGTACGTCCAGAAGTCGAGCAGGACGATCTTGCCCTTAAGGTCCTTCAGCTTGATCGGCTTGCCGCAGTTCAGCCATTCGGTTCCGCCATCAAGGATTCCGTCCGGGACTTCAATGGCGTCCGGGAAGGGGTCCTTTGGCACTTCCCGCTTTGGCTCGTCTTTGGCGGCGGCTTCATCCTGAGCGTAACCAGAGACCGAGCATGGGACTGCCAGCAGGAGTGCAAGCAGCAGAATTCGAGAAGCGGGGCGTGTGGAGGGATTCATGAGGCGACTCCCGAGAGGTGGGGGCAAGGCGATCAGGAATTGTGGGAACGGAAGCCCCGAGGTGAAGGGCCAAACGGTCCACGAAGGCAGTAGATTAGCTGATTCAATTCGGTGGTCTACTCGCGCGGTGATACGCGACCATTCACCGAGTCTCTCGGGGGAGATTCGGGACAGACCTGCGAACGTGCAGGTTTTGGAGTCTCGGTGCTCGGAAAAACCGCGTTTTCCCCCTCGTTTGCCTGCTCTCACGTGCCTGGATCGTCGATCATTCTCATTTCCCCGGATTGCCCGAGGGTGATTTGTGTCAAGCGTTGCCTCGCGATAAACTGCCCGGTTTCAGAAAAATAGGCGGAAGCGTGCACGTGAACGTTTTCGCGGTCTGAGTGTCGGGGAGAACGGATCTTTTCCGGCCTGTTTCGTTGTGCCTTTCAGTGGAATACACAACTGTGTCAATTTCAAACGATATGAATGTTGCCGAGCTCCTGAACCTGTCCACACCAATGACGATGGATCAGGTGAACGCTCTTCGCGGAGCTCTGACCGGACCTCAGGCCGGCGAAGTTCGCCAGGCTTACGGTGAGTTGAAGAAAAAGATCGAGGCCGGTGGTTCATCTGCAGCGTCCTATGGTCGCGCTGGGATCACTGCCTACATGCTGTCAAGACATGAAGAAGCAGACGCACTGCTGACTCATGTGAGTGGTGACGGAATTGCAGCCTATTTTCACGCTCAGTCACTGACATCACTCGAGCGACACGCTGATGCTGCTGCGAAGTTTGAGGAAGCTGGCAAGAGCGGCTATGACCAGATCGATGCCACACTGCGACAGGCGGGATCGCTTCGCGCCGGGGGCAGTGTTGATGAAGCTGAGCAGATGCTTCGCAGCGTGGCGGCAAACGCTGCCAGCCGAGCGGAATACTCATTCCAGATGGGATGCATCTGGGCAGATCGCGGAGATGCACTGACCGCAGTTGAGTACTTTGAACGTGCCGTCGACATGGACCCGCATCATTCTCGCGCCCTGTTTTGGCTGGCTGCCGAGAATTCACTGCGTGGAAACGACGAAGAAGCGATTCGCTACTACGAACGCAGCCTTTCTCGTCCGCCATACTTTGTCGGGGCACTTCTCAACCTCGGCCTGCTGTATGAAGATCGAGAAAGCTATCAGGCAGCTGCATTCTGCTTTCAGCGAATCGTTGATTACGATCCGACCCACGAGCAGGCTGCTCTGTACCTGAAAGACATCGAAGCCACGAAGGACATGCACTTCGACGAGGACCAGGCACGACAGGAAGCTCGTATGAAGCAGCTTCTCGGACGACCTGTCACCGACTTCGAATTGTCTGTTCGCAGCCGCAACTGTCTGACAGCAATGGACATCCAGACTCTGGGTGACCTGACAGAGATCAGCGAGCAGGAACTGCTGGCCGGAAAGAACTTCGGAGAAACCAGTCTGCTGGAAATCCGGGAACTGCTGGCTGCTCATGGTCTTTGTATCGGCATGAACCTTCATAAGGTGCACGCTCGGGATTCTTATGTGGATCAGAGCCTGACCCCGGAAGAACAGGCCGCTCTGAATCGTCCGATTGCAGACCTCAACCTGTCTGTGCGTTCTCGTAAGTGTATGAATCGCCTCGCCATTCAGACGATTGGTCAGCTGATCTCTCGCACACCAGACGAACTGCTCGCCAGTCGTAACTTTGGCGTGACTTCACTGAACGAGATTCGCCTGAAGCTTGGCGAAATGAACATGAAACTTCGGAACGACTGATCAGATTCTGTGTCCGCTGAGGCGGGCCGGTCAGTCAGAATGCCGCGATCCTGTCGGCGTCAGGTTTCCCCTTGTCGCCCGGCAGAGCCAGTTCTAAACTCTGCGGCACCTAACCCGATAGTGTAATGGTAACACAACAGATTTTGGTTCTGTTATTCCAGGTTCGAGTCCTGGTCGGGTTGCATACTCTGGAATACGAGTGTTCGAAACCTCACGATTCCCCGTGAATCGTGGGGTTTTCTGTTTGTCATCAGAAGAGAGACACTTGTTTCTATTCCCATCTATCCTCGTTGATGTCTTCCCTTTCCCTGGGACGTCGGAATACCTTGATTAATACGATTATGATGACGGTCAGGATCAGGATGGGCCCCCAGATCCACGATGTCAGGGTGAGTATCCAGACCAACATCAACATCCAGGCAATCAACTGAGCAAACAAATCGCCAATCATGAGGACAGATTCCCGGGGCGTTTTTCAGTCATAGTGCTTTACCGTTATTGAAGGGCGACGATCGTCAACAGTTCAACGGCACGACCGTCGCCCAATCTGCGAAACGAGGTATTGACCAACCTCGGTTGTATTCAACAGGATCTGCTGACCCGGTGAAAGGAACGAACTCCCGACCAGCATCTCGCGTTTGCTAATTCCTTAACCGCCCCGACAGGTGTAAGCTTAAACTATCCGCCTGGACTCCGGCCGGCCGGGACAAATAAAAAACTCGGCCAGCATTGGAAGCGAACTCGACCGCATGCTGCACCAGGCAGTCGATGACTCCCTTAAGTCTTTTGACAGGTGAGCACAGTGCTTCGAATCGCAGAGGTTGAGTTACTGCAACCCGGTCATGGCTTTGAGATGAACCATCCGGCGTCGCTGATTTCGAGGCTTATGGCAAGGTTGAGTGTCTGCAGCTTGTCCATGTGTGTAAGGAGTGACAGACGCCCGTCACCTATGTAGGAGGGGTAGGAGATGCTGGGAGAACACAGCTGCGGCAGTTCCTTGAGTTAGCACGCCACAGTGTTTCGTCTGGTTGAATCAACAGAATCTGATAAAACACTTTTTAAATGAGAGTGATTCGGGTGCTGTAAGGGAATTTATTCTGTGTGTTAACCGATTTTGACCAGTTCAAAGCCAGAAATTCGCCGGGGGGGGCCATGAAAGTTTACCGATACTGGGCCAAGGCTGGGGAACCAGTTCAGGACGACGATTTTCCATGGAATGTAGTGTGTTACGGAGGCTCGGACATCAGTGTGGAAGCAGCACTGGCAGAGGCAACTGAGCGGGCCCGGGCGGCTGCGGTCGCGATCAGAGAAGGGCACGGGCCTCAACGTTATGCATACAGTGAACGACCGCTGCGTGAAGAGATTATCCGGGAATTTGAATTCGACGGAGACACCGCGGCGATTATCACCCGCAATGCGTACGGTGCGTTGATCTTGAACACGGCGAACGTCGCATTTGCCGACATTGACTATCCCGCTCAAGAATACTCCAACGGACTGCCGCAGGGATGCCTTGCGGCAATTTTGGGACTGTTCACCGGATCCTTCTTTGAGAGCAGTCAGGTCAGTCAGGAGGATCGGGCAGATCAGGACACAGTGATTGTGGACCGGGTCCGTGAAATGGTGAGCCGGCTGGAGGGACTGGGTGTCAGGCTGTACCGCACCAGCAACGGGTTTCGGGTCCTTGTGACAAGCCAGACATGGGATCCCGTGTCGTCGGAAACGACACGACTGCTGGAAGATTTTGGCAGTGACCCGATGTATGTCAGGCTGTGCAGGTCGCAGCAGTGCTTTCGAGCACGCCTGACCCCGAAGCCTTACCGCTGTGAAATTGAGAATCCTCCAGGACGATTTCCGTGGCCTGATGATGTAGCTGAGCAGGCGTTTCGCCAGTGGGAGCAGAGGTACCAGCAGGAGACGCAGGGGTATTCTACGTGCATGTTCATCGGCGCCTTCGGGGCTTCTGATTTAGATCCTGTGGCGGAGTTGGTTGTCCGGCTGCACGATGGCATTGCCTGTGCTGGGGAAGGCCCTCTGGCCTGACGGAAGGACAGAAAAAGAGCCTGCTTTCTTTCGAAAGCAGGCTCCTGAAAAGTGGGCGATGAGGGACTCGAAGAAGGTCCACAAACATCAGACAAACAGGCGTTTTCCGAGACCGGTGGGGCACAAAGTGGGGCAATTCGTTCCGACGCGATTTTGAAGGAATTGAGCGACTGCTGGCCCCACCTGCCGAATCATGTTCGCCAGACGATCATGACGCTGGTGCGATCGGTGGATTCGACCACTGCACCGCCATCCTGAGCGGTCACTCCCGTTGCCCTGCTGGCACAGTTCGATCGATGGATCAAAAGTCTGGCGTAAATTGACCATACACTGTGACCGACAGTTCTTCGCCTACGATCTTCTGCAGGAATTTACCTTTTTCAGTCAATACGCGAGAAAAGCACTCGTCTTCTTCGAAAGCGAAGTAGAACTCTCCGGTCTCGACCTGACCAACATAAAGGTCGGCATGATCTAGGTTATGGAAGCCCACCACGGAGAAGCTCGGCCACTCAATGCCACAACGCTCTGCAACGAGATCGAAGATGATCTCGAACACTTCGAAGTCCGGCTCGCAGCCCCATCCCAACCGATCCACTTCAAACTTTACAAAGAGGGAGCTGAACCATTGGTGAAATGCTTCCGCAGAATCAACCTGTTT
>CAJWGB010000235.1 GCA_913031625.1 uncultured Planctomycetaceae bacterium | reverse complement strand
AGATTCTCTCGAAGCACCTCATCGAAGAACATCTCTGTCGAACGTACGAATCCGTATCGCACGTTGTCATCCCACTGATAGCGATTGTCACAAACATTGATGGACGCAACCGTCCGGTTGCCCAGCCATTGCCCCGTAAAGTGTTTCACAAACTGTTGAGAACGGCGACTTCGCAACAGCCGTCGAGTCTGCGCTGCGAGGACGTCCGGTTGAGACAGCCGGGCGGCCTTCGCCAGAGAAAGCAATTCTTCGTCAGGCAGTGTGCTCCACAGGAAATACGAGAGCCGTGACGCGAGGGCATATTGCGTAAGTGCAGGAGTGTCCTCAGCTTCACGATAGAGAAACTCAGGAGAGCACAGGATTCTGCGAATCGCATAGTGCCATGCAAACTCTGCGCTGCCTGTCTGTTCGCCATGACGTAAAACAGAGCTAACGAGTGACGCTGACTCCTGCTCCCTGAGCGGCCGACGAAACGCCCGAGCCGCCAGCGGAATCAGTTTCTCGTCGAGTTCCTTCTGGCTGAGTGCCGGAGGCCACGTTCCAAAATACTCTTTTACGCGAGGCAGAACAGCGATCGGACCATCGATCTGCAGCCCGCGAAGCTCAATCGTCGGCTCAGCGCGTTTCTTAAGTTTATTGAGTTCCTTGCTGACCTGGCTGCGATTGAGATCTCCCGTTGAATATTCACCGACAGCAAATCTGTTCGCACAGTAGACGTGAAACGTCTCGCCCTGCTCGACCGGAATGTCACACTCCACCCAAGTGGGCTTCCCGACAGAAACGTCGACTTCGGCAACCAGTGTTGCTCGTTCCACTCGATATCGTTTAGGAAGCTGTTCCTCGGTCGGGTCGAACGCGTAAAAGCTGAGCCGTAAGGGTCGGCCATCTGCTCCTGCGTCGGCCTCAGCATTTGCCAGCAGCCTGACTCGATACACACCTGACGCCGGTGCCACAAACAGGCTGTCCCAGAGGCCACCCACCCAGCCGGAATGATTGAATCCTGTGAACTTCAGGAATTCCTTATTGGGTCCGAACCAGCGCCGCGTTGCATCTCCACCAATCGTCTTTGTATCCAGACTTGAGTGCCACGCTGGAGAATTGGGGAGAGGTGCAAATCGATCGGCGATCGTGGTTGCCACGTCATGATAACCAGCCATCACGGCGGGAGAGAGAAACAGGCCGGCCGGCATCGTGTCGAATTCAGCGGAAGTCGAGTCCTCGGGAAACGACGCAGGCAGACCAATCATTCTGTACCCGAAGAGATCCCTGACAGTATTGAGGTACTCAATTCGATTCAGCCGCCGAATGGGGGTCCCTCCGGGCCTTGCTGTTCGGTCTGCTTCCTCAAATGCAGTCTCAAGGATTCCAACAAACGCGGTGCGTTCCGCCTCCATTGGATGCCGTATCGCTTTCTTTGGTGGCATCTCTCCTTCTGAGACATATTCGAGAACGTGTTCCCACTGCTCCCGTGGGCCGGTTTCAGCGAGCTGCCACTCAAGCGAATCGATCCGAAACTCGCCCTTCTGAGTTTTAGCGTTGTGGCACGCGATACAGTACTTTTGAGCAAACATGGTGACTGCCTTCGGTGGGTCAGCAGATGCACCCACGACACAGACGGCAAACGCCATGAGTCCGAAGAGAAACTTCCACAAACCCAATTCGTGCTGACATCCAGTCAGTTGAGGCGGACACGAGGGCCTGCGGCTGCCGGTGAAACGAATCGTTTCCCCGCGATTGCGATTCCATACCCCAGCCATTAGAGGAGCGCTCCGTTGAGGTCCGACTGACTGGTCGCAAACGACTGAGTTTCAAATCCAAGCTGCTGCAGGACAGTGACAAACAAGTCACACGCCATTTCATTACGATGTGTGTGTTCCGCTCCACAGGACACGTGTCGCTGATGGCGGAATCCACCGCCGGCAACCATCAGCGGAAAATCAACTCGGCGGTGCTTCGACGCATCTGCCATGGCACTGCCAATCAGGACCGTTGTATTGTTCAGCATGTTGCTGCCATCCACGTCACGCGTCTCATTAAGTGCCTTCATGAAGCGAGCCGCACCTGCCATGTGAGCCCGCTCAATCTGCAGCAGCGCATCCACTTTATTCTTCCTGTTCCCATGATGCGAAAGATTGTGATACCCGGACGACATCAAATTGTCCCCAAGGATCAGTGCACCGTCCGCCAGAGGAATCGTCAGCGTAAACACGCGGCACGAGTCGTTCTTAATCGCCAGCGCCATCAGGTCCCACATGAGATCTTCATTCTGAATCATCATTGAGTGGGCCACGTTTTCCTCATCCGGAAGACGGAATTTCGGATCCGGCGCTGCAAACGGTTTGTCCAGCCAGTCCCGGCGACGGGCAAGTTTGTGTTCGACATCCCGCACACTTGAGAAATACTCGTCAAGCTTCTGCTGATCATCACGACTGAGACGCCCCTTCAAACGTTTTGCGTCTGCTGAGACTTCATCCAGCAGGCTCCGGCCCGATTCGAGCAGATACTGCTGGCGCTGCAGGTCTGCTGCATCTCCTCCAAATACTCTGGCATACATGACGCTGGGTCGAATAATGGGAGGCAGCGGGATGCCGCTTCGGTTGAGCGAAAGCGGTGCATTGAATCGCTGTTCGCCGGCACATAGCTGCAGTGATTCATATCGCGTCTCAGTTCCCAGAGTCGGAGCGACAAACTGGTCCAGCGAAATACTCCGATCCACCTGGCCCGTGTAAAGCGTATAGACCAGTTCATGGCCATTCCCCGTTGGCCCCTTGTGGTCCAGCCCGGAGATCGTGGTCAGCTTCTTCCCAACTCCGGCAGCATCGAATGGCTGAATCAACCGAGCTTCGGGATTACTCGCGAAGAAGTCCGGCTTGTACCAGCCGAGTTGAGTGCCCGCACACACCAGCCTCTTTGGTGCCTGTTTCTGCTCTGCTCCCCGGACCAGTGAGGTCAGAACCGGCAGAGTGACCGCTCCGCGGAGGAATGTTCTACGGTGTTGATGATTGATCATGGAGCCTGCTTTGGACTAGGTGATGAAACGGCACAGGTCAGGAACAACTTGAGATTGGTTACCAGACGATGAGTGTCACGGAAGGAGTTATTTCAACCAGAACGTGGAATAACGCCCGTCGCTGCACTGAAACCCACCCTGAGGGCCACTAATTGCCCTGAGAGGGGTAAAGATATTTCGTCGGGACTGCGAGTCGATCATGCATTGGCGACTCCCAGTTCAGGTGGAACATTGGGCCACGATATCCGAGGTACTGCTCACTGATGATTCCCGATGAATTCCATTCGATTCGAATTGGAATACGCGTTCCGCCCTGAAGACGAACGGGGGCTGAAGTCGCCATCGCAGCGTCTCCCGAAACGTTGTGCTGGTACCCCTTAAACAGATTGCTGCCGGATTCAGTGGTATCAAGGATCAATCGGTCATCCAGATAGAGCCTGGCACTGCCTGTCAGGTACATCGAAAACTGATAGTCCTCATCGACCGGCGGCTCCAGTTCTCCCTGCCAAACAACGGAAAAACGCTCGACTGGAATCTGATGCTTTTCAAGAGTCTGTACCCACTCCTTACTTTTGAAACCGTAATCGTTGGTGTTACGAGGTCCGCAGCGGAAGAACGAATCCACCTGCGAAAATGCCTCTCCCTGAAATCGACGCTGACGGTAGTACGTCCCGCGGAGTCCCGTTCCCTTCGCATCTGCTGGCTTTGTCCTTTTCGTCAGACGAACTTTTCCACTGGCACGCCTAATCCTGTCGAGGCCGGTGACCTCCATTACCGCATGATTGTTCCAATCCTGCATGAGCCAGATCACTCGACCGTCTTTAAGCCGGTACAACTGACCGCCACCAAAGTCGACGCGCTTCCAGGGGTCATACACCCAATCCGGCAGCCCGTCCTCTGCGCGATGCTCCAGCAGGTTACCGACATACAACCCGGTCTCTCGGTCCCACGTAACACCCGTGGGTTGACCGGCTCTGTCGCACGCTGCAATCAGACCGTCGACTTCGCCAATAATGAGCCCCGGCTGAGTCAGCACGTTGCTCTTTGATTGCCCCCAGTTTGTCTGATGCTTGCCTGTGATCGTGCGTAATTCAGAATCTTTTCCTCCCGACCACTGAAGGTATCGGGCCACCGACAGTTCGATCGCCGGCCAGAACTGACCGTGTCGCTCATCACCAGGCATCCGCATGGCTCCGCGTGTCTGATGAATGCGTCCTTTGGAATCGACGAACAGACTCCCAAAGTCCGGATTCTGTTTCAGAACGTCCGGCAGTTCCGGCCCCGACCTGATCGCGCCGTAATCCCATGTGGGAATCGCTTTGTTACCTTGATGCCAGCCACCAAAGCTGAGAGTGCTGTAGGCGGTTGTGCCAGGACCCTGGAAGTAGAGATTCCTGTCTCTGTCCATCCCACTGATTTTGGCAAACCGTTGAGCAGCCTCAGCGGGATACTTCACCACCTCATTGTCGGTTCGCTGCTGATCCTCATTGAGATCCGACCAGACTTCGACGCCGTCGCCTTTCTTTTCGACGATCCGGATTGCTCGAAGTACCTTACGCGGCTCATCTTCGACATACAGCCAGTGACTGCTGTTCAGCATGTAGCGACGGCCGTTGTGAGTGAACGGGAACCATCGCAGATAGGGAAATCCGGCCGCTCCGCCGCCAGGCAGCGGAGGTGAGGGGCAGTAAGCGGCCTGAATCTTCCACGTCCTGCTGTCGTAGTCCATACGCACCCGTTGAACCGAATTCACAAACGGTTCAAACCAAACCTCTTCAGGGTTATCAGGACTAACCACGGCATAGTTGTAGTATCCGTTTCCACCAAACCATTCGTCCACGATCCTGCCGGAGCGAATCTCCAGCTTCGCGACTCTGCGAACAAGTCCTGCTTCCGCAATCAGCAAATGCCCGTTCCCGTCCGGAAGCATATCCTGAACGGCAGAGAAGTCATCAGCTGCGTACGGAACTGGCAATCGCCCGCCCTTGCGACCGAACGTCGAAAGCAGTCTGCCGTTGCGATCGTAATGGCGGATCTGACTGCTCTGCCCACCAACAAAGACGAAGAGATCACCATTCTTTGAGTCCACAGCAACGGCCTGAGGATCCGCGAGGCCATCAACTACGACCCGTGTTCTGCCAGCAGTAGTCACCATCAGGATTTTGCCGGTTCCAGTCGTCACAAAGACTGTGCCGTCTTCCTGAACCGCAAGTCTGCGCAGGTCGTCCACTTCAACGCTTCGGACTCGCTGACCATTCTGGGAATTGAGATAGTGAATTCTGTTCTCAGCAACGTCAGTGGCGACAAGAGTCGTGCCATTCGCAGCAAGGTGATTCGGGCTGACAAACTCACCACCAGGTGTCGCAATGTAATCCCATGTTGCTTCAATCTTCAGAGTATCGCGGTTGAGCGCCCGAATCTTCCCCTGACGAGTCAAACCAAAGAGTCGTCCACTTGCGATCCCGGTACTGCACAGTTCATTACCGTCATACCACTGATGCGAACTGACCGTCCGCTTCTTCAGGCTGCGATCAAATCCAATGATCATGTCAGGGACTTCTGAGAAATGGCTGGTAAACACAAAGCCCTTCTCATCAGCCGCCATTGAAGTCACCGGAACATGGTCTCCGACCCAACGCTGCCACGGTTCATCGGGAACACTCGTCCCGAGTCGAAACAGAAACCGGCTGCTCAGTTCAGGGGAATTCACGAGACGCCATGTGTACTCACCAGGAGCAACCGCCCTGCCCTGCCAGTCGAGTCCGTCCCAGTCCACACTGACGGGCCCCGCCTCTCTCTGATCCCCATGCAGCAGTACGCGGACCATTCGATCCTGTTGATCGTAGATCCCAAGCGAGGCGCGACCGTCGGTTGGGAGCTCAAGATCGATCCGAGTCGCATTCTCTCTCTTTGTGCCAATTCGATGTCCGGCTGACTCTCCGGCGACAGCGGTCGCCTCGAAAACACCTTCACTGATGACCAGCTCCGTGTTCTTGTTCCAGTCGACACCGTCGGAACCAACAAGATGAAATCCAAGACGCTTCGCACTGGGTGGAAGATTGATATCAATCTCTCCGAGGGTCATGCCATGACGACCAAAGTGGCTGAACTTGATGGCATCATGAACGACCTTCCCATCAACCAACACTTTGAGTTCGGCCGCCCGAAAGCCGACGTAGTTGTTTCCGGCCTGTCCATGCATGTAGCCACGATTGTCATCCGTCAACATAACAACCGCATTGAATGACCGAGTCCCCTCCGGGATGCGGTACTCAACCCAGTGCTCCATGCTCATGATACGCAGCCACAACCCGACCCCCGTCACCGATTCGCCATTCACAACAAACCGGTCTTCCTCCCAACTTTTGTAACCGCCGGGATGGGAAGTTGAATTGAATCCGTCGGGCAACTGAGCCGCCGTTCGAACAGTCTTGGACTTATTGCTCCAGAAGTGGCCCCCTCCCCAGACGCGATAAGCGCCCCCTGCCCACCAGACTCCCCGGCCGTGCTTATGCGCTGGCAGCGCAGGATTCTTCCGAGTCAGATACTCAGCCTTCACGGGTCTCAGATCGACTAACTTCGTCTGGGCGGTGGCCGATGGAACCATTGCCAGCAGGATGACGACACATACGGTCTGGAGGATGTATTTATTCATACAGCAATCGTACTCGGATCGATAATTCACGCACAGTGTGCAACCGGCCTGAAAAGTCCGGCCAAAAACATGCAATAAATCGGCCGCAACCGGGATCAATCCAAAAGGAAATCGCGATCACTCTGTGAATCTCTGTGCCCTCAGTGGTGAAGCACAACCCTCACCCACAAATCACTGACAGGCTATACGTCCCATCATCCCGCTGTTCTCTGCCCGGAAAGCTGGTAAGCTGGCCTCATGAGCCGAATTCAGAAATGTGCCTTCCTCCTACAGATCAGACTTTGTGCCCTGGTTCTGCTCTGCGCTTTCTTTCCTGCCGTCCAGAGTGCTGATGACGGTGCGGATCTGGCCACGTACGACAGCCATGTCAGGCCACTCCTGCGAAAGTACTGTGTTCGTTGCCATAGCGGAAAGATGCCGAAGGCACGCATCGGCCTTGATGCAATCGACCCGGACATTATCAGCGGCGAACATTCAGGCCACTGGGAAGATATCAGGGAAGCGTTCAACACCGGCGAAATGCCACCGGAAGACGAACCTCAGCCCACAGTGACCGAACGAGTAGCCATGACTCTGTGGCTGGACTCTGAATTTAAGAAAGCAGCCCGCCAGACAGCGGGGACTGCTCGTGGCAATGTGCGTCGACTCACACGGTACGAACTGCAGTATGCCCTCGAAGACCTGCTGCACACTTCCGTCAGGCAGGAGATCAGTGCATTGCCGGAAGAGGGAGCCAGCACGGAAACCGGACTCCGCAACAATGCTCAACAGCTGATGATCAGCAGCCCTCACCTTGAGTCTTACCTGAACGTGATCCTGTCGATCATCAGCAGGATGAAAGACATCGCCGTCTTTGAACCGCACAGTGTGGACGCGGACATCCCTCGTCTGAACGTTAAGCCGGCAGCAACGTTCGCTGACAAGGGAAAACGTAACAAACCGCCCATTGCCAAAGTGGACCGCAAGGGCAAAGGAGTCGTCGTTAAACTAGGCGGCTACATCGACCTCAGGATCCCATCGATTTCCAGATATGTTTTTGAGACATCGGTCATCGCAAAGTCAGACGCACCGGCAGGCATCCAGGTCGCCATTGGCTTTCAGTATTCAGACGTTGACCCGCGCCAAAAGGTCGAGGAACTCGGCACGCTTGCTGTACAAAGTGGCGATGACCTGAAGAAGTACTCACTGCGTTCATGGCCCGAGCAACTGCCGGACGAAATGACGCGTGCCATTGACCGCCCCTTCTTCATTCGCATTACGAATCGCTCAAAAGCGCCCGTGTATCTCGAATCGTTCACGTACCGGGGCAACATCAACACCGACCTGACATCGACACTGATTCCAAATGACCTCGCTGAAACTGAGGTGGATTCACATGTCAGACAGAGCATTACTGAGTTTCTCCGGACTGCATTTCGCCGAACCCCCACGAAGAGTGAAGTCAACAGATACAACGCAGTATATGAGCAACACGCTCAGCAGGAGATCCCCATCCATGCGCTGTTGAGTACCTATCAGGAGATCCTCTGTTCCCCGGCATTCTTTTATATTGGATTGCCGAGTGATCAGGCTGATCAGGTAATCGCGAGTAATCGAGTGGCTGAGCGGCTGGCGCTGTTCCTCTGGTGCTCCGTGCCGGACCAGGAACTGCTGGACCTCGCCCATGAAGGCAAACTGACTCAGCCGAAGATCGCTGGACAACAGGTAGAACGCATGCTGGCCAGTCCAAAGTCACGCAGACTGGTTGAGCACTTTACGGATCAGTGGCTGCAAACATCGAAACTGTTCAACGTCGCCGTTGACCGCAAGTACTACCCACGATTCAAGGGGCCACTCAAAGAACTCATGCGGCAGGAGACCCTGGAGTCACTGAACGATGTCATCCGCAACGGTGCGTCTGCCCTCAACCTGCTCAAAGCTGATCATGTGTTTGTGAATCAGACACTCGCCGGCTTCTACGAACTAAAGGGTATCCGTGGCCCCGAGTTCAGAAAGGTGCGACTGAGTGACGATAGTCACCGAGGAGGACTCCTGACTCAGGGAACGTTTCTTGTGGGCAATTCAGACGGCATGAATTCTCATGCAATTCTTCGCGGCGTCTGGGTGACTGAGATTCTGCTGAATGACCCGCCACCGGACCCACCAGCTAATGTGCCGCCACTTGATGAGTCGATCCCGGGTTTCGACAAAATGACGCTCAACGAAAAGCTGTTTGCTCACCGCAACAACGCGGCCTGTCGAAGCTGCCATCAGCGAATTGACCCCTGGGGCATCCCCTTCGAGAACTATGATGCCAGTGGATCATGGCGTGAGAAAGTGCTCGTCATTTCTCAGGTCAAAGCCAAAGGGCAAAAGGGAAATCGGAAACGACGAACCACAACCGAGAAGAACTTTGTGGACATCGATCGAAAGTCAACACTCGCCGATGGCCAGACCATCGATGGGATGGAAGAGTTGAAAGACTATCTCGTCAGTCATCGCAGCCGTGACTTCGCGCACGGGCTGACTCATCGAATACTGGCCTATGCCCTGTCTCGCGATCTCGATTTCCGCGACGAAGAACAGGTCGACAGACTCACCAGAAGTTTCATGAAAAACAGCTACTCTGTTCCGACGCTTATCCAGGAAGTCGTGAACAGCGAATCATTTCAGAGAGGGTTTTAACATGGCTCAGAAATCATGGCACCTGCCTCGACGTGCCGCCCTGCGTGGCGCCGGAGTCTCACTTGCCCTGCCATTCATGAACGCCATGGCCGTCGGTAAGGAACAGGAAGCACTGAAGGCTCTGCCGAAACGCGCGGCCTTCATCTTCTTTCCAAACGGCGTGAGCCTGCCACCGGAGAAGAACCCTCAGCACGAAGATTGGTTCTGGTTTCCGAAGGGAAAGGGAAGGAATTACGAATTCCGAACGAGCCAACAGGCACTCAATCAGTTCCGCGAGCACATTTCTGTCGTCTCAGGACTGTCGCATCCACTGAATCGCAACAGCCCGGATGCTCACGTCAATCCGACGGGATTCCTGACCTCCAAAGAGATTGTCAAAGGCAAGACAACACTCAACTCAATCTCAATCGACCAGGCAATCAGCACGCACCACCGGGGACGTACACAGCTGGATTCCATGCCACTCTCCACGGTCGGTGGCGTAGGAAACATCAGCCGCACCTATACGCTGTCCTTCGACAAAGACGGCAAAGGAATTCCGGCATGGTCGAACCTCAAACGTATCTATGAGCAGATGTATGCTGCCAGCAGCCCGGCCGCGCAGGCGCGACTAAAGCAGAAGAAACACCTGCTCAATGAGATCCACTCCGATGCAAAGGACTTTCGTCGAAAACTCGGCAGGGAGGACCAGGCAACTCTGGACAAATATCTCGCAGCCGTTGCGGGTCTTGAGAAGAAGATTGAGAACGATCGCCTGTGGGCAGAGAAGGGAGCTGCGGCTGCTCCGCCCGAAATGAATCTGGATATCGAATTCACGGACGTCGAGAACTACATCCGCGCGATGTATGACCTGATGTATCT
>CAJWGB010000234.1 GCA_913031625.1 uncultured Planctomycetaceae bacterium | reverse complement strand
GACCGGCAATTTCCGGTCGATCGCGTTCTTCAACGGACGCGTAGAACGCATCCATGTCCACATGGAGAATCATAAGCCTCGGGGGCAATGTGTGTGCTCTGCCAATTGTAACTGTGAAGAGCGGATAACGAGTCCAGTGAATTCACAATGGACTGCCCGGTGCCCTGGGTTTGACTGTCTATGGATCCGTCTGCTGAGTCCGCTGCTCCGAAAAAACGTCCCCCATCGGCCTGGCCGGCAGGGAACGTTTCCATTCTTCAATCTGTGTCCTGAGTTCCCCGACCTTCTGTGGCCTTGCATCCGCAAGGTTTGACTGCTCCAGCGGGTCCCTGGTGATGTTGTACAACTCCACATAAGTCATGTCGCGATTGCACATCAGCTTCCAGTCCTGATGCACAACAGCCCAGGAAACCCAGTGATGAGGTCGGGACCTGGGAATCGGCCACGAGGACTGCATTTTCCAGAACAGGGGTTTTTCTCGACCGGACGACTGCGTTCCCGTGAGCGGCCCCACCTGGCTCTCGCCGTCCGGCTCGTAGCCATCCGGATATGTGGCTCCCGCGATTTCACAGAACGTTGGCAGCAGATCTACTGCAGAGATCATGGATGTGCCGTCTGTTTTTCCGGCTGCGATCCGGCCCGGCCAGCGAGCAATAAATGGAACACCGATCCCTCCCTCAAAGAGTGCGGACTTGTAACCTTTCCGACCTCCAGTGATCCCTTTCGCTGCTGCAATGTTGTAGCCCGCTCCGGTTGCTGTGTCGTGCATCAGGCCAAGTTCCGTCGTTGCTGAAGTCCGTGCCGGGCCATTGTCGGAACTGAAGATAACCAGGGTGTTGTCTGCAATGTTCAGTCGGTCCAGGGCATCGAGCACTTCGCCAATCCGATCGTCGGCATGAGAAAGTACTGATGCGTAGATGTTGTCACGTTCCTCAAGGTCACGAAAACGCCAGCGGTATTTAGGAACCGTGTGGAAGGGCGTGTGAGGTTCGTGAATCCACAGGTTTACAAAAAAGGGTCGCTGTTCCTGCTGGCATTTCTCGATGAACCTCACGGCATGTTCCGAGTCCTCGTGAACAGGGATCTGCTCACCTGCGCAGTTGAATGCTCCATACTCGTCATACCCGTATTCACTCGGAAGTGGTGAGTCAGGAATCATGTTGTTTGACAGATGCCACTTGCCATAGTGGGCTGTTCGGTAGCCTGCCTGCTGGAGCATCCGTGGCAGGAGTGGCGATTGTGGGCTGAGCCAATCCGGCATGTTGCGTTTGGCATTGCTGGGCACCCACGCGAAGTGGCCGTCAATGTTGTAGCGTGCCGGAAAGTGGCCTGTCATCACGGCCGTTCGGCTGGGAGAGCACACACCGCTGGCGACGGTAAATCGATGAAAATCTGTGCCTTCCTTCGCCAGTCGGTCGATGTTTGGCGTCTTCACATAGGGATGCCCATGACAGCTCAGGTCACCCCAACCCCAGTCGTCGGCGAAGATAAACAGAATGTTGGGTCTGTCGGCTCCGATCGCGGACTGCGAGAGTGTGACCAGTGCGAGGAGAGCAAGGCAGTAATAGAGGCGATGAGCGTTGAGCATGTTTGCATGGTTCAGGGATTAATGGACTCGAGCCTTGAGTCTAGCCTGTCGTTTAAGTCCCGACTACCGGCACCTTGTCGTGGCGATGCTGTCACAGAACGTAAGCAGGTTTTACGGCAGGCCGACGGCGGCTGTGTCTTTTAGCGGACTCGTTCCCCTGTGTCATCGGCGTGCTCCTGGAATGAAACGAAGCTCTGCAGCAAAGCAGCGTTGTCCTCTTCAGGCTCTGTGAATCTGACCATCTCAACCAAACCGCTCCTCAGGACTCTTTTCATCGCGAGATGGCATGTGATCAACAGCATCCGCGTGAATTCCGCGGTGGGTACTTGGGGCAACAAATCTCAGGCAGAGGAGGGGCTGTCTCACCCGAGCTGGGACTCCATGCTGGTCGTACCCGAGCATCGCTGAATTGCAGAGCGAAGACACAGCGCGTAACGTGTCGGCTGCCTGTGGTCTCAAACTCTGCCTGGTTGCTATTTATGCGCTGCATCACGTTTCTGCTGTTTTCCGCGTTTACATCCCTCTTCGCGGCCGATCGACCGAATGTCATTCTGGTGATGACGGACGATCAGGGTTACGGCGATCTGTCCTGTCATGGGGATCGGTTTCTGAAGACGCCCAACCTCGACCGCCTGCATGATCAGTCAATTCGGTTCACCGACTTCCACGTCTCACCGTATTGCACGCCCACTCGGGCGGCGTTGATGACGGGCCGCTACCCTGCTCGCACAGGTGCCTACCGGACATCGTCCGGACGGACGTCATTGAGCCCTCATGAGAAGACGCTCGGTGATCTCTTTACCGCGAATGGGTACGCCACCGGCATGTTTGGCAAGTGGCACCTGGGAGACAACGCTCCTTCTCGCCCGATGGACTGTGGATTCGAAAAGTCGGTCTGGCATCGTTGTGGAGGTGTGACCCAGATCTCTGACTATTGGGGCAACGATTACTTTGATGATACTTACCTTGTTGGGGACCGCTGGCGAGAGTTCGAAGGCTATTGCACGGACGTGTGGTTTGACGAAGCGATGTCGTTCATGTCGTCGGTGCTTGCAGATGCGGGCGGGAACAAGCCGTTCTTCGTCTATCTTCCCACAAACGCTCCCCATGGCCCCTACCTCGTGGCCGACGAATGGAAGCAGCCGTTTATCGATGCCGGCCTGTCGAAGACTCAGGCGGCTTTCAAGGGGATGATTGCCAACTTTGACTGGAACATGGGAAGACTGCTCGACTATCTGAAACGGGAGAAGCTTGAGGAAAACACGATTGTCCTGTTCATGACAGACAACGGTACGTCAGCGGGCACTGTCTTCGGTGAAGGCGGTCGCATCACTGGATGGCCGGTTGACGCACGTGACAATGCCGGCATGCGAGGCGGCAAGAGTTCGGCTTATGATGGAGGTCATCGCGTACCGCTCTTCATTCGAATGCCAAATGATCAGTACGGTTCGCCGCGGGACATTCCGACACTGACTGCTCACCTGGACATTACTCCAACTCTGATGGAGCTGTGCAATCTGGAGCGTCCGGCGACATGGCGTGCTCTTGACGGTCGGTCACTCAGGCCACTGTTGCTGGGGAACGATCAGCCCTGGCCCGATCGGATTCTGCATTCTCAGATGCACGGTGGAAATGGCTACGTCAAGCCAGGAGACGTGTGGGAAGTTGGGGCTGCCCTCACTCAGCAATGGCGACTCGTTGAAGGAAGGGAGTTGTACGACATTCGGGCAGATCCTGCGCAGCGAAATAACGTGGCGGACAGATTCCCGGAGGTCTTCCAGCGCCTCGATAAGGCTCACCGCGAGTGGTTCGACTCGGTTAAGGCAGCAATGACGCCAACTCGCATTCTGGTCGGAAGTGAGTTTGAAAACCCAAGTGAGCTGACCAGTCAGGACTGGGTGATGGATCGAGGCAATCCACCATGGGCTCGCAACCACGTTCTGCGCAGAGAATTGAAGAATGGCAAATGGTGGCTCGATGTTGCAAAGGCGGGCAGGTATGAGATCACTCTGTCGCGGTGGCCTTTCTCGGAGTCACGACCGCTCGCGTCCACGGCAGCACAGCTGGAGATTGGCGGCGAGAGATATCAGAAGGAAGACATTCCGGCGGACGCCACAGAAGTGACGTTTGAGGTTGACCTGATTCGAACCGGCGTCGAGCTTAAGACATGGCTCACAACGCCGGAAGGTAAGACACATGGCGCCTACTTCGTTCGCGTTGAACGCATCGTCGAACAAAAGGCTCCCGCCATTCTCTGGACGCAATATACGCTGCAGGCAAACGGCACGCTTAACTTCGCCGTTCATACGGATCTCAATCCCCTGCGACCGGTCACAGCCAGTGTCGACCTGCAACTCAGGAGTGGGACAGGCTGGAAGACGATTCGGACGATGCCGCTCGATTCACTGACGGCGATGGGCACGACGCGGATCACGGACTGGAACACAACGAAGACTGTCGACTATCGCGTTGTCTGCGGAGCAAGCGTGCTGGAAGGCACGTTTCGCGCCAATCCGATCGATACTGACACCCTCAAAATGACGGCGGTCGCCTGCGTGAACGACAAGTGGTTCCCGTATACGGAATCTGTCACACAGATGATTGAGCAGAACCCTGACGTGGTCTTTTTTGCCGGCGATCAGATTTATGAGAGCAACAGTGGAGGGGAAGTTGTGATGGCGACCGAGGAGCAGGATGTTCCGGAAGCGATGGCCAATTATCTGGCCAAGTGGCGCAAGTGGGGGCTCACATTTCGTGATCTGCTGAAGGATCGGCCATCGATCGTGATCACAGATGACCATGATGTCTATGCCAATGATCTATGGGGTGACGGCGGAAAGATCATGCGGGGGGATCGGACGGCGGGCGGGTATCCGATGCATCCCAAATGGGTGAACGCAGTCGAACAGACTCAGACTGGTCATTTGCCGACACCGGCTAACAAAGGACCATGGGGGGACGGCATCAATGCTTATTACACATCACTCGACTATGGGGGCGTTTCCTTTGCTATCCTTGAAGATCGTAAGTTTAAATCGCCTCCCCGCGCTGTCCTCTCCAAAGCGGTCGAGGATCCGGAATCGAATCAACCGAATCGGACACTGGAAGTCATTAAGGACCCGGCGTTTGATACTACTAAACTTGACCGTCCTGACCTGCACCTGCTTGGGACCGCACAGGAAGAATTTGTTGCCAGCTGGGTCAGAGATGTGGTGGACCGGAAACGACTTTCGGCGGTCCTCACGCAGTCACCGTTTGTCAATATCGGCAATTACGATGTGAGATTTGGGGACATGGACGCCAATGGCTGGCCTCAGTCAGCACGCAGGCGAGCACTCAGCCTGATGGCTCCTGCTCATCCCATTATGGTGCACGGAGATATTCATTTCGGAACTCTGCATCAACACGGGATTGAGAACTGGGGCGATGGTCCCTGGGCATATTCGCTGCCTGCCTTTTCTTCCAAACAGAATCGCAGTTGGCGGCCGAGTGTTCCGGCTCAGGGGCGCGAGATCGACGGTGTCGACGGCAGCGGCAATCATCACGATCGTTTTGGTAACAAGCTTACAGTGGCAGGAGCTGCCCACGGCGTGGGCGGGTATGGCACAGTGACCTTTAATCGTGCAAAGCGAACGATCACGTGCGACATTCACGTGTTCGATCAGGAACGTCGCCCTGCCCCACGCAAAGTACCTGGCTGGCCACTTGAGATTGCAGTCCCCGAGTGATCGAGCCGAAAATGCTGACCCGACTGAGAGAGTCAGACAACATTCACAACGCAGCTCTGTGATTCTCTGCGTCCTCTGTGGTTTCGTGCAGTCGCACATCGATTCGCTGTGACTGTGTGGTTAGTATGCCCCTCATTCTTCCTTCCGGAACAGCCTCATGCTGAACAACAAACTCCTGGCTGTGTGCATTATTGTTCTGTCCACCGTCTCAGTGCAGGCGAGAAATTTCGTCCTCACGATTGGAGGCGGATATTCACCGTCCGGGAATCAGGTCTCGCTTGAGAAGAACGTGCTGCTCTTCAACCGAGTTCTTGATGACTATGAGGACCAGATTCATCAGCATGATGTCTTCTTCGCCGACGGAAATGACAAGCGTCGTGACCTGCTCGTGCACGATCCTGACAGTCTGCCTCGTGCCAATCAGCTGATGGCCGAATTCTTCGGCAGTTCACGCGGGCTGGGCCTCAGCTTTCGAAATCATGAGGTTCCTGGCGTTCGGAATGCACTCAAGCCTCAGCATGTCAGGAATTGGTTTGGCAAAGTCGGACCGGAGATGAAGTCCGGAGACAGTCTGTTCGTCTATGTGACAGCGCACGGTGGTCGGAGTAATGATCGCAATGACGTCTACAATACTTCGATCGCAATGTGGGAGAACTCGAGTCTGCGTATGAAGGAGTTTACGAAGCTGCTCGATCAGCTCGACCCCGAAGTTAACGTCGTGGTTGTCATGGTGCAGTGCTATACCGGAGGGTTTTCTCGTCTGGTGTATCGCGAGGGGGATCCGGAGAAAGGACTTTCTCCTCAGAGGCGTGCCGGCTTCTATGCCACTGTTCACGATCGCCCTGCTGCAGGCTGTACGCCCGATGTGAATGAAGCGAACTACGTCGAATACAGCACCTATTTCTGGGCAGCCGTTTCCGGTGTTGACCGAACCGGCAAAGAAATTGAACAGCCGGACTACGACGAGGATGGCGTCATTTCTCTGGAAGAAGCACACGCCTACACAATCCTGAATGCTGACACGATTGATGTTCCGGTGAAGACGTCCGGTGAGTTTCTGAGCTACGAAAGCAAGTTCGGTAAAGATGGTGATGAGAAGTTTCTGACCAACGATCCTCCATTCAGTCGGGTGTTGGAAATTGCTTCACCCGTGCAGAAGGTTGTGCTGGCGAAGCTGTCTGAAAAATTGAAGTTGTCCGGTGAAAAACGACTGGTTGACGCGTGGGAGAAAACTCGCACGAATAACCAGACACGCGGACGACGGCCGAGTCCATCATCGGCTGGCGGCCTCAAAAGCAAGATCGCTTCCGACCTCCGACGCAAGTGGCCAGGCCTGGTGAATGTGATCAATCCAGTTTCCGTGGAATTGATGACGTCACGCAGTGATGAGTTCATTAATGCAATTGAGAAGCATCCCTCGTACGAACGTTATCGCACCGAGATCGATAAGCAGAAACGTCAGCGAAGTGCTACGGAAACGAAAGCACAGTACGAACGGTTTCTGAGGGTCGCCGATAACGTCATTCTGGCCGAGAACCTGCGACGGATGGGCGACGCAACTCGCATTAAAGAGTACGAGTCGATTCTCGCCGCCGAACGAGCTCCACTGTTTGGCACACGTGCCGAAGATTCGGAACCAGAGCCCGCGTGCCCATAGCCACTCTCAACGCACCACTATGCCCACTGTGATGAATATTCGCAGGCCGGCCGGGGGAAGCGAGGGTCGGCACCCCATCAAACGGTTGCGTTGGACCTCACGGCGTTCGCTCCGGCTTACTTTGTTGCCCAGCCGTGTCCGTTTGGAATGTTCGGCTCCCGGCTTGTGATATCTGGAATTGTTCCGACGGGAATCAAGGTCTTCTCCCACTCCGCATGTTTTGCCGCCATCTGTGTGACAACGTCCGGATGTTTCGCGGCAAGGTTCCGTTCTTCTCGGGGATCTGCATTCAGGTTAAACAGTTGCCAGTCATCTTTCCTGTACTTACGGTAGAGTCGCCAGTTTTTCCAGCGGGCCGCGATCAGATGTCGCCGCACGGCATCTCCCGGTTCGCTGTTGAGCCAGTAGAGGTATTCGTGAGCGTCGCCGATCTTCGTGCCCTGCAACCACGGCAGCAGATTGACGCCATCACAATGCTTGGGGATCTCTTCCCCGGCGACACTGACGATCGTTGAGTAGAAATCAAAGTTCGCAATCATGCCGTGATACTCTCGTCCCTCAGGGATGGTGCCGGGCATAGAAAAGATCGTGGGCACTCTCACCCAGCCTTCCTTTTGTGTGCCACCTCCCTTTCCGCCGGTATACGGAGCAGAAGAGCCTCCGTCTCCGCCGTTCGCGCCGTTGTCACTCGTGAAGATGATCAGCGTGTTTTCGCGAAGGCCATGGCGGTCGAGTGTTTTCAACAGTTTTCCGACCTGGTCATCCACTGACACAATGGCTCCGGCCAGTTTCTGCCGCTTCTTTTCCTTTGCGGATGCACGCTTCATCAGGCGTTTTGGCACTTCCGTGTTGAACGAGTGAATTGCTTCCGGTGACCAATAGAGGAAAAACGGTTCGTCTCGGTGTCGTCCGACAAAGTCGACCATCGAATCTCCGTCGTAGTCGGTTAGCCAGACGGTTTCGCCCAGTGCGTTGATGCAGAAGTACTTTGAACTACCGTCTTTCTTCTTAATTTGCGTGCGCAGCTGCTTGTCGGCACGTTCCAGTTCTTCAGCGGAGTATTTCTTTGCAGGTGGTTTCCTTCGAACTTCTGCGAAGCCCACGTTCAATGGGCCTTGTTTCTTTGTTCCGATGTCCCACTTGCCGATCTGCCCGGTGGCATATCCAGCATCGCTCAGGAATTTTGCCAGTGTTGGTCGGTCTTCGGGGATCGGCAGCCCGCGTGACATGCCGTATTTTCCAAACCTTTGCCCGTATTGTCCCATCATCAATGCACAACGGCTGGGGCAGCACGGCGGATTGGTGATGTACGAAGTTGTGCAGCGAACGCCCTCTTTGGCCAGACGATCGATGTGCGGGGTCGGAATGTCTTTGGCTCCGTAGCTGCCAAGATCGCCGTAGCCGAGGTCGTCGATGTAAATCAGGACGACATTGGGCCGTTCTGCCTGCGAGCCGGAGACCACTGAGAGGATGGACAGAATTGCTGTCAGGAAACGGAAAGAGTGCATGTGGCAGAATCTTGATCTGTTGTTGGTGCGAAGGTGAAGGCTCGTCATTTGGACGTGTCTTTGCAGGCTGGGCACCAGGGTACTGATACAACGCAGTGACGGCAAGAGGCTGTTCGAGAAGGTACGTTGCTGGCGGGCATCGGAGCGGCTATCGTCCGACGATTCCCTGATATCAATGGAAGCGACGATAATGACTTTTCGAATGCCACGACTGCTGACCGCAGCAATAGTTGCAATTTCGCTGCAGAGTCCCATGAGGCTCGTTGTGGCTGGCCAGCCGAACATCCTTGTCTTCTTTGCCGATGACCTTGGCTACGGCGAACTAAGCTGTCAGGGAAATCCGCAGATTCCCACTCCGCATATCGACTCAATCGCGGCTGGTGGAGTTCGATTTACTTCCGGGTACGTTGCCGGGCCGAACTGCAGCCCCTCACGGGCGGGGTTGTTAACAGGCCGTACGCCGACTCGGTTCGGGTACGAGTTCAATCCCACAGGAGCAAAGAATGAAAACCCCGGGTTTGGACTTCCTGCAAACGAAATCACAATTGCGGAGGCTCTTCAGGATGCCGGCTACACCACGGGATTGATCGGCAAGTGGCACCAGGGAGGCACTGCTGCGTATCACCCGTTTCGGCATGGGTTTGATGAGTTCTTTGGCTTCACTCATGAAGGGCACTATTTCGTGCCGCCGCCATACAAAGGTGTGACAACAATGCTCCGCCGCCGCACACTGCCAGGTGGCGGATCCGGCCGCTGGACCGGCGGGAAGGGCCTGATCTATTCGACTCACATGGGTTACAACGAGCCCGACTACGATGCGAACAATCCAATTGTTCGTGGCGGTCAACCGGTTAAGGAATCGGAATACCTCACAGATGCGCTGACACGTGAGGCGGTAGACTTCATTGACCGGCATGATGATAAGCCGTTCTTTCTGTACCTCGCCTACAACGCAGTTCACAGTCCGCTGCAGGGGGCCGAGACCTATATGAAGAAGTTTGCCCACATTGAAGACATCCACCGGCGAATTTTCGCAGCCATGCTGGCCAATCTTGATGACAGTGTCGGGGCCGTCATGCAACAGCTGCGAGACTCAGGTCTTGAAGAAAACACAATCGTGTTCTTCATCAGCGACAACGGTGGGCCGACTCGAGAATTAACCTCGTCGAATCGTCCCCTTCGAGGTGAAAAAGGTCAGATGTATGAAGGTGCAATTCGAGTGCCATTTATGATGCAGTGGAAAGGCACGATTCCAGCAGGCCAGGTTGATGATCGAGTCGTTAGTTCATTCGACGTCTTCGGAACGGTGGCCGGAAGCTGCGACGCGGTGAAGAAGCCGAAACTGGTGGAGGGCGTTAACCTTGTCCCGTTTGTGACCGGCAACAAGCAGGGCGCTCCGCACGAAACACTCTTCTGGCGTCAGGGCGGCAGGACGGCACTGCGTCACGGTGACTGGAAGCTGTTAAGAATGGGGCGTCGGAATAATGTGGGGTCAGCGAAGTGGGAGCTCTACGACCTCTCAAAGGATCTGGCGGAACAGAATAACCTTGCCGACACACATCCCGAACAGTTGGCCGAACTGGTTCGGCTGTGGGAAGAGTGGAATGATCAGATGGAAGATCCTCTGTTCCTCTGAATCGGCGTGCCGCTCATTGTTGAAAGTCAGACTCGATTTCCGAGAATGGCGGAACACACCTCCGTGTTTCTCTATCCACTCTGTGGTTAATTACATTTCCCTGAAGTTGATCATGCAAAGAT
>CAJWGB010000233.1 GCA_913031625.1 uncultured Planctomycetaceae bacterium | reverse complement strand
ACCATCAGCTGTATTGAAGGCATTGGGCAAAAAAGCCATGCATAGGGCTGTGAACAACAAACTCGAAAAGGTGGCAAACTCCAAAATCCAATCCACCCAACCGATACCAACGCTTGATAACTGAAGATCATCGATCAGCCACGTTAAACCAAGTGCTGCCAGTATCATCGCTAAAAATCGTATTTTAGCCGTCAGATTCGAGGTGAGGTCTTCTACAACACCTAGTAGAAAAAAGAGCGTGACCACCGCCAGAACTGATATTTCAAGCAGCGATAGTTCGTACCCCGCAAAACTCCACAAATAAAAGGCATTGAATAACAAGTAAAACACGATCACGACGCCACCAAGCCGAATGGACCGTTGATCCGAGATGCCGTGTTTTTCTTCCGAGTCTTCACCGCCAAACCCGATCAAAAACCAACACAGGCACAAGGCAGCCAAACCAGAAATACCTCCGATGACAATAACTGCGAGCCAGGCGATCGCCATCGGTACTGAGGATATGCTGAGCAAGTCTCGTTGCATTAATGTTTACTGAACAGCGCTGCGGGGGTTGGAGGATACAGGTCGGCCGTGGCGGCGTAAATTAAGATTTTGGCTTCCCGGGCGCTCTAGTGGAAGCAATATCAAGTCTACGGTGCCGCAAACCGGATACGACCTGCTAGGCGATACCCCAGCAAGAATACGAACAAGCCTCCATAGATAACCGCATCACCGACGTCGGACCGAGATAGCCATAAAAGGTGCAACCATCCTAATACGGCGACGGCGTAGGTCAGTTTGTGCAACCGACGCCAGTTCTTCCCCAATTTCCTACGGATAGCCTGAGCCGAGGTAATTCCCAACGGGACCAGTATCAACCATGCCAAAAAGCCCACCAACACATACGGGCGCTCAGCCAGCTCTTCAACCAGCTGCTCCGGCGTCAGATCCGGTTTCACCACCGGTTCGACGTTTTCGGTTTCTTCGAGGATTTTCATGCCTGCTGCGTGCAGGCCGTCGGTAATCAGGACTCGGAACACCAGAGTGCCTTTGGGCTGGATGGTTTCAATTGGACGGAGGACTGGTCCTCATCGTCAGGAAGCCGGCATTTTGAATGCCTCCCCCCACGAAAACAAGACGGCCATGCACGCCACGAGGGAATTCGCAGATTCAGCGGCTGACTGGTTCCAAACCAGGAATTCATGGCATTTCGCGGGATTCTCCGAACCTGGCCTGAGCGAAGTCCTGTTCGTGTGACTCTGATGCCTGCCGCTCAAATGCCCCAAATCGGCCATCAGAGCATACATACACGGATTCACGGTCGGGACCAGCATCGTTGATGCGGCGATTCCAATGGCAATTCTGACAGCCAGCGGTGGGCTGAGTTCTTCTGCGCCCGGTCGTCATGCCATGTGCGAACTCGCACCTCGAACAGGCTGGCATTATTCGCGGGCTCAATGCTACTGAAGATTAAAGCGTCTGGGGAATTACTCATTGGCTTGTGCCTGTGGCATGGCCGGCCGGCTCCAGTCTTTCGAGACGTATCCTTCCGGTTTTTCCGGCTTCAACACGTCCATCAGGTCCTCGTCTTCCCGAAACAACGGTTGACTGTCGGTTCGAAACGGTGACGCTGGCAGCCCTTCGCGGTTGTAAAGGAGGCTTCTCTGCGAAGGGTTCATGGCCCACGCATATCGGACACCAGTTGGCTGTCTGACGTCTTCTGCAGTGAGATGCACAGCATTGCCGTCAATGGTCGCTTTCGCCCAGTGCCATGATCCATTTTGATCTGCCAGAGCAAACGCATCCGGATTCTCTCCTCGACCAGCCATCAGGCCGGAACCGATCGAACCAAACGTCAATGTCACACGATTCCCAACCCGGCGATAATCGGTGACACGCGGACCGCTGCCGACAATATTCACTCGACGATACGTTTTGTTGAGGGCCAGCAGGGCGTGCCGAATACCGATCGGCTTCTTGTTCTTTGGATGGAGCGCAATTTCATCACCCGTGTCGATGGACACCACAAGGCCCGCATTCGGCAGAGATTCGCTGGCCAGTCGCATCGACTCTCGATTGGCCGCCCATGGAGCTGACAGGCCTTCGACTGGTTCCTGCTGAGGTGGATTCCAACTGGGCAACTGAGTCAACTGCACAGGGAAATCGTCAGACACATTTCCCGCAGACAGCTCATGCCACGACGATCGGTAGTAGCCAATCAGTCGGGCAATCTGCGTTTCATAGTGCACAGCCTGAGGCACGTTCTTTGAATTGCGCTCACCCTGATACCAGATCATTCCCCGGATCCCAAACGGACGAATCGGGTAGACCATGGCGTTGAAGATATGAGCCGGATACTGGTGCCCAAGCGATGCGGGCTTTGTAATGAATGGAGGCTGCAGCACGCGAAAACGATTCTTCATCGTTTCGCCGCTCGCAATCTTTCGTTGATAGACAGCGAACTCTTCCTGCCACGTCGCCAGTCCTTTTTCGATGGTGTCTCCTCTGCCCCGTTGACGGCGAGAATTTATGTCCATCTGCTCTTTGTGAGCAATGGCACGTGGATCGTCTGCCTGCAATTGCCATGGCATCCAGCCCTCTATGGGAGTTCCGGCGTAAGCCTGCACAATGATCCCAACAGGAACTTTCAGATGCTGATGCAGCGTCTTGCCAAAATAGTATGAGACGGCCGATGTCTCGGCAGCGGACTCCGGTGTACAGGGCTTCCATCGTTTCAGCAGATCGCGCGATTCTTCCAGTGGCTCGTGCCAGTGTTCACGCTGTGACTTAAAGATCCGAAAGCCAGGGAGGTCGACATTCGTTTCGCCTTCCGCTTCAAAACTGTTGCCGGTCGACCAGCCCATATTGGACTGTCCCGCACAAAGCCAGACCTCCCCGATCGCAACATTCTTCAAACGGATTTGGTTACCGCCACTGATTGTCACCTGAAACCCGGTTCCGTGGGACGGAGTCGGCAGGAACAGCTTCCAGCGGCCTTCCGGGCTAACCGTTGTTGAAACAGACTCACCCCAGCTGGCTTCCACATTGATGTTCTTTCCGGGCGTGCCCCAACCCCAAAAGGCGTTGGAAGTTTCCTGTTGAAGAACCATCTGGTCGGAAAAGATCCGCGGGACTCGGACCTCGGCACTTGCTGGCGTGGAGGTCAGAATCCAGAGGACCAGCGTGATGGAAATGAGGTGGAACTTAGGGCTCATGAGGTATCTCAGCGAATGCATGCAGGCAGTCATGGTGAAGATCAGATTGACGTTGCAGCATGATGGATTTTACAGACGGCGGCTACTCAGGGGAGCCGCGAGGCCCGGTGTGCTCCAATGTTTGCGGAGCGGCGCGAGCCGCCCGGTCGAGCACGGCTACGAGGTGGCTGCCGGTTCGGTCAATTTGAACCCGGACGGTTTTCGGCCGGAGTGCTTGCGCAATTCCGCTACGATGTGGCCGCCGTGGAAACTGTCTGTGTCAGGCTGACTCATCGCGGCCAGGTCGCGACAGGCCATGCGGCTCAGCCAACGGGCCATACATTTCCGGTCGGCGATCTGCGATGCGGTCAATCACATGCTTGCCCGGTACGCGAACCAATCGTTTGTTTCTGGCTTTCTCAACGTCAATCGTTGCACGCAGCACGGCTGCGTCTGTGTGATCCGCTGTATCCATTGTTGTCCCGGTGGGATCACAAATTCGGCTGCCGCCAATAAAACCAAAACCACGCTCGGTTCCGACGCGATTGACGGCGGCAAAATAGATTCCATTTTCCATTGCTCGAGTATTGCTGGCGTACTTCGCCATTCCTTCGGCCCCAGGAGGCCAGTTCGTCGGCAACAGAACAACGTCGGCTCCCTGAATGGCCAGAATCCGGGTCGACTCCGGGAATCCACCGTCGTAGCAGATCAGCATGCCGATTCGGACGCCTCCCGCTTCGACGACTTCAAGAGGCTGCTCACCGGGCGTTGTGAACCGGTCAACCCCCAGCCAGGGCAGGTGGATTTTGCGGTATCCGGAGATCAGTCCTTCCGGCCCAACCAGAGCAAGTGCGTTGTAGACTTTGTCTCCGTCTTCTTCGAGCAGTCCGAAGACTGTGTAGCAGTTGTGCTGGCTGCAGACATCAGTGGCAAACGAAACAGCCTCTCCATCAAGCGGTTGCGTATATTCGCGGGCTTCTTCGAGTGACTCGAAACAGTAGCCAGTCAGGAAGCACTCCGGGAAGACAACCATGCGGCTGCCCTGTTCCGCTTCTTCGCCGATGGTGCGTGCGAGGAGGTCGAGATTCGTCTGGATTTCACCCAGCTTTACGTCAGTCTGAATACCTGAAATCTGCACTCTGCGGTCCTTTCGAGTGATGTGAATTGTCAGCCGCAAATCATCATTCGCGGGACAGGGTTTCATCAAGAGCAAACAATGAACGAGCCACGAGCGTCCAGACGGCTGGTTCCACGTTGCTCGTGTCCGCTCCAGCCTGCCCCATGAGTCGCGAGGCGGCGTTCGGGCTCTGTGTTAATGCTTCCCGCTGAGCAGTAATAAATGCCAGCAGGTCCGTTCGTTCTGATTCTGACGCCGGGCGAACCAGTACGCGTCGAACGAGCTGATCAAGTCTGTCGGCGTCCGACGTGGCTTTCAGAGCCGTTGTATATCGGCCAGCGTGTCGGGCAAGATCGATGAGCATCACATCATTCAGCAGTGTCAGTGCCTGGAGTGGGCTGTTGCTTCGGTTCCGCTGAGCCGTACATGCTTCACCGCTTGGTCCGTCAAAGGTTGTGAACATGGCGTACGGAGCCGTTCGTTTGGTGTATGTGTACAGCGAGCGGCGATAGCGTTCGTCACCAGGACTCGCATTCCATTTCGGCTTCCCGTAGGCCGACTCCGAGATACCGGCTGCCTGCATGGGTTTCACGGGGGGACCACCCATCTTTCGGGAGAGAACTCCGGCAGCCTGCAGCAGCTGGTCCCGAATAATCTCTGCATCCAGTCTGAACCTGGGAGAATAGCTCAACAGACGGTTGCCGGGGTCTGTCTGTTGCGCGCGTTGTGTGAGGACCGTGCCCTGGCGATAAACGGATGATGTCACAATGCGGCGGTGAAATTTCTTTAGATCCCAGCCGTCAGCTTCCATCAGGGTAACGGCCAGCCAGTCAAGGAGTTCCGGATGGGAGGGCGCCCGGCCCTGCATTCCAAAGTCCTGCACGGTGGCAACAATTCCAGTGCCGAAAAATGCCTGCCAGTGGCGATTCGCCACCACTCGAGCGGTCAGTGGGTTTCCGCGTGAGACGATCCACCTGGCAAATTCCAGACGGTTTCGTGGCTGGCCGTTTTCCGACGTGAGGACCTGCGGAAGACGGGCTGAGACTCGATCGCGAGCCTGCAGGTATTCTCCGCGATGATGACGAAACGTTGGCCGCTCATGTCCCGGCGGCCGTTCAGCAAGGACGAGCGACTCATTGAATGCCGGGGGACGTCTGAGTGTCCTGATTTTCGCCGCAACAGACTTCAGCTCAGGAGCCGTCAGCAGGAACTGACTAAGGAGCGTCTTTTGCTCGTCGGGTTTCAGGTTCGTGGGGGCTTTGCGAATCAATGCTGCGACGTTGTCTGAATACTCTCGCGCGTCCGGTGTCCCCGTGTCACCAGTGGCCGAGAAACGGAACCGTCCCAACGAACTGGCGAAGTGGCGGCCAAAGGCCATGTGCACTTTGAACGGCTGATTCGCCGGGATGGGCTCGGCCAGGTTATAGACGGCGACATGCCGTTCCCCCTGGCGCCCGTGAACGGACCAGCCGGTCTGTATATCGCCATCGATCGACAGGCCCGCTGAGACTGGCTGACCGTAGCGGTTCTTTCTGTATGTGTCGGTTGCACGTCTCAATGGAAACTTCTGATCATCGACCGAAACATCGATTTCGGTGAGATAGAAGTCTCCGAGTGTGCCCTCATAGTAAGTGCTTCCCGGACCTCCTTTAGGCAGACGCTCATCCGGCAGTGCCTCCAGTCTCAATGATGTAATCGGATATGGTTCCCCGGGCAGCGTGATGTAATAGTCATCACGTTTCGCAGTGTCACCACTGGCAAAGATGGAGGCGTCCTTTTGTATTGTCAGGATTGGCAGATTCGCTTCTGCCTTCACCGGCATGAGATGAGTCCATTTGGTTGCATGAGGTAATTCTCTGGCTCGCCATTCTTCCATGGCGGCAGTGATCTCCGCATCACGCTTCTGAGATGCTGACTCATCCGGTGTCAACACTTCAACCTGCCACGCCGCAATTGTGTGCTGTTTGCCGAGCTGTTGAGAGATGGTCACACGGAGGTTTTGTGCCTGATTGCCGATGTGGGTCAGCCGGCTGCGATCAATGATGGCAGTCAAAGAGGCTTCACGCGGGATTCCATCTTCATTGTGAATCCCCCAGCCGGACTTTGGGTCTGCGTCAATCGCATTTCCAGCTGGATAATTCTTCTGTTCGGAAGTCGCTGTTGCTCCCATCAGAGGCAGCGCTACGGCCTCTCCTTTCTCATTGGGGACCATTGCCACCTGCAGGTCGGTCAGCACGAAATTGCCGTGGTCGGTCCGGCCGGCACCCACACCATCAACGGCTCGCGTGTTGATCCGAATGGAATAAATGTCACCAGCTGGAACTTCGATTTCGGTTCTGTAGATGGCTCGTTCCGGGTTCTCTCCATGGGCCTCGATGAATCCATCTGCAGCCAGTTTCAGTTCCTGACTTCCATCTGCTGAGAAGTGGGTGACCTTTGACGGGAGCGGTTGATATGAGTCGACCGGCCAGTGGTCCGGCAGAGTGGCCGTCAGACGATCCGCAGTCTTCTGATCTGCCTGCCAGCGCTGCTCCAACTGCTCGTTGGTCAGCTGCAGGGCGGGTTCGTCGCAGTTGTTCAGAAACGCCATCACCTGGTAGTACTCATGATGAGAGACCGGGTCGTACTTGTGTGTGTGACACTGGCAGCACCCGAGTGTCAGGCCGAGCCATGTGGTGCCGGTGGTGGCGACTCGGTCTGTCATGGCATGAAATCGAAACTCCAGTGGATCAATGCCACCTTCTTCGTTCAGCATTGTGTTGCGATGAAAACCGGTGGCAATACGCTGTTGAATGGTCGCATTGGGGAGCATGTCGCCTGCAAGCTGCTCGACCGTGAAGCGATCAAACGGCATTCCGGAATTGATCGCCTCAACGACCCAGTCCCGATATGGCCACATACTGCGATCGCGATCTTTCTCATAACCATTTGTGTCTGCGTAACGTGCAAGATCCAGCCAGCGCCGAGCCCAGCGTTCTCCGTAAGCGGGGGATTGCATCAGGTGTGTGATCAGATCCTGCCATGCGCGTTCGTTGATCGGCTGCGACGCATTGCTGCCGGTCTGTCCGGACAGCTTTTTGACCCAATCATCCGCATCGTGAGGCTCCGGCTGCAGGCCCGTCAGGTCGAGATAGGCCCGGCGGACGAGTGTGTATGGTCCGGCCTGAGGAGAAGGTTCCAGGCCCTTTTGTCTCATGCGATCCAGAATGAACGAATCAATCGGGGTTCTTGCCCAGTCTGTGGCTGTCGGTGGTGTTGGCCGCCGGGGCGGAATGAACGACCAGTGTTCTTCCCAGCTTGCTCCTTCCCGGATCCACTGCTCAAGGGTCTTTTTATGGTCTGTGGAGAGTGGCTTGTTGGCAGCTTTCGGTGGCATGGCCACATCCGGGTCGTGAGACAACACCCGCTGCATCAGCAGGCTTTGCTCCGGCTTTCCTGGTGCAACCACGGCGACATCGTCCCGTTTGCTGAACAATTCGGCTTTCTGGTCGAGTCGTAGTTCTGCCTCACGCGAGTTTTCGTCAGGACCATGACACTGGAAACAGTGATTGGAAAGGATGGGGCGGACATCTCTCGTGAACTGAATCTCCTGGCCACAGACCGTCATTGTTGAGGTCAGGAGGAACGCGAATACGGTAAGTTGAGCTGGCCGATTGATCATAGTGTTTCTGCTGAGGTCAGAGGTGACAGCAGTGTATCGGCTGCACCGCGAATCGTCAGGTGAGACGTGTTTTGGACATCGCCAGAAGCTCTGTGAAACGTGTTTCAGAATTCATCGCAATTTAGCTGCCGTCGCCAGACAACGCGGCGTTGTCAAATAACGGGCTTGGTGCCAGAGGCTGGAAACTCTGGCGGTGTCTGACACCTGCTCCGACTGATGTGTCGGGCTAGTCCTGCGGTGGCTTGATAGGTGCTGCCGCTCGGCCTTCGACGAGGGTTCCGTGTTTCAGAAAGTGCTCCGTTGCAGTGACGCACCTGTCGTTGGTCATCAGGAATGAGTGGATGACGGGAACCAGCAGGAAGTCGGCGGCACCTGGGAGCCGGGTGCTCGTGACAGTCACCGTGCTGTCGTTATCCTCGGGGAGGATTGGATTGTAACCCTTCTGGCCGTCGCGGCCGCCGGCAATGACAGCAAACGGAAACTCCGGAGTCGGAAGTTTTTCGATCAGCCCCTCGGTGACGAGTTGCTGGCCAGCCGGTCCCATGATCGTCTTGAAAAGTGGGTTGGTCTTCAACATGTCGGCCAGACGCGCGCCTTGATTCGGAACTCCCAGCATGACAGCACGACCGAACCGTGGCTCCTTGTGTTTCATGAGATAAGCCCGCAGCAGCAGGCCTCCCATGGAGTGACACACGACATCAATCGAATCGATACCTTTGAGTGACTGCAGAACACTATGCAGGTATTCCGTTGAGTCCGGGATGGAGATGCGTGTACTGGGATAGTCGAACCCAACAACGGTATAGCCCTGTTCGGACAGCTTCTTCTTCATCGCATAGAAGGACTTTGAAGATCGACCGATGCCGTGGATCAGGATGACTGCTTTGCCGTCCATGTCCTGCAGTTTGTGCTGCTCCCGCAGTTCTTTCAGTTTGGCTTCGCATTCTCCCCGGGTGCCGCTGAGGTGGCGTTTGTCCTGAGGGTCGAGCAACCGATGCTGTCCGAGAACGACATTGTGCTGAATTCTCCAGCCGCGAAAGAAGATGATGTCGCCCCAGAACTGTCGACCTCCCAGTGTTCGAACACCGCCCTTGACTTCGACTTCCGGAGCTTCCTCAGGAGGATCCTGTTGCGGTGTTTCGTCGGCCATGAGCAAATTGGAGAATAGAAACAGCAGAGGCAGCACAGAGCCGGAGAAGTGTTGAATGGACATCAGTACGTCCCGACGGATCAAGTCATTCTGAGGCGGAGCTTTACGTTTCGCCCCGAGCGAGGAGTTCTCGACGAATTCGATTTTAGTCGTTCACGAATTTCGCCACAGCGGTCGTTCCCTTAGTCAGAATCTCGACCTCCAGTGGTTTTGTTCGAATCGACTGGTCGACAGTGAATGTCAAACGCTGTTTCCCCGGTTGTACACTCAGTTTGATGGTGCTGACAAGGTCGACCGGATTCTGCCCGTGCCGCAGTTCCAGGCCCTCAAACCCATTGATGCTCAGAACGATCTCTCCGGCAGTCTCGGCTTCGATGTAACAACGTGCAAAGCCGACACCTCGTGAACCGGCTGCGGATCGGTTTTTTACCATTACCTGCGGAATATCTGAAAGCGGCAGGTTTCCGGCAACTGTGCTGATGCTCTTCTGCCATGTGAAGGCCGGGTCATCCGCTGCAGCCGTGGCATAGCTGGTGCGACGCAGTCGAAAGGCAGCTTCTGTTGTGGGCTGGAGGACATCCCATGTGCGGGCCAGTTGTCGGCGACCGATTGAATACTCCGGTGTTCGTCCGAGCTCTGAAAGAAACCGGACCATTGCTGCGACTTCTTCGTCGGTCAGAGTGTCCACCTGGCCCTCCGGCATGAGAGAGACACCCTGAGCAATCTCTTCGATTTCGCTTCGAGGCACGGTAATCACTCTGTCTTCAGCGTTGCGGACCACGACTTCTGATTTCGACTGTCGGATCTGAACACCGCTGATGAGTTTCCCTTCGTCCGTTGCGATCACAATGGTGTGGTAGTTTTCTTTGACCTTGGCATTGGGGTCGAGGAGTGACTCCAGCAGGTAATCCGGCTGCGCACTTCCCCCGAGGCTCACCATGTCCGGTCCAACTTTGCCTCCGGCACCGCCGATGGCATGACACTTCAAACACCCCAGACGTGGATTGCGGAAGACGGCTTCGCCCTGCTTCGCAGTGACTGCTGTACGGCTCAGTTCCAGCAGTGCGTCGCGTTGCTGCTTTGACAGAGACTTGCGACTGGTAATTTTCCCAGCAGTGCGCAGTGCTGCTTCCAGTGTCGGAGCTGCCCGTCCGGACTCTCGAACGACACGCAGCATTTCGCGAGCAACGTCTGATCTGAGGTCTGCTCCATTCAGGG
>CAJWGB010000232.1 GCA_913031625.1 uncultured Planctomycetaceae bacterium | reverse complement strand
TAATCATTGCCACTCGCCGAGGTTCCCGGGGTGGGAGTACGGTCATGCATTCTTAGTTCCAGCAAGTGTAGCAACGTGGGCAATCGTTGCATGTGTGGACTTTCTGAGCATCATCCGCCCGGCCGTCAATCAGGCTTCCTGTGGGTCGTAGCCCTGGGTTTCCCGTTCCAGGATTTCCAGTCGTCCTTCCAACCCTGAATCTTCTTTCGCAGGTGTAACGCCCAGCCACCTGAGTAGATTTTTTCGCGCCGTTCAATCTGCTCAAAGCGTTCAATCAGTTGTGGATAATCCCACCCATGTTCGGAGGCAAACTTTGGGCCGCGCATAAGCTTCACGTACAGAATCGCGAGACGTTCACGTTCCACGCGGTGCAGAACGTCCTGATTCTCAGCCGACTGCTCGGCGCGATCAAAGATCTCTGTTGCCTGCATAAGAAACTCCTTCGACAGAATCTCAGAATCGACAGGGTAATTCTGAGGCATTGATGAAAGAGTTCCACTTCTGCCCTTCTCCCAAAGCAGGGCATTGTATTCCAGCATGTGCGGCGCGGCCTGACCGAAGTAGCCCCAGGTGAAATCCTTGATGAGCGTCCACGGATCTCGAGTCGGATCCCACAGAAGTCTGGAGGTGACCCACGAGCGCATTCGCTGTCGTTCAATCTGACCGTTCTGCGCAAAGACTCCCAGCGTACCCTGTTCCCGGAAGAATCGAATATTGTCGGCAATGACCGACAGATTGGGCATCGGCGCAAGGGGATGCTGGAAACCGGTCCAATAGTCCCAGATCGAAATCTGATTCGTCACTTTTTGCCATCCTGCAAAGTATTTGCCAAAGCTGGACTCTTTTGGATCTTCACCCATGGCGACTGAGTAACTCGGAACAGGACCCACATCTCTGCGAACACCGACGAAAGGACGTCGCCACATTGCAGATTCTGTCGCCATTCGAATGACAACGTTCGAGCGGGGGCGAAGGGTGCGTGGTGCTTTTAGACTCCAGAAATAGGCCAGTGTGCTGACGAGCACATCCGGGTGTTTCTGTTCGATACCTTCAGCCACCTGATTGACAAAATACAGCACCTGAGCTGCGTGACTTCCTTCCGATTTGTCCAGCTTCTGACAGCGGGCACACTCGCAGTAATGACCAAAGTCCATCTGCGAGATACTGATCAGCTTTGCATCTGGGGACTCGTCAAGAATCTGCAGCGCGCTGTCGGTCGCGATCCTGGCAACGTCAGGATGTGTCAGGCACAGCTGACGCGCTGTGCGCGCATCCGACCTGCTTGAGTAGTACTCAGGATGCTCCTTAAAGTATTTCTCCGGTGGCACCAGAGCATGGAGCGTATGAGCGAAACACCAGTCTTTTGTTCCGGCCATCGCATAACGGATATGCCCACCCCACTCTGTCGGAACGGGGTTCCGCGAATTCAATCTGGAACGCAGCGACCAGTCGGCATCGAATGAGTGTTCATGGAAGGGATCACGAATCAGGAACCCCGGCACAAAAGTCCGTGGCACGACGCTGACTTCTGCGGACGTCAGACGGGGCACGCGATTCACCTGCGGGCTGTACCATCGAACCCCCAGGTCTTCTTCAAGAAATGCAGTGACCGCGAAGAGAGGACCGCGGGTCCGTCCCCCAAACAGAAACAGACGATTGCCTTTGACAGCAATTCCGTAGCCCTCGTCGCCCAGATCCCGCTCGGCCGACTTCAAACCCGCGTCAGCCAGTCTGCGAGTACGCCCCACACTGATTTCAAAGTCTCGTGGCGGCTGACTGTCACCGACAATGAGAAACTCTGCCCCGGTCACCTCACCCAGCCACTTCTGCAGCTCTTCGGCAGCCTTCTGATCTCGCCACGGTGTTTTCGGCCAGCCGGGAATAACAATCACATACTCAGTGTTCCCGTTCTCGGTCAGGCTGAGTCTGGATGCCTTGCCGACTGGCTTAAGTGAATTCTGCCACTTTCCCCACGGTCTGTCGTCTCCCTGCACTGCCGCGGTTGTCTTCAGTAACAGAGCTGTGGCCAGAAGCATCATTGAGGTTCGATTCATGAGTGCTGCCTTAAAAATGATTTGAACGCGGGAAACGGCCTGCAGGCATCCACGGTCCTGAGACGCGGCTCAGCGATTCAGGCGGTTTGGCAGGGTCAATTCGATAGAATCCAAACGGACGAAACGGCACGCTCCCACGGCCGGTCGGTGGTCAGCATGACTTCCTCCGCCACGGGCCGACGAAGAACAAGCTGCGCGGAGCCTGTGAGACTTTCAACGAGATAGTCGTCGGCGAACAGTTCGAGGCACCCGCCAATGGGGATCGGTTCTGCGGCAGTCAGACTCCTGGCCGAGGTCAGGAGCAGTGGCAGGCCGGTGAATCTCATTTTTCGTCTCATCAGGTCGTCTTTCGGATCTGTCGATTACGCAACCGTTGTCGCGCACACCGGAAATTATTGACCATCCGCCGATCCAGGTCGAATCTGTCGTTCAGGCGGCCGCTGCCGCATTATGCGCATACATAGGGACACACAACTTTTTTGAATTGACAGAAACATGGTCACCAGATTCACGTCTGCTCAAAGTATGACCCGATGCGAACTCAGGGTGTGGCATCCTGATCGGTCGTCAGAAAACAATTTCTTTTCTTTTCAGATTCAGGTACCGTGGAGTTCCGCACAGGCGGCAAACTGTGCGGTCCATTTTGCAGCATTGGTTCTGACAGATCATGTTTACGATAAGCGGAACAGGAACCACTCTTTGTGATGGCGTTCGCCGACGCGATTTTATGCAGGTCGGTGGCATCGGAGCATTTGGCCTCTCTCTGGCAGGAGCTGCCGACCTGAAGAAGACTGACGGCCACGGATCCGCATTTGGCAGGGCAAAGTCATGTATCCTGCTGTTCCCGTACGGTTCTCCGTCTTCCCATGAGACATTTGATCCGAAGCCCGATGTTCCGGATGTGCAGGGAGAACTTTCTGCCATGCCGACCAATGTGCCGGGTACGCACATCTGTGAGGGACTGCCGAAAATCTCAGGCGTCATGGATAAGGTCACAATTGTCCGATCCATGACACATCCGTATCCGGTTCACGGGCTGGCGTACGCAGTCACCGGACTGCCTACGTATACGCCCGCCCTGGAAACACGTGCCCGCGACAAACAACACTGGCCATTCATCGGGTCCGTCGTGGATTATCTGAAACGGCGGGATGAAGCAGACGCGCAACGAGGGCTCCCCAACAACATCGGTCTGCCATGGCTTGTGAATTCACAAACCGATAATCCGGCTGTGAATGCAGGACCGTTCGCAGCTTTTCTGGGTGCCGAATACGATCCATTGTGGACTGACTTTGATGGCGCGGGACTGCACATCGCACCGAAAAATACGGTTGCCCAGACGGAGCGATTTCGGAATCCGTTCGGGGGCACGACTGCGGAAGGACGATTTCGTCTGTCTCCGGCATCTGAGCGACCGAACGATGTGTCTGACAGTCGGCTGCGACACAGAAAGGCGCTGCTGGCTCAGTTTGACGAACACCGAAAACGGCTTGACCGAGACCCACGCGTCAGTAACTGGAACCATCAGCAGCAAACGGCCCTGTCACTTTTGACATCCAACCGGCTCCGCAGTGCTCTGGATATCGGACAGGAATCGTTCGGTGTGCGCGAACAGTATGGTGTCAATCTGTTTGGGCAGGGGTGTCTTGCAGCCCGGCGACTCATCGAAGCAGGCGGCAGATTTGTCAGCGTTTTCTGGGACTGTTACGGGCAATTCGCCAACGGTGCATGGGACACACATCAATACCACTACCCGCGTATGAAAAAACTGCTTCTGCCCGGATTCGATTCCGCGTACTCCACACTGCTGACTGATCTGGATGACCGTGGACTGCTGGACGAGACACTTGTTATCTGGATGAGCGAACACGGTCGTACGCCTCAAATTAACAGCAAACCCGGTGGCGGGCGTGAACACTGGTCGCGTGCGTACAGCGTGGCGCTGGCAGGTGGCGGAATCTCACGCGGAAAGATTGTGGGACAGACGACGAAGGACGGTGGCGAAGTCCTTGAGAATCCGGTTTCGCCGAAAGATATTCTGGCAACTGCGTTTTATCTTCTTGGAATTGATCCGCACACGACAGTGCCGGATCGCCAGGGACGCCCGCATCCTGTGGCCGGTGACGGCAGGTTTAGGCCGGAATTAACCGGTTAGCAGGCTGTTGAACAACCCGGTGGTGACTGCAGGAACAAAGCGATGACTTCAGATCTGACGCGTCGAAACCTGTTTTCTTTGGGTGCCGCCGGGTTACTCGCATCACCGGGGGTGTCAGCGGTTGCCGCTCGGCCAATTCGGCGTCCTCGCGTCGCCGCCATTTTCACCGTGCTTCGTTTTCGAAGCCACGCCTACAACATCCTGGAAAACTTCATGGGCCCCTATCTGTTTCGCGGGCAGATGAGGGATCCCGGTGTTGATGTTGTGTCGTTCTATGCAGACCAGTTTCCCGAAGATGACATGGCGCGGGACGTTGCCCGGCGAACCGGAGTACCCCTCTATCCATCCATTCCGGAAGCTCTCCGCTGCGGAGGGAATGACCTTGCTGTAGACGCTGTCCTCTCCATTGGCGAACACGGTGACTATCCCTGGGATTCGCTGGGACGCCACCTGTATCCGCGTAAGCGTTTCTTTGATGAATCCGTGAAAGTCATGGAAGACGTGAAGAGATACGTCCCGTTTTTCAACGACAAACATCTGTCGTATCGTTGGGATGAATCTCGAACCATGTTTGATACGGCTCGAGAAAACCAGATGCCGCTGATGGCCGGCAGTTCTGTTCCCCTTGCTCAACGAATGCCGCCCGTTGAAATTCCACCCGGCGCTCGGATCGAAGAAGCAGTTTCCATTCATGGGGGCGGGTTGGAGTCCTATGACTTTCATGCGTTCGAAGTGCTGCAGTCATTTGTCGAATCTCGATCCGGAGGAGAAACCGGAGTGGCGGACATCCAGCTGTTGACCGGGCAGGCGTATCAGGAAGCACTCAAGCAGGGCCGATGGTCCAAAGACCTGGTGGATGCGGCGATGGCGGCAGAACGCCAGATGAATGTGCGACGTCAACGCTGGCCAAGAACCGGTGTCTTTTCGGCCCGGCGGCCGACGGTTCACCAACCACCCGAAAAACCCAACGGGCCATATGCCATCAGCATTCGCTACAACGACGGAATGAAGGCCACTGTCCTGCGACTTACCAGCAGTTCCGATCGCTGGAACTTTGCCTGCCGTCTGAAAGGTGAACAGAAGCCTCGCGCGACCGCTCTCTTTAACGGTCCCTGGGGTAACCGTTGTCTGTTCAAAGCACTGTCCCACGCCATTCAGTACACGTTCACAAAACAGCAGGAACCCTGGCCCGCAGAACGAACTCTGCTGACATCCGGAATGGTCGATGCCGTAATGACGTCGTGGAACAATAATGGGAAAGCCGTCCCGACGCCTCATCTGAAGATCAGTTATCAGGCAGCGGACTGGTCACAGCTGCGTGAAGACGGCGCCACGTGGAAAATCATTACTCCGGACACACCACAACCCGTTGATTTTCAGCCGCGACCCTGGAGCGACCTTCGCCCGCACTAATTGTCTTCGATCAGGTTCCGTCGCTGTAGCCGAGCTCTGTGGCCTGGGTTTGGTGTCAAAGAAGCGGACTTCAGGATGGCCGTGGGCAGTGTCCACGCTACGGCAATAAGCGAGTGCGCCTGCAAAAGGTAAGACCCGGTACTTTCCAGGCCTGGGTTGGCAATGATTTTCGTCAGGGACGCAGTTCAAGGGCTCGGAATTTGTCCACGCTCCGCAGCACGATATACTGCGAAACGTGGGGGTTTCGATCGTCGATCAGTTTCACCAATCTCGGTGTCCACATGAATCCTGCAGCGAACACACAGACAAGATACGGCTTTGCCGCTTCCCCGTCTCACTTGACTGGCATTCCAGCCGATACTGGGCTGCACGATTCTCTGAACTATTTCCACCTGCTCGTGACAGGTCAGCGAGTCAGCGAGGTCCTTGCGTGAAGTTTCGCAGACGACACTTACTGGAGGTTGGTTCTTCTGCGGCGTTGGGCGTGACGTTGACGGATCTGCTCGCGGCGGAGGAGTTACAGAACGGGCAGAGCCAATATCCGAATTTCGGCAACGCGACTTCCGTCGTGGTGATTTTCTTATGGGGAGGTCCGGGCCAGCAGGACCTATGGGATCTCAAACCCGACGCACCTACCGCCCTTCGCAGTGAGTTTCAGCCGATCTCCACTTCTGTGACGGGCACTCAGATCAGTGAGCAACTTCCGAAAATTGCGCAACAGGCTCATCGATTCTCAATCGTTCGCTCGGTCAGCCATAAGGACTTTGAGCACGGTTCGGCAGCATATACAGCTCTGACCGGCCATCCGCATCCTCTGCCTGGCACCAACACAACCGCACGGCCGGATGACTTTCCCACGTACGGCTCCCTGGTCAGTCGGCTGGCTCCGACAAATCTTGCGATTCCCGATTTTGTCGTGCTGGGTCCTGTGATGCATCAGGGAGCCCGGCCACCGCTGGCAGGTCAAAACGCCGGATTCCTGGGTCCTGGATTTGATGCGCTGCGAGTTACCGACGATCCGGCCGACGAGTCGTTCAAGGTTGACGCAGTCACTCTGGCTGATGGTGTGAAGCAGAAGCGACTTGTTCGTCGTCAGCAACTGCTGTCGTCGATCGAATCGGCAAAGCGGACCATGCACAAAATGGGGAATCGTCATCTTGCCGGACATAATGACTTGTATCATCGTGCGTTTGGTTTGCTGGGTTCCTCAGCCACTCGTCAGGCATTCGATCTGTCGGGCGAATCGCCGTCGCTGCGTGAGTCCTACACATACACTCGATTCGGCCAGACTCTGTTAATGGCGCGGCGACTTGTCGAGTCCCGAATTCCGCTTATCACTGTTAACTGGTCAAAGCTCAACGCTGACCAGTGGGACACACATAAGAACAACTATCCGAGACTTCGCAAAATGCTGCCTCCGTTTGATCAGGCACTGGCGACTTTCCTGCAGGACCTGGACACACGCGGACTGCTGGATTCAACGCTTGTCCTGTGTCTTGGCGAATTCGGTCGGACGCCAAAGATCAACAAAGACGCTGGGCGGGACCACTGGCCCGACTGCTATTCCGTGATGCTTGCAGGGGGGGGAATTGCTCGCGGTCAGACGTTTGGTGCATCAAATGGAACGGCCGCCTACCCTATTGCAAACGAAGTCGCACCGTCAGACATTGCCGCGACACTGTTTCATCTCAAGGGCATTGATCCACACACCACAATAAAAAACCGCCAGGGACAGCCCCTGCCGGTTTCTCGAGGTGACGTAATTTCTGCTCTGCTTTAACTGCAGGATTCTGAACCAATGCCCGCAGCCCCTTGCCACGTTCAAAAGACAGTCTTCCGATTCAGGACTGTTTTGCGATTCAATCGATGCTGCTGCGTTTGCATCATGGCATTGTTGTGCGACCTTTCCGTTCGGGCAGATGACTGGCCCCAGTGGCATGGTCAGAATCGGAACCCTGTCTCAGGTGAGACAGGCCTGCTCAAGTCATGGACGGACGGGCTGCCCGCGCTCAAATGGCGGGCCGTAGAGCTCGGTGACGGATATTCCAGCGTTGTTGTTTCGCAGGGGGTGGTATACACGACCGGGAAGATTGACGGTGATGTTTACTGTTTCGCAATTCAACAGAAGACTGGGTTCAGGAAGTGGTCCACTCTGATCGGGACAACTTCCCGCAACGTGATGGCAACGCCAACAGTGCAGGGAAACCTCGTATATGCACTTGATCCGGATGGCGAACTTTCCTGTCTGAGTACTTCCGACGGTAGGGTTCTCTGGCAGCGTAGTTTCATGGAAGACTTTGGTGGTCAGCTAATGTCTGGTCGCGGCTATGGAGAGTCACCTTTGGTCGATGGCGATCGCCTGATCTGCACGCCTGGCGGAAAAGAGGCGATGATTGTCGCACTCGATCGACGATCGGGTGAGGTCATCTGGAAGTCGGGAATTCCGGACATCGGTGAGAAGGGACGGGACGGCGCTGCATTTTCTTCGGTTGGTAAACTCAGGGCCGCCGGTGTTCAGCAGTACGTCCAGTTGGTCGGACGCGGCCTGATTGGCGTGGAAGCAGAGACCGGTCGTTTCCTGTGGGGCTATAACGACATCTCGAACAGCACTGCGAACATTCCGACGCCCATTGTTCGAAATGAATATGTGTTTTCCGCCAACGGATATCACGCGGGCAGCGTCCTCCTGAAGATTGAAGCTGACAAAGAGTCAAAATCCGGAGTCACGCCCCGTGAAGTCTATCGACTGCGGGGCAACCGATTTCAGAGTCACCATGGAGGATTCGTCGTCGCTGGCGATTATGTCTTCGGAGGCCATGGCAGTAATAACGGTCTGCCAACGTGTATCGAATTCTTAACCGGGGACATCGCGTGGAAGAGTCGCGGTCCCGGCACCGGGTCCGCTTCGGTGTGTGCGGCCGATGGACATCTTTACTTTCACTACCAGGACGGTGTGATCGCACTCATCGAAGCCAGCTCTGATGCTTATCGGCTGAAAGGCACGTTCCAGTTGCCGAATACCGGAGCCGACAGCTGGTCTCATCCCGTCGTTGCGGACGGATTGCTCCTGCTTCGGGAGCAGAATGAGCTTTCTGCGTATGACCTGCGGGGCAACAGTCCCGACCGACCGCATACAGAACCAAAGAAGATTCCTGCCGAACTGGCCTCATTAGTCCAGCTTGGAGCAACTGTCGAGTTTGTGGGCGAGAGTTCGAAACAAAGTCACTGGCATCGAATGGCTGTGGGCGATGATTCGATTCCGCGCGTGAAACTGAGCGGTCGACATCTTACACCGAATGGCGAACTGAATGGTGACTTTCTGAAGGCGCTGATTCCCGTTAAGTCACCGATTATTCTTGACGCGTCGGGGACGGACATGAGCGAAACGGGAATCCGTCAGGCAGCATCCCTTGAATCGCTTGAAGGCCTGAGTCTGGAATTGTGCCCGCGCGTGGACGACGCAGCGTTGCAACCGTTGAAGAACGCGTCCCGGCTGCGAATTCTGAACGTCTCCGGCACCAGCATTGGAACGACCGGACTCGAACACATTTCCCGGCTGCCGAAAATTGTCGCTTTGAATCTTGAGGTCTGTGACAACATTACCGACCCGTCGTGTGAGATTCTCGCCGGAATGCAGACGCTGCGAGCTCTGGTTCTTAAGAAGACAGGGTTCGAATCGGCTCGGATTTCCGCACAGGGATTGCAGACGCTCTCGGCACTCCGGAATCTTGAAGTGCTGAACCTGTACGGGAATTCGATCAACGACAAAGGGCTGCAACAGCTGCAGGGTTTCAGGAATCTGCGAGACCTCGACCTGAGCCTGACGGCCATCAGTGACGCAGGGCTGACGCATCTGACACGACTGGAGAAACTCACCCATCTGACACTGCTGTACTCTGAAGGTTTTGCCGGGCCGAAGATTACCGATGTTGGCCTGAAGCCACTGTCCGAACTGAATGAACTGCGCAATCTGAATCTGGTTGGAGCCAGGTTGACTGATGCCGGAGTCGACGATCTGCTGCGACTCAAGAAACTCACGAAACTGACGCTTGTCGGTACGCAGATCTCAGCCGATGGCATGAGCCGCCTGGGAATGGCGCTGCCGGCCTGTGACGTGGTTTCCGGCCAGTAATGCTCCTTTCCAGCCCCTGTTTAACAAAGTAGGTCAGGTTTCAACCTGACACGAGCCAGGGGTCCGTATGGTTCACGTGAGGAAGAGGCAACTCGGGCGAATCGACGTCTGATGGACAGCCCGGGCCGGCAGCGTCAGGTTGAAACCTGACCTACAGAGAATCCACTGCTGATTCGCCCACCCCAATGAACAATTTCTGCGGTAGGTCAGGTTTCAACCGAAAGGCCTGACATACGAAGAACACCACTGTATTTTTTGTGCACCAAATCGACGCAGTCGGCCTAAAACGCGAAGAGGATTGGGGCTGAGAACTCAGATGGTAACGAACCGGACATTTGTCCGGTTCCCATTAGTAAAGTAGTTTGAATTCGAACGGCTGAATCGCCACCGGAATTCGAACCGGACCCCCACCCCTATCTGTGGTAGGGAACCTGATTATCCCTTTCCGATGCGCTACGGTTTTGGGTGTCAAGATAGGTAGTTGTCACATCCTCAGAACCTCACGCGACGCCCAATTCAGTCTGGACGCTTCAAATCGGATGGATTCCTTGCTGGGGGCATGTAGATCGGCTGGGGAACGGCTGCGTTGCCAGTCAGGCTCTCGCGCACGCACGCGAGGGCGGACAATGTGTTGATACATCGCACTGAATCTGCGGGCACATGAGACAGGCCC
>CAJWGB010000231.1 GCA_913031625.1 uncultured Planctomycetaceae bacterium | reverse complement strand
AGCCACGCATCGGAACGGGCATCACGGACAGCCCGCCGAAGGTCAAGGATGGATTTTGAAGCGTTGGTGGCCGACACTCGGAATTTCCAGACTGGCTCCCTCGATCCAACAGCAAACTGAACAGGACTGTTGGTTCAGACTGGGAATAATCGTAAGGAGTCTAACGCAAAAACCACGGACTCAGAAATGAGTAGACGCCTTTGCGCCTTTGGACAGCGAGCGGTGTTATTCGCTGCAACTGACTGTGGGTTGGAAAGGAAGCCGCAATTTTGACGGCAGGTGCCCGATTCGAGAATGTTCTGTGGGATTATGAGATGCTGAGAGCAGGCCAGGGCGAACGAAGCGAAGGCCGGCGCTGGGCAAATTCAGGAATGATCCGAGTTACTCCGCAAGCACTGCACTGGCGGCGTCTGCGGTCCGCAGATTAGATCTATCCGCACTCGATTCCCAGCATGACCGAATTCAGGCCACTCCCGATCCCCAACAAGGCCAGCTTCGTGCCCTTAGCTGGTGGATCGTCCTGCAAACCCATGGCCATGGCCATCGGCAGTGCGACAGCCCCCGTGTTCCCAAATCGCTCGACGGTGGGGTAGTCCCGCTGCGGATCGAGCTCCAGTCGCTCGACCAGTAGCTTCCGGTGTTGCCGGCCAACCTGGTGGGTATAGATTCGATCTACGTCTGAGTTGCACCAGCCAAGTTCGGACCTTGCTTCTGCCCACGTCTTTTCGGCCAGAGCAATCCCTGCGTGCAGGAGTGCTTCTGAGTCTGTATTCATGCGAGGGCGTCCGTCCTGAATGTCGACATCGCCGGCACAGAGTTCGTGATGAACAGTATCTGACCGCACTGCTCCGCCGAGCAGTCGGTGGTTCGTTTTGCTGATCTGCTGGTGGGTGAGAACGACAGCCGCGCTCCCGGAACCAATTGTCAGTGAAGCAAAGGCGGCCTTGATGGATTGGCGCGTGAGTGTCTCATCGTGCAGGAGGCTGTCCATTGTCCCTTCAACGAGTCCTCGGCCTGTTTCAGTACCGACGATCACTCCGGCCCTGATTCGGCCCAGCTCAATCATGTCTGCGATCAGCAGCATCCCGTTCAGCAGCCCGAGACACGCATTGCTGACGTCCATGACGACGCATTGGTCGGGGAGTCCGGATGCGGCATGAACGCCCGTGGCAGTCGCAGGTTCCATTCGGTCGCGGCAGACGGAACCGTGCAACAATGCGCCAAACTCGTCTGCTGCCACGCCTGACTGTTCGACCGCCATTTTCACCGTCTGCTGGCTGATCGACCCTGGCAACGTGCCGACCGGATAAAACCGACGCTCTTCAATGCCGGTCATCAGTTCCAGACGGCCTGCAGGAAGTCGCAGTCGCTCATAGACAGGCGCAAGGTGATCTTCGATCTGCTCGGAAGTCACCACTTCCGGCGGCGGGTTGTGGACCACTGCCTCAACACAAACGTGCTCGTATCGCATGCCCGATTGTCCGGGGGGATCAGCTTCCAGCGCGGAGACCACCGCCTCGGTAGGCAGCTGCCATTGACTTCGGGATCTCGGCTTCGGCAAGAACAACTTCTGCCTTGTGCTCGGCCGTCAGAGCTTTCATCTCCTGCTCTCTCGCAACCGCCTGAGCTCGTCGTTCTTCTGCTTTCGCCCGAGCGATTCGCACGTCTGCTTCGGCCTGGTCAGCCTGCAGACGGGCACCGACGTTGTCACCGACATCAATATCCGCGATGTCGATCGACACGATTTCATAGGCCGTTTGTGAGTCGAGGCCTTTGTCCAATACTGCCCTGGCGATCAGCATTGGGTTGGCCAGAACTTCTTTATGAGTTTCGCAGGATCCGATCGCGGAAACGATCCCTTCACCCACACGGGCGATAATCGTTTCTTCAGTTGCTCCACCGACCAGCTGATCGAGGTTCGTTCGCACCGTGACACGAGCACGAGCTTTCAGCTGAATCCCGTCACGTGCGACGCCATCCAGTGTTGAACGGCCGTGACGCGACGGATCTGGACAGTCAATGACTTTCGTCTTAACGCTGGTTCGCACGGCTTCAAGAACGTCTCGACCAGCAAGGTCAATCGCAGCAGCGGTGTCCCAGTTGAGGTTAATCTTGGCTCTGTGAGCCGCAACCAGGGAACGGACAACAGTGGGGACATGTCCATTGGCGAGGAAGTGGGCTTCCATGGCGTCGGTAGAGATTCCCTTCAGGCCTGCCTGCACGGACATAATCCGGGCTTCCACGATGACGGTCGGATTCACCTTCTTAAGTTTCATCGCCACCATCTTGATGGGGCTGATGGGAGCACCCGACATAAACGCTCGGAACCACAGTGCGGCCACAGAGGCAAACATCCCCAGGAAGATGAGGAAGAATATGCCGATCGCCCCAAGGGCAACAATCAGGAGAATTTCGAATGTATTCATGTGAGCTTATTCGACATGAGGTGGATTTCTTCGCGGTCTTTGCCCGCAATTGCCTTGGAATTGTAGAGTTTTCGGGGCGGCCTTCGCAACCAGCAGACAACCGGATCTCTCCTCGGGCGACGAAGTGTTTGTGTCGGAACGCTGGCACGAAACACGGGGATCAGCGAAATTGCGTCCCATGTGTTGTTCGTGCGACTTTTTGGGAGGAGCCCGATGTCTGAACCGAATGTCTGGCTAAACGGAGAGTTTCGCCCCGCGTCACAGGCTGGTCTGGCCATTTACGACGCAGGAATTGTTCTTGGGGCCACGATCACGGATCTGACTCGTACTTTCGGTGGAAAACTATTTCGGCAGCGTGACCACCTTGCCAGGTTCTATCGTTCGTGCCGCTACGCCCGGATTGCGCCGCCAATTGATCTGGACGCCTCCGATGAGGTGATTCAGGAACTTGTCCAACACAATCTTGAGGTCTACGGAGGTCGGGATCTTGCGGTGGTCCAATTCATCACACCTGGCGAATTGAAGATCTACGCAGGGGCAGCTGGTGACATGTCTGAGTTGTCGCCAACGTATTGCATCCATACGTTTCCGTTGCCTCTGCACCTTTGGCAGTCTCACTTTACGAAGGGGGCTCATGTGGTGACGCCCTCGATTCGTCACATCCCACCGCAATGTACAGACCCCAAAATCAAGTGCCGCAGCCGCATGCACTGGTGGCTGGCCGATCAGGAAACTCATCAGGTTGATCCGACAGCCATCAGTCTGTGTCTTGACCTTGACGGAAATGTAACCGAAACCAGCGGATCCAATTTCCTGATCTACTCCAACGGGGCAGTTTTGTGCCCGTCACCCAGAAACATTCTTCGCGGGATCAGTGTCGAGACCACGGCGGAACTCTGCGCGGAACTGAACATTCCGTTTGTGGAACGCGACTTCCAGGTCTACGACGTGATAAACGCGGATGAAGCATGGCTGGCCAGCACGCCCTATTGTCTGGCGCCTGTCACACGAATAAACGGTCTGCCGATCAGCGATGGCCGGCCCGGCCCCGTGATCCGGCAAATCCTCGACCTGTGGAGCAAACGGGTGGGGGTCGATATTCGCAATCAGATCCTGACCGCAGAGACCGCCTGATTGCAGCAGTTCTGGTTGACGTCACAACGATAGGAATGCGCGTTTGCCATTGAGGTCACGACGGTGAGATTCCGTATCCCGCTTTAGCTGCTCGAGGTCTTCAAACGGAACATACTTTGCCCGCATCACGAATCCGTAGGCCCGACCGACTTTGTAGTTCGGAATGAACCACTGAAAGTCCCATGCCGGGTTCCCGTTTCCTCCGCCTGACGGTGACTGAGCAAGCCAGATGTCGTCCTGCCGTCGGAACATCAAAGCGAACGCCATCTCGTGACTGACGCCGTAGTACCAGGGTTCTGCGTAGACGTACTTTGATGGATGATTCACGAGCGACAGCGGGAAGTCATCGTCCACGTGGATTGATTCCGTGTAACCAGCAGGTGGGTGAGTGCTGTCGACACCGTGTGATGGGGTAACGGCGCGTAGCCACTCTGGCTTTTCGTCCCCGTCTTTGCGAGCTCCTCGGAAATGGATCGCCTTGTCTTCCGGCTGATGAATGTAGCTGGCCCAGAACAGCCCGATATAGCCGTTGCGGTAATCTCCCTTTCGCGGGATACACTCAAACGTGTATTCGATCGTGCCATCCTCCAGCAGTTCATAACGCCCACAGCTCTCAAGTTTCCAGTTGCCGGTTGGAGGCTGATACAGTTCGACAGTGTGGTCGTTGATCCTGCGGATCTTCATGGGGAATCTGCGTGGTTCGAACTTTTCCGGCAGCCCTGCCAGAGTTCCGTCGTGAATATGTTCAAAGTTCAGGCCGGCAATGGAAGGCACGAACAGGTTTTCGGAGCGACGTTTGTGTGTCAGCGAAGCCACTCCACTGTACCCGGCCCGGTGTCCCGGCAACTGCGGGATGTCGATGGCCTCATTGTCCACAACGATCGCCGTTACGTCCCCTCGCATGAGTGTGACATGATGCTCATCCAAAGGCGTATACCTGACGTCGGGGTTGGTGAGGCTGGTGACGTTTGGGGCCGCGTACCTGTATTGTGCCTGAGCCGAAGCGGGTGGCAACAGGATGCCCGAGAGCAGCATCAGCAGTCCGGATAAACGCGTCATGACATTCTCCAGTGGGTGGTGGTGGAGGTGGTTGAGCTTATCCGGCGGAGAGCCAGAATGCCAGGTGAGGACGAAGGAAGCGGGTGGCGTTTCGCCTTCCGGTCTCCAACGGGCGGCCGACCTTGCAAAGACTGCTGCGAAATGCACCAACTAGAGCAATTCCTAAGTGGAACCTCACTGTGAATTGCGTACGATCTCCCGGATCGACCCATTCACGCCTGATGTAAGACAAACCATGGCCAAGAACGTTTTCGGTGAAGATCTGATCGCATGTTCCACTGATCCGATGACCGGCTTCTTTCGGAATGGACAGTGCGACACCTGCGGCGATGACCATGGAATGCATACCGTCTGCGCAGTCATGACGGCCGACTTCCTGGAGTATTCGAAGTCAGTTGGCAATGACCTTTCGACTCCGCATGAAGCATGGCAGTTCCCGGGACTGCAGGATGGAGATCACTGGTGTCTCTGTCTGCCGCGATGGTTGCAGGCGCTGGAAGCAGGCATGGCGCCAAAACTGGTGCTTCGGGCGACTCATATGTCCGCAATCGAACACATCACCATGGATGTCCTGCTGGAGTACGCGGTTGATGCCGATCACGCCCCGGCTGACTGGCACGAAAACGACTATGATGAATCGGCGTAGTTCGCCCGCTCCGGTGTCTGACTGGAACGTCCTTCCCGTGGCTGCCGCCGCAGGGAGTTGGCCAGCCTGCGAACGCGGACGAAAACAAGTTCGAGTCTGATTCGCTTAGTCCGGCCTACGTCTGTCGAATCAAGCCATCCGGGTCAAGCTGCGGGACGACATTCAGAGAGTCAACGTCAGCACAGAGACTGATGTCGCTGTCGAATCCCAGTCCAACAAGGTTCCTTCCGCCCTGTGTCTGACACAGCGCTTCGAACAGGTCAGGCGTTTCACAGATCGTTGAGGACCAGTGAGTCGCTGCAATCAACGCGGAATCGGTCAGGTGCATGCCGGCGGATTCCAGCTTCCGCGCTAACGCACCGGCAAACAGGACGTCTTCGCCCGTGACAGCATCATTCGTTCCGGCGCACACAATTGCTACATCGCCGGTTTCCGCCTCTACTCTTTCAGCGACAGCAATCAGATTGACAAACGCTCCAATCAGCACAACGTTGGCCTGTTGAGATTGCAGCAGAGCCCTGGTGCCATTCGTGGTTGTAAACCCAATCGTTCGGCCACCGACGACGTCGGGGGCATAATCCGCCGGGGAGTTGGAGAGATCAAAACCGTCAATCCGCAGGCCTCCGCGTTCGCCTCCCAGCAGGCAGTCCCCGGATTCTGTTCGAAACGCCCGAGCTTCGTCTTTGGAAAGGCACGGTTTGACGGCCGCCGCACCATTTGAAAGTGCCGTCGTGATGGTGGTACTGGCCCTGAGAATGTCGACGATCACTGCAGTGGTGCCGTGCAGATCTTCGGGGTTCAGTTCAGCGGGAAGAAAACAGACGCTGACGGTTCTGGGTTGAGTCTCAGTCACTCCGCTGTCCCTCGCGGGCTTTGGCGGACTGGTAGGCGTCTTCCATTTGAACCAGCGTTGCGTCGTCCATGGACACCTGCTGCTCTTTCATCGCCGATTCAATGGCCTGAAACCTTCGACTGAACTTCGAGTTGCTTTTCCTGAGCGCTTCTTCCGGATTGATGCCCCAGCGGCGAGCAATGTTGGCGACGACAAACAGAATGTCGCCGATTTCTCCTTCGACGCGCGTTTTGAGCTCTGACTTAGCAATATGCTCATCGGGAATCCGCTCGGCGTCCACGCTGGCAGGAACCACCGGGATCTCCCCGTCGTCGAACAGTTCGTCGGCCAACTCCTGTATTTCTTCACGTAGTTTGTCGAACAGCATCAGGCGATCAGGGAAGTCGTATCCGACCGAAGCAGCGCGTGCGGCGACGCGGCATGCACGAGCCAACTGAGGCAGATCTGCTGGAATGCCGTCCAGTCGAGACGTCCGCTCTGTCTTTTCTTTGTTTTTGGCGGCGTGCCAGTGCTGCTTCACTTCTTCGGTCGTGCTGGCCGATTCTTCCCCGAAGACATGTGGATGCCGACGCACCATTTTGTCGGTGATCTGGCGGACAACGTCCAGCAGTTCGAATCGCTCTTCGTCTTTAGCGATCTGCGCGTCAAGAATCACCTGCAGCAGGACGTCGCCCAGCTCTTCCTGAATGGATGCATTGTCATCCGCGTCAATGGCCTCCAGAAGTTCGTAGGTCTCTTCCAGTGTGTATGGCTTGATGGTGGAGAGCGTCTGGCGACGATCCCATGGACAGCCCTCAGGGGATCGCAGGGTCGCGATGACACTGCAAAACTCCTGAAACGCCGGGAGGAGCGCATCGAAGTCGGGCGGAGCGCCGAAGCCTGCCGTCCGTCGTTCAAAGTCCGGGTCATCCACCATGACAAATGCGATCTACCAGATCTGAATGCGATCTTCCGGCTTCACGTACAGCTTGTCACCGGGCTTCACATCGAACGCTTCATAAAAGGCATTCAGATTGATGACGGGACCATTCGCACGGAACGCACTGGGTGAGTGAGGGTCTGTGACGAGACGTCGGACGAGTTCCTGCTCACGATACAGGCGTCGCCAGATCTGGCCCCAGCCAAGGAAGAATCGTTGTGAGCCCGTGTATTCGTCAATCAGAGGGGCGTCTTTTCCGTTCAGAGACAGGATGTATGCCTTGTAGGCAATTGCCATGCCGCTGAGGTCGGCAATGTTCTCACCAAGCGTCAGTCGACCATTGAGTGTTTTGCCCGGCAGGGCTTCGTACGCTTCGAACTGATTGACGAGTTTGCTGGTGAGTGCTTCAAATGCTTCTTTGTCTTCATCCGTCCACCAGTTCTCAAGGTTGCCGTCACCGTCATACTTGCTGCCCTGGTCATCGAATCCGTGGCTGATCTCATGTCCGATGACGGCACCGATACCTCCGTAGTTGGCCGCGTCATCAGCATCTGCTGTGAAGAACGGAGGCTGCAGGATGGCGGCGGGGAAAACGATTTCATTTCCGGACGGACGATAGTAAGCGTTGACCGTTTGTGGAGTCATGCCCCACTCTTCCCTGTCAACCGGCTTACCCAGTTTGTTGATCATGCGCTGATGCTCATGCTTTGCGGCACGCGTCATATTGCCGAAAAGATCATCCGCTTTGATTTCAAGCTGAGAGTAGTCTCGCCACTTGCTGGGGTACCCAATTTTTGGAGTGATCTTCGCGAGCTTCGCCAGTGCTTTCTTCTTGGTGGCATCAGTCATCCATGTCAAATCTTTGATGCTGCTTTCGTAGGCCTTGAGCAGATTGGATACCAGTTCATCCATGCGTTTCTTCGCTTCCGGCTTGAAGTGTCGAGCCACATAGATCTGCGCGACGACTTCTCCGAGGACTCCAAAATCTCCGGCGCCTCCTCCACTGGTTGCTTCTACTCCGCGTTTCCATCTCGGCTTTTGTTCGGGAACACCGGCCAGCTGTTTACGATGCAGATTGAAGTGCGCGGCTTCGAATTTCGCCGGCAGAAACGGAGCTGAGGAATCAAGGACTCGAAAGGTCATGTATGCCTTGACCAGTTCGAGATTCAGTTTGTTTCCGATCTTCTCGAGACCCTGAAAGAAGCTGGGCGTCATCACGTTGATCTGGTCCAGTCCGGGAGCTCCGGCTGCTGCGAGAAAACTGTCCCACGGGAGACCAGGCGTCAGCGTCTTCAGTTCGGAAATCTGAAACTTGTTGTATCTCTTTTCCGCGTTTCGGACTTCTTCTCGCGGCCATTGAACTTCTGCCAGCTCAGTCTCCAGTTCAAGGATCATCAATGCATCGCGTCGGCCGTATGGTTGATCTGCGAGTTTGAACAGTTGAGCGATGTAATCGACCAGCGCTTCACGCGCTGCTGTGTAACGCTCATCATCCTTCAGGTAGTAGTCGCGGTCGGGCAGCGATGTGCCGCTCTGGAAGATTGCAGCAAGATTCGAATCACTGTCTTTGGGGTCTGCCATGACGAAGAACGAGACAGGTCCCCCAATTCCAACCGTCTGCAGGTATCCAAGGTGAGCAAAGGCTGCGTCCAGATTCTTGAGCTCGCGGATGGCCGTGAGTTCATCCTGAATCGGATCAAGGCCCCGCTTTTCGATCAGCTCAACGTTCATGAAGCTGTTGTAGAAGTCGCCCACTTTCCGTTCATTGTCGTTACTGGGGGCTTTGGCGGAGTCTTCGATAATCGCTCGAATGTTCTCCTGCGCGGTATCCATCAGGCCGGTGAACGAACCGTAATTCGATTTGTCTGATGGAATCTGCGTGTTCAGCAGCCAGCGGCCGTTCACGTGTTTGTACAGGTCGTCCTGAGGGCGGACTGATTTGTCAAAACCGTCCGGGTCAATTCCGGAAAACAGATCCTGTGCCGACACAGATGACGCCACGAAGAATGTGCAACAGCAAAGGGTGGCACCGATTGAAAGTGAGAACGATCGCATGGATCCCTATCCAGTAGGAGGAGGATGTAACAGCAGTCGGATTGTTCTTTATCCAAAGAGTGCTGTAAAGAATGTGGCGATCGAGCGCCGCAAAACTGATAAGAAACTCACGAATTACATTGTTTTCAGTTCCCGGATTAATCCGAGTCGCAATCACTGTCGTTAAGGGGCGAGAATGGATACCTTCCCCCCGGATTTGACCCGGATCCTGATGTTGTACAACTCACCTGTTGCCCCAAATGGCGACCTTCCCAAACCAAGAGGAAACCAATGAAACGTTTCATTCTGTTGATGCTCCCGGTCGTCATGATTTCCGGATGTGGAGATTCGGGTACCCCGGAATCACCTGAGGCACCGGAAACTGCTCAGGCGACTCTGGAACGCCTTGTTTCAGAGACCAAAAAAGGAAATGCGGCTGTTGTATGGGAAACGCTCCCAGCCACGTACCAGACGGACGTGAATCAGCTTGTTCAGGGTTTTGGCAATAACATGGATCAAAAGTCCTGGAATGCGATTATCGACATCGTAAAGCAGGTTCACGAACTCCTTGACAAACAGGCTAAGTTCATCGCCAACAGCAAGATGGCAACGGAAGCGGGTTCTGATCAAGACCCTGCGGATACCGAGAAGAACATAAAGTCTGTCGCCACATTGCTGAAGGCACTTCTGGACCAGGTTGACTCACTTGAGAAACTTAAGACGTTTGACGGCGAGAAGTTCTTTGCCGGCGGCGGAACAACCATCCTGAAACAGTCCATTGGCCTGATGGACGTGATCAAGGACAGTGGAGCCCCAGGCGTTGATTTGTCTGCCCTGGATGCAGAAATGACTGTGGAAACTGTGAAATCCGATGCAGAAACTGCCACACTCAAAGTCACCGTGAATGGCGAGTCTCAAGAAGAGGTATGGGTCCTTCACGAAGGCAAGTGGATTCCACAGGAGATGGTGACAGACTGGCCGACTATGATGAACGCAGCCAATGGTGCTCTGGCGTCACTGCCTCAGGAGTCTGCTCCGATTGCCGCACAATTGGGCCTTTTCGGGCCAATGATCAAGACGGCACTTAAGCCACTGCAGGATGCAAAGACACAGGAAGAGTTCGATGCTGCCATGGAACAGGTCAAAGGTATGGCCTCCATGATTCCTGGCTTCGGTAGCGGAGGGAGCCCGTTTGGACCTCCCAGTGGGGGCGACTTCGGCTCTGACGGCCCCGGCATTGAGTTCGAAATCGATGGTTCTGAGCCGGAAGGCGACCTGATTCCGTCACCGCAGGAAGGCGACAAATAAATAGCTGACTGATGAGCGACACTTTGAAGAGCCACTGCATTGCAGTGGCTCTCTTTTTTAGGTCGCCCGGCATTACGAGTTGGCTGCCGGATTGGTTAAGTCGAACCTGGAAGGTGGTGCGGCCGGAGTGCTTGCGCACTTCCGCTAAGACCGTGTTTGCGGTTTCATAGCGGAGCGG
>CAJWGB010000230.1 GCA_913031625.1 uncultured Planctomycetaceae bacterium | reverse complement strand
GCTCTTAAGCGCGATCGACTGGGCGTCTCGCGCCGCTCCGCTAAGAATTGAATGCGTTTGACCGTACGGCTGATACGCGGTTCTGCATTCACCTAAGCAAAATAGTGTTCGAGTGCACTCATGTAACCGGTTGGCTCACGCCTGCAGTCGCCCTACAATCAGCTTATTGCCGCATAATCGTCCACGTTCGACCTGCTCTGCTACCTCTGTTCTGTCTCTATGAAACCGGCCTTTGATCCCGTCTGGCCATGGCCTCTTCTGCTGCTGGCCATTGCGCTTTTGGTGGGAACGCTGTGGCTGGGTTATCCTCGACGCATTGCTCATCTGCCGAGGAAATGGCGAAATACGCTGGTGGCAGTCCGATCTGTGATTATTGCGATGATCGTGCTTCTGTTGCTTAGGCCATACCTGATTCTGGAATCAGACGAAAAGAGCGACGCGGTAATCTATCTGGTGATGGACCGAAGCGCCAGCATGGCCACCAAAGATGCGGCTGGCAACAAGACCAGGCATCAGGCTCTGCAGGACCTGTTTGAGAAGCTGCGCCCGTCTCTTGATGAGATTGGAGAGGACATTGAGGTTCGCATTCGAGAGCTGTCGGCGGAACTCGAACCGGTTGATGGGCCGTCTGAGGTGGCTGATGGTCGGATTACGAATATCTGTGGTGCCTTGAATTCACTCGCTCAGGCGGCCACACAGGAAAAAACAGGAGCAGTGATCTTTTTGAGTGATGGTCGTGATAATGGGGCCCTTTCATCAGGAGCAGACCCGCTGCGAGCCGCCCGGCTGCTCGGCCGTCAAAACAGTCCCGTGTATGCTGTGGGGTTCGGCAGTTCCGAGGCAGTGTCGAATGGCGCGGATATCGCCCTTTCTGAGCTTGATGTTCCTTCGGATGTGTTTGTGCGAAATGAAGTTCCCGTGCGCGTCCGTCTGAGAACATTTGGGTTTCAGGGGCAGGATGTCAGGCTGCGGGTTCTGATTGAGCAGAGAATCGGACTCGGCTTTGGAAAGTCGGGCGCAATGGCGCCTGTTCCTCCCTCCGCCAGTAATAAGACTCTCAGAGTCATTACGCTGGAAAGTAGTCAGGAAGACGAAACTGTCAGTCTGCAGTTCATTCCCGAAGAGGCCGGAGAAATCAAAATCGCGGTGGAAGCAGAGCCCATTGACGAGGAGATTCGTCAGGCAAACAACCGCGTTGAAACGGTGATCAGGGTTCGGTCTGGCGGAATTCGCGTCGCCTACTTTGATCGTATTCGGCCGGAGATGAAATGGCTGAAACGCATCAATGTCAGTAGCCGCGTCCAACTCGACGTGGTGCCAATTCTTGGTGGAGCACTCGCTGAACGAAACGTCATCGGAGATCGCTGGTTCGACGACGACGCGTATGACGCGTACATCATTGGGGATGTGCCTGCCTCTGTACTTGGCGAGGCCAGGATCAGAAGGTTGTATCGCCTCTGTCAGGATCGAGGCGTTGGTCTGATGATGATTGGTGGACAGGATAGCTTTGGCAGAGGCGGGTATCATCAGACACCTCTGGCCAGCCTGCTTCCTGTTGTGATCTCCGGCAGTGACCAGCAGCTGACAGATCCAGTGCCCGTTGTTCCGACGCAGGCAGGAATTCGGAATCCGATTCTGCAGATTGCATCGCTGGATCAAAACCTTGCCCGCTGGCGAGAGCTTGCTCCGATGGAAGGGGCCAACGTATTTCGGCTGAAGGAAGGGACCGCGCCTCAGGTGCTCGCGGAATCTGCCAATGGAATGCCCATGCTGGTGACACAAAGTACCGGATCCGGACGTGTCATGGTGTTTGCGGGAGATACAACATGGCAGTGGGCTCTCCAGGAAGACTGGGCGGTAGAGGCCCATCAGCGGTTCTGGCGTCAGGTGATTTTCTGGCTGACCAGAATGGAGGAGGACGGTGAGAACAAGGCGTGGATTTCAGTGGAGCCACGTCAGGTCATGCCGGGCGGCAATGCGGAGATGAGCTTTGGGCTTCGCGGTGAAGACGGGCTTCCAGTCAAGGATGCCAACTACAAGCTGGATGTGATTCGACCGGACGGCGAGACCTCAAATCCACAGCCTCGTGCAGAAGCGCTTTCCGCTGCCGCCGACTTTACAGAGACGGATGATCCGGGCGACTACTGGGTTCGGCTGGAAGCGACCGGCCCGGACGGAACGACTCACCAGGACACAACACGATTCCTTGTCAATAATCAGGATCCGGAGCTCGACAATCCGGCTGCAGATCCGGGGCTGCTGAGGGAAATTGCACACGTGAGTGGCGGCGACTTTTTGTCTGGTGATGAGTTGCAAAAACGACTGGAAGAATGGGCCGAGGACGGTCTTCCGGGAATGCAGATCAAACGCTCCCGTTCGATTCTGTTGTGGGACAATTGGTTTGTCCTGCTGGCCTTTGTCGGGCTGATGACCGCCGAATGGGCGATTCGCAAGAAACGCGGTTTGGTGTAGAGACAGTCCGGGAACCGATACGAGTCGCCCTGCAGTCACGGCGTGCTACGCGCAGGCGAGTGTTCCCAATCCACGACTGCGCTCCTGTTCTAAATTGTGGATGAAGCTACGGATCGAACGGCCTGAATCATCGTGAGATGATCCATGTTAAACGTCATGTCCGTACCCGAGCACTGTGAGCCCGAATTTCATCGGTTCTGTCATTGCGGTGGCACACCAGGCGCAGGCAGATGAACTTCGCAGGCTTGCCGGTTTGATGTGTGGTCAGCCGATCTACTTCGATAAGACTGAAACGGATGCGGCAGACTGATGCCTGAATCCGGCCTTATTGCTCGGACAGGTAGTCTTCCCGCACGGGGCAGAAGACATCCTGAACACGGCAGTCTGTGATCGCTCGTCCTGAATGAACGGCGTGTCCCGGAATGACGGCACTTCGTCCGGACGTCAGTGTTTCGGTCACTCCATCGATCGTAAGTTCAAACTCACCCTCAAGAAGATTACACACCTGCTCATGAGGATGACTGTGTTCAGGAAGCTCGGCACCCGCATCGATCTCCCACCAGGCGAATGTCATGGTGTCGGTATGCACGAATCGGACATGAAACCCGGGCACAAGGTTCTTTGTTTGTGGCTGTTTGTTGAGATCGATGAAGGGCATTTGTCAGCTCTGTCAAAAGAAAGAGCCGACTGATTCACAGCCGGCTCAGGTATTCCATAGCGTCCACTCAGGGGGACCAGCTCGGATGGTTTGCGGACTGCCTTTAGTCCTCCATCACTTCCTTTTCTTTGGCTTCGGCCGACGAATTCACTTTGCCTTCGAATTTCTTTGTCAGGTCCTGTACCAGCTCTTTGGTGTTGTCTCGATCATCTTCCGTCATGTTCTTGTCTTTTTCCGCCTGATCGGCGTTCTTGTTCGCATCGCGACGAATGTTGCGAATTGAAACGCGAGCTTCCTCCGCGAGTTCCTTAACTCGACCGACGAGTTGCTGGCGTCGCTCTGTGGAAAGTGCGGGTACATTGAGGCGTACAACTCGACCATCGTTGTTGGGCGCCATTCCGAGATCGCTGTTCTGGATGGCTTTGGCAATTTCATCAAGACTGGACACGTCGAACGGGCGGATCAGAATCTGCTGAGGCTCGGGGACGCTGACGTTTGCGATCTGCTTCAGGGGTGTTGGCGAGCCGTAGTAGTCGACGCGGATTGAGTCTACCAGCCCTGCTGATGCCCGCCCTGTGCGAATTCCCGTGAGCGAAGAGGTGAAGTGCTCGACTGCCTTTTCCATTCGTTCTTCTGCGTCCAGAAGGATTTCATCCTGATCCATGTCGTAACTCTCGTGAAAGGGAAGTGCGAATGATCGAATCCTAACTAACCAGCGAATGAAGAAAACAGCCAGCGGAGCCGTGGCCTCTTATTTCGGGCGATCCGGGGCCGCAATCTCCCGGTGTGCTGTATCAGTTCCGGCGGGATGAACGATTAATCGGAGGGATTCCTCCGGATTCCAGCAGTATCGATCTCACAGCGCGTGATATGCCGTGCTGCTGCGCGTAGAATTTTCTCAGCCTGTTGCCTCCTGATCAGCCCCACCACCGGAGCTTTCAATGACCTTCCGCTTCACTTTTCAACGATGGGCTCTGCTGCTTGTTGCTGCCCTCTTGTGCCAATCCTCCTTTGCATCTGCACAGGACAGGAAAGAGGCTGCGAAGCCTGGGGCCGAAAAGGCAGCTGACGAGAAACCCGCAGGCGACACTGCAGCCGAAGAGAAGCAGGACGATATTCTCCCTGAGGGGCATTCCTCCCACGGTGAGATCTTCAATGAGGGGCCGCGACAGGCCGCCTACCTGATGGACGGCATCGGCGAGGTCCGCTTTGATGTGACCAGTTCATCGGAAGACGCCAAAGCGTTTGTTCGGCAGGGAGTCGGGCAGCTTCACGGCTTCTGGTACTTCGAGTCCGAACGTTCATTTCGCCAGGCAGCGACACTCGATCCTGACTGTGCAATCGCCTACTGGGGCATGGCCATGTCCAATAAGCGAAACACGGAGCGTGCCAGGGGCTTTATCAAAGAGGCCATGGAGCGAAAGGACAAGGCGTCCCGGCATGAGCAGATGTGGATTGAATCGTTCAATACGTACATCAATGCCAAGGCAGGCTCCACAGACGAAAAGAAGCGGCGTGCAAAGAAGTATATCAGCGACCTCGAGAACATTCTGTTTGAGTTTCCGAACGACACTGAAGCGAAGGCGTTCATGTGCGAGTTTCTCTGGTCGGGCCGCCGATCTGGCATCGATATGGGCAGCTACTACACGGTTGATGCACTCATTGAAGAGGTCCTGAACGACATCCCGCTGCACCCGATTCATCATTATCGAATTCACCTCTGGGACACCAAGAAGCCGGAGAAGGCTCTGGAGTCAGCGGCCCTCTGCGGATTGTCGTCTCCGTCGATTGCTCACATGTGGCATATGCCCGGACATATTTATTCCCGGCTGAAACGCTATCACGATGCTGTCTACCAGCAGGAAGCGTCCGCTCGAGTTGATCATGCTCACATGATGAAAGATCTTGTTCTGCCGGACCAGATCCACAACTTCGCACATAACAACGAGTGGTGCATTCGAAACCTCATTCACATTGGCCGCGTTCAGGACGCCATGGACCTGGCGCGTAACATGATTCAGCTTCCACGGCACCCAAAATACAACCACATTGGAAAGTTCGGCAGCTACAAGTATGGCCGACAGCGACTGCTGGGAGTCCTGCGAACTTTTGAACTGCATAAGCAGATGGTGTCACTCGCACAGACACCGTACCTTGAAAAGAGTGGCAACGCGACGGAAGACCTGAAGACTGAGCGTTACGTGGGAGCAGCCTATGCTGCTCTGGGCCAGAAGGAGAACGCTCTGGAGATCCGCAACCGCATGGATAAAGAGCTGACGGATCAAAAGGCGAAACAAAAGAAGGCGGGCGATGACGCAGAAAAGAAAGCTCGCGATGAGAAGAAGAACGACAAAGATGCAAAGCGTGCTCGTTCAACGGCGGAAGGAAAGTTCAGGACTCGGGTTCGAGAACTCGAAAACTCAATTCGCGAAATCGATGGTCGTATCGCTCTTCACGAAGGCCGCGCCGCTGAAGCTCTGGATCTGCTGACGAAAGCTGGCGGGATTCCCACGGAAGAACTGGTTCGAGTCATGGTGGCGGCCGGCAAGAAAGACGAAGCGATCAAGAAGATCACAGACTACGTCAATGTCAATAAGAATGAAGTTCGCCCTCTGGCGGCTCAGGTTGAAGTCCTGTGGGCCTGCGAGAAGAAAGAGGAAGCCAAAACAGCGTTGAAAGAGCTTCAGAAGATCTCCGGTGTCATCGATCAGGATTTACCTGCATTTGCCGGAGTGGATCGAATCGCAAAGGAAAGCGGAATCGAAGGCGACTGGCGGCAGCCTCTGGTCGTGGCTGACGACATCGGTGCTCGTCCTCCACTGAATTCGCTGGGGCCGTTTCGCTGGCAGCCGATCACTGCTGCAGACTGGCAGCTTCCGGACGTCGAAAACAAAACGCGAAGTCTGGATGAGTTCAAGGGCAAGCCAACAGTTGTGATCTTCTATCTCGGTGCCGGATGCCTGCACTGTGCCGAACAACTGCAGAAGTTTGCTCCCAGGGCAAAAGAGTTCGAGCAAGCCGGCCTGCAGCTCGTGGCAATCAGTACCGACAAGCAGGAAATTCTGCACCGGGCTTATGAGGCTCTTGATGAAGAGTTTCCATTCCCACTTGTCTCTGATGCCAAAATGGACGTCTTCAAAGCCTACCGCTGCTTCGATGACTTCGAACAGGTACCGCTGCACGGGACTTTTCTGCTCGACCCGAACGGTAAGGTTCGCTGGCAGGACATCAGTTATGAACCATTTATGGATCCGGATTTCGTCCTGAAAGAATCCGTGCGTCTGCTGGGACAGGATTCATGGGAAACCGAAACTGATTCCGGCAACATTACGGCCGACACAGGCGCAGAATAGACGCAAAATGCGCAACATCATGCTGACCGTTGCCTACAACGGCAGTGCATATTGTGGGTGGCAGATTCAGCCAAACGGTTTGACGGTCCAGGAGTGTGTGGAGCGTGCCACTGAAGAACTCACGGGCACGCGCTGCAATGTCCTGTGTGCAGGGCGCACCGATTCTGGCGTCCACTCGATCGGTCAGGTGGCCAGCTTCCGCACAGAATCAAAGATCGAGGCAACTCAGTTTCGCCGTGGGCTGCAACGATTCCTGCCGGATGACATTACGATTGTTCGCTCTCAGGAGGTGTCTGCCGAGTTTCATGCAACGTACTCGGCCGTTCGCAAGACGTATCGCTATCTGATCTTTGACGGTCAGGTGGCTCCGCCATTTCTCAACAAACTGGTGCATAAGTCTCGAGGTCCACTTCGTGTGGACTTGATGCAACAGGCATTGCCGGCTTTGCTCGGCACGCATGACTTCCGTTGTTTTGAAACCAACTACCCAAACAAGGCGACAAGTGTCAGGACGATCGAGTCGGCGACATTAAGCCGTCTGTCCTTGTGGGGCCTGTGGACCCCCGAGCATCAATGGCAGCCCATCGATGCGGATCGCCGTTCGCATGAGGCACCGGACTCCCCGTTAATCTGTTTTGAGATCACTGCAGATGGATTTCTCTACAACATGGTGCGGGCCATCGTTGGCACGCTGTTGAGGGTCGGGACTGAGCGGAGACCGCCAGCGTATATGGCTGACGTGGTTGCTTCGCTGGACCGCGGCACCGCAGGATCAACGGCACCCGCTGAGGGGCTTTATCTGTACCGAGTAGAGTATCCGGCGGAGTTATTGTCAGCGGACTGATCTTTCAGCGCCTCGAGGGACTTATCATTCACTGTCCTCAGTTGCGTCATGTTCGCAATCTATCGAATTGCAATCACGCTTAATCATCCATGTCGACCGCATCAGCTTCGAATTGACTCTGCTTGCGAAATGCCAAATTGACAGCCGCCGTATTGGCACGTGGGCCTGCCAGTCGCTATCGTGACAGGAGAACTGTTCCCAATAGATTCTTAGTGTTATGCCAAAGCCGGAAGCTCCAGACCTTTCCTCATTGCCCATCCGCGTGCTCATCGTGGATGATGACGAAGGCCACGCGCAGGCGGTGGGTGAAAGCCTTGGTCGGATTAATTGCGACTGCAGGGTTGCCGGATCAGGAGAGCTGGGAGCGCGAATGATCTCTCAGGAGTCGTGGGACGTGGTCGTCACAGACCTGCAAATGGGAGAGGTCGACGGCATCGAGATTCTCCGACAGACAAAAGAGGAACTGCCTGATGCAGAAGTAATCGTACTTACCGGGCACGGATCCATTACTTCTGCTGTGACTGCGATGCAGCACGGCGCTTATACATACCTGACCAAGCCGCTGGATATTGGAGAGCTGCGATCAGCCGTTGAGAAGGCTTCGGCGCGTCTGCGTCTGATTCGGCGCAACGCAGAGTTGCGCCGATCGCTCGAGGAGCGTTTTGGATTCGAAGGAGTCATCGGCAACAGTCCGCAGATGCATCGGATCGTAGAGATCCTCAAGAACGTCTCGCCGACAGACTCGACCGTCCTCATTCAGGGTGAGAACGGGACTGGCAAGGAACTGGTTGCCAAGGCAATTCATCAGAACAGTCCTCGTAAGAGCAAACCGTTTGTTCCGCTGAACATTTCAGCCCTGCCCGACAGCACGCTTGAGAGTGAACTCTTTGGTCATGAGGCCGGCGCGTTTACCGGAGCAGTCGGCCGTCGAATTGGGAAGTTCGAGCACGCGAACGGCGGAACGCTCTTTCTGGACGAAGTCGGCGAAATGCCGATGGACACTCAGGTGAAGTTGCTGAGAGTTCTTGAGGAGCGTCGAATTACTCGACTGGGAGCAAACGATGAACTGGACATCAATGTTCGTCTGGTCGCTGCCACCAACGCGAACCTGAAGGAGATGGTTGACAAGGGGGCGTTTCGGCAGGACCTGTACTTTCGATTGAATGTGGTGCAGATTCAGTTGCCTCCTCTGCGTGATCGGTCAGTGGATATTCCATTGTTGATGGAGCACTTTCTGCGTGACCTGTCCGCTCGCACGGGGCGTGAAGTGGAGGGCTTTTCGCGAACAGCCCGCCGCACACTGCTCAGTCATGACTGGCCGGGAAACATTCGGCAGCTGCGCAATACCATCGAGAGTATGCTTGTGATGGATACGGATGGTCTGCTGGATGTGGACGACCTTCCGGCAGACATGGCTCCCGTTGGGGACGACGTCGCAGTTGCAGGCGACTTTGCACCGGGTGCTGACTCGTTGATTGGGCGGTCTTTGAACGACGTTGAGAAGTACTACATTCAGCGCGCCCTTGAGTTGACCGATGGCAATCGCGAAGAGACTTCTCGCCTGCTTGGGATCGGTGAACGCACCCTGTATCGCAAGATCAAAGAATTCGGGCTGCGAAAGTAGGTCAGGTGGCAGCGGAAGAACTTGCAGATTTGATCGGGCAGGAGGTCGTCGTCGACTCGGTTGCTCCCTTCGTTTACCTGGGGACACTCAAGTACGTCTCTGACCAAACGGTCGTCTTACGCAATGTCGATGTGCATGATCTCCGGGATTCCAACACAACGCGTGAGCGATACGTCCTTGACGCCCGACATGATGGGATCGGAGCCAATCGTAAGCGGGTGCTGATACAGCGGCACCAGGTGGTCAGCATTTCACCGCTGCATGACGTCCTCGAGTAGAATTGTTTCAGGCCTTGTCATTGAGACTGGTCAGGGACCGCAGCAATCAGGCAAACGACCCTTTCTCTGACCGGTCAGCTGTATCAACGCGGACTGTCGGCTGCTCCATTCGTCTCGGGCCCGAAAAGATATCAGATGAGGCATTGCTGGCGGGGGCGCTGTGCGAATCAGTGAATGAAGGATCGATTCCGAATCCTGTACAAAGTGGCTTCCAGCGACAATACTATGAGTGGTGCTGAATCAGGCACAGCCAGGCATGGGGTTAACTCCATGCCTGCACACTGACCGCCATGTTGACAGGCAGTCCTCAATCCGATCCGAGTTGCTCCGCAGGCACGGCATTTGCTGTGAGGTGACAACTCTTATCCCGCCGCAGTTCTCCACAGTCATATGATGATCACCCGACTTCTCCCGGCACTTATTCTCCTCACAGTGCCAGCAGCTGCTGAAGACTGGCCGTGGTTCCTGGGGCCCCGACATGATGGGACGTCGCTGGAGACTGACGCGCTTCTGAAATGGCCCAAAGCCGGACCAAAGGTACTTTGGAAGCAGGCGGTGGGAACCGGTTACAGTGCTCCCTCGATTCTTGGCGACCACGTGGTCGTTCACCACCGGCAGCGAGACAAAGAGATCGTGTCCTGCAGAAACACGGCCGATGGTAAGGTCATCTGGGAGCATTCGTACGAATCGACGTTCACCGATCCATACGGCTATAACAACGGTCCGCGATGTTCTCCGATTCTCACCGAAGCGCACTGCTATACGCTTGGTGCAGAAGGCATGCTTTGCTGTGCGGATATGAAGACTGGCAAAGTCATCTGGCAGCACGACCTGCAGGAAGAGTTTGATCTGCCTGACTGGTTCTTTGGTATCGGTTGCTCACCCGTTCTCGATGGTGACCGAATTATCGTTCCCGTCGGTGGGCACCCTGATTCCGGGATCGTTGCATTCAAACGCAGCAACGGAGACAAGGTCTGGGAGGCAGTCGGAAAGCAGACATGGGATGGTGTGACGGATCTCCATACCGGAGAGCCGCACAGGTGGGATGGCTCCGAAATGATCATTAGTTACTCGTCCCCGATCATTGCCACGATTCATGGAAAGAAACATCTGCTGTGTCTTGTTCGGCAGGGGCTGGTCAGCCTTGATCCAGCGACCGGCAGGCAAAATTTCAAGTACTGGTTTCGACCGAAGGTTCATGAGTCCGTGAACGCCGCTCGGCCGGTTGTCGTCGGGGATCAGATTTTCCTGTCAGCCGCATATAAACTCGGGTCAGCTTTGGTGCGTGTCGCAAAGGACGGCAAGTCTGTCGAAGAGATCTGGACAAACCGAGAGAACATGCTCGCTCACTGGTCGACTCCCATTCATGTCGAC
>CAJWGB010000229.1 GCA_913031625.1 uncultured Planctomycetaceae bacterium | reverse complement strand
GTACAGCCATGCCGCTGGATTGAAATTGTGATTCAGACCGGACGCCGCAACACAGACGCCACAGTCGCCGTTGGCAAAGTGGGCTACCGTGCGTATCGCGTTCTGGTGCCCGAAAGCAAAATCATCGACACAACTGTCGACAAGGACACTATTCCCAACATCGTACTGCCAATTGTCCGAGGCTACCGACGTGGCGACAGCAGCAGTAATACAGTCCCTTTGAAAGCCAAAGCACTGGCGTTCTATCCAACGATCTGCCAGCTGACTCACTACCCCAAATTTGACGTGGTTGCTGAAGTCGAAGAGCCGGACACGGCCATTCAGGACCAGTCTTTTCCGTCTCGGCATCTGACCGCAAGGTTTGATATGCAACGACCGGAAAGCTCTTCGACCAACGAGGCACACCTGTGGGTGAGTGACCAATCGCCGTTCGGACTTGCTCGCTGGGAAGTCACAGTCACCGTCAAGAAGAAAGAGTCAACCGCTCCGATCGCAGACTTCATTGACTCGACCACTGTGACAACAGAAATGAAAATCAGTCGGCTGCTGGAGAATCAGCTGACTGAGTTTCCCAAAGACGACAACTAGAGCGCCGAGGTTACTGCAATCCGGCAATGACCAGCCCGGCTACTCATCAGCCTGTCGCAGCACATACAGACCGTCGGGCCGGCAGGCGATAGAGATTGGAATGAGCGATTCGAGCTGGCTGAGTGGCTGCCATTTACTGTCATTGAGCTGAAACAGTCGTGACTGTCCTGCTTTGCGAACAAGAACAACTGCGTGCCCGCCTTTCAGCCACCCGCCGCTGACAGTTTCCGGTTTGCTGCCTGCAAGAGACAATTCAGGTCCCAGTGAACGACGCCCGTCTGCTGAGGCGACGAAAACACGAAGCTTGCCGTCTTCTCCTGCTCCAGCAAGTAACAATTGCTTTCCCAGAGGCCCCCAGGCAACCGGAACAACCGAAGCGAATTCCGAAACAGGGGTTGACCACAAAACGTCATAGTCCGCTTCAAACAGGTCGTAGATCACCACATTGGGGCGGCCGTCAACCTCTCGAGCCCACGCCAGAGCACGACCGTCCTGCGACCAGACAGCGAGACGTCCCCTGCGATCCAGGAGTCGCTCCGAGCCGCCACCAACACTGATCAGCCAGACACCTGGCTCCGGACTCAATCTGGAAACCACAAGTCGACTGCCGGCAGGGGACCATGATGCGTTCTGCGCCGGGCCCAGTGATACACGATCAGCAGCCTTCAAATAGACACACCGTCGAGCTGAACGATCCTGCTCAACAATCGCCACGCGCCGCTCAGGCCCAACTGCCAAAGCAACCGGTGTCTGACTGTTGAAGGCGACGATTCGTTCCGGGCGCCCGGTCAAAGATTCCAGCCGAACAATCTCAAACTGGATCTCCTCGCCGGCTGTCCAGCCAGTCAGAACAACATGGGCCGCCAGTAGTAACAGAGCAGCACGCATTATTGACCTCCTCGTCGCACAGGACGGCTGACGTAAAACAGCTGCTTTCCATCACGTGAACAGGGGGAAGCATTGCGGCGTCCCTCCCACTGGCCATTCAGTTTCACAAGTTCGCCGTCCTTATCCAGGAGATGCAGAGTTTCAACACCGCTGACGCCGACGCTCAGCACCGGGGCCTGAGCAACACTCCCAAGACGCTCCGGAAATCCGTTCGCGTTACGGTACCGGACTGAAACGCCGGGCCTGCCACTCAGCTGAAAGTCCAGTACTCCCTGGCCCCCCTGAGAACGCCAGCCTCTGACAAACAAATGCTGACCGTCGGCACTCCACTGCATTCCAGCCGACAAAAATGGAAACTCACTCGGGAGTTGCAGGGCTGGTCGGTTAAGCTTCTCCTCTGCCAGATCATAGACCACAAGGCCATAGTTTGAGGTCTGATTGCGAACCCAGGCGATAAACCGGCCACTGGGAGACCACGCTGCGGACCAGCCGTCAGGGTCCAGGAGCTGTCGGTCTGAACCATCACGTCGCATCACCCAGACACCACGCGCCGGGGAATAACTGCTGTAGACAATTCGTCGCCCCTTTGGCGACCACGCCGGATAGATGCCACGTCCCAAACTGCGAATTGTCCCATCGTCCATCCGAATGCAGTACATCTGGGCGGACGAAACAGGCTCGCCAGGCGACGTCGCATGCAGCAGCAACTCCGTTCCGTCGGGAGAGATCGAAAGTGATCCGATCTGCGAGAACTCCGGGAGCACAAACAGATTTCGCGAGGTGTTTGTGCTGAGATCAAGAACGCTGACCCAAACTCTGCCGGCTGCTTCCTCATCAGCGACGCTTCCTGCGATGACGACCTCAGGCAGTTCCTGATCGTCGGCTATCACAGCCGCCCCCGTGAATTTGCGGCCCGCCAATAAACCCGAATTGCGATATCGGCCCTGAAACTCGGTGGCCAGTTCAGCTCCCAGTACCAGTTCGGTCTCAGCAACCAGACCTCTCACCAGCAGTTCCGTACCAATGACATCCCGAGCTTTCTCCAACGTGATTACTCGTCCAGGTTTGCTGACTGAGTGCAGGATCTCAAGCAACTCGACCGCACGGTCGTTTCGGCCCACTGAGAAGTTTTCCCGGGCAGCACGCAGTAGCAATGCTGGAACAAACGTGTCTTCAGCACCATTCCACAAACGACACTGAACAGCCAACGCGTGCCATGCGGCCGCAACCTCTGCACGCTGACTTTGATTCCGCACGTCAGCCTGCCCAAGACAGCTCGCCACAAACTGAACATCCTGCCTTGCAGGCCCGTTCTCAGCAGTGGAATGCAGAGTCTTAATGGCACTCAATCGCTGTTGGTCGTCTGAGCAACAGAGCAGGGCGATCGAGGCTGCCAGTAGGCTGCCATCTGCGGCTCGTCGCTGAGCTTCCGCATGGAGCTGTTCAAGTCCGTTGGCATCGACCGCTGCCACAAACAACACCTCGACCAATCCACGTCCGCGGTGGAGATCCAGATCGCCCTTCGCGTCAGCGGCATCCCACCACGGATGCACCCTGGGGCTGTTCAAAGGAAACACAATATGTCGCACCCCATCCAGAGCTTTGTCAGCACCGAGATGTTCTTTCCATTTGGGGTAGAGCTTTTCGGCAAGCGTTATTGCGCGTGTTCGCACAGCCTGAACCGGGGTAGGAGGAAGCGGGCTCGTGGTATCAACACGAGCACCTCGAAACCGGCCATCCAGTCTGTCTCCTGAATCCCCATTACTCGGTGGCCCCTGTCGCAGAGCCTCTACGTAAGCGCGCAAAGAAAGGTCATAAAGCTGAGCTGACGCCGCGCGTTCCGCAATATCGAGCGCACGATTGACCTGTTGGACTGTAGGGCGGGCGGCTGACACGTCGGTCGTTAACAACATCCCCACAAACAACAGCACTGCAGTTCCATGATTCAGCATGAGAGTGAGGCTCAGATCAGGTCACGGAGCTTGTCGAGGTACCGTGGAATCTCATCCAATGGATTCTTTTCTTCGAATTCCAGAGTCACATACCCTCGATAGTCAGCTTCCCGCAGAATGCCGATCACACGAGAAAGGTCTGCCTCCTGTCGATTTCGTTCAGCATCCTGAATCGAAACCTTGATCTGAGCATTGATGGCAAGCGGAGCAATTCTGGCCAGATCGCGATAAGGATCGTCGGTTCGAAAATTACCACTGTCGAAATTCACACCGAACCAGGGGTGGTCACCAACTCCATCGATGATCCGCATCATCTGATCCGGAGTTGCCGTGATACCGCCATGATTCTCAAGGGCAAGGAACACTCCTCTTGTTGCCGCGTACGCGAGACTCTGACGAATCCCCTCTATACACCGTTTGAGCGCAACCTTTTCTGACTCCCCCTTTGGAACCTTGCCGGCAAAAATTCGGATGACCGGGGCCCCCATCACTGCCGCGTAATCAATCCAGTCGCGGCATTCCTGCAACTGGCGATCCCGTGCTTCCCCAGGGGCAACACAGAAGTCGTTGCCGATCGCCGTGCCGGAAATGTCGAGCCCAAGTCGATGGGTTTTGCGCCGCAGCGACAACAGGTACTCCGTGGTGACCTGTTGAGGAAAGTAGTACCCAGTCAGCTCCGTCGCACCCAGCCCCTGTTCGGCACAGTATCGAATGAACTTTTCGAGAGTCATCTCAGCCGACTCAATCTGCTGTGGAGTTCCACGCCGTGCAAAGAGGCGATTGAAACTGTATGCGGCGAGGCTGAGCTTCATGCCCGAGGGCGCTGCAGATTTGGGACTTGAGACTCCCGCAGAGGCCAGTGAACCGGTCAGGGCAAGGTTTCCTGCAGCACTGACAGCACCGAGCCCCAGGAATGTCCTGCGTGATGAATTCATCGAAGGTCCTTCGTAAGCGATAGATGATGCGGCGAATTTCGCCAATGATCTCGGGCGATCACACTGAAATCAACCAATCGCGGGTTCGCCCCTCATCCAGGTGGGAGGACTCACGTGCCAGCGAGGTAATTCAAGGGGACTTTCCGGCGCCCGCTTCTCTCACCCCTCAATTTGATTCTTAATCTGCCGTGATGGCCGGGAGCCAGATGGGGCCCGATCTCATAAACGACCAATGCTGCAGCCGGGACATCAACAGCATTTTTGCCGTTCCTCAGCAAAGGATATCGGCTTTGTTCTCACCGGAGCGATTAAGTGACGGACTGGAAGTTCGTCGGACGCTGGAACGGAGATCGTCCTGTGGCGACATCGGTTGCGACAACGTAGTGTGGAGGGTGAAACGGCAATGACACCCGACTCAGCGACCTAATGATCAAACCTCAGGCAGAAGCCACGGCTTGCGATACTCCGGTCGACCTCGCAAAGCATTGGCTTCTTCGTCCCCCACAAACGACTCCGTTTCTGCATCAAACGTGAGGGTCCGCCCGACCCTCGCAGCAATGTTGCCGGCGTGACACAGTACAGATGCGGGGTGTCCAACGGTTTCCAGATCACAGTACGGCTTCTTCCGAGATCGCATGCATTCAAGGAAGTTTCGCACGTGTGGGCCTTCATGACTGCCCCCTTCGCCCTTCGCCAGAACCTTGCCACGATTCCCGTAGGCAATCCAGCTGGTGTTACCGATCACGATGTACCCCTGATCCCCAAAGACTGCGGAACCTTCTGAGTGACCAAGGTAGGAGTATGGATTCCAGACCCGCATTTCATAAGTGAGCAGCCTCGTCCCGAGTCCACTGCCGAACTCATAGTTGACCTGCATGGTATCGGGAAATTCCTGCGCATCATCAAAGTACCACTTACCTCCGCTGGCAGCGATTTTTGACGGCATTCCGAACGGCTGCTCTCCCTGTGCCTCACAAGCGGCATTGAATACAGCCACGGCCATGTCCAGTCGATGCACTCCGTCATTTCCAAGGTCGCCCGTTCCATAGTCATAGAACCAGCGCCAGCGGCCATGAAACCGGTTCGCATTAAATGGGCGTTTCGGAGCCGGCCCCAGCCACATGTCATAATCGACTCCCGCAGGAGGACTCCCGTCCGCTGGTTTGCCGATCGGCCCCTGACGACTGCTTTCCCATGCCTTTGCAACAAGGCATTTTCCGAGAACTCCACTACTAACAAACTCCATCGCAGACTGCAGACGCTCAGTAGAACGATGTTGAGACCCCATCTGCACAACTCGTTTGTGCTTCTTCATCGCGGCGACCATTCTCTGACCTTCGACAATGTTGTGACTGTCGGGCTTCTCGACATACACATCTTTGCCCGCCTGACAGGCGAGAATCGTGGGAATCGCGTGCCAATGGTCCGGCGCACCAATCACAACTGCATCGATAGACGAATCATCAACGATTTTTCGGAAGTCTTTCTCCGGCCGAACCCGATTGCCCTGAATCTTCTCGGCAGACTCGATTCCCTTTCCGAGGCGTCCCGGATCAATGTCAGCAATCGCAACGATCTCAGCGCCGGGATCTTTAGCAAATGTGTTGATCAAAGAGGCTGCTCGGCCTGAGCCCCCCATGACTCCCACACGAATGCGTTCGGATGCCTGCGTTGACTGAGACGCCACTGTGGACGCAGCCACCGCTGCTGACAACGTCGTTTGTTCAAGGAAAGACCTGCGATTCGAACGTGCCATGGCAAAAACTCCTGGACTGGTGGAACCTGCAACTTCGCGTCAACTGGGAACCACAAAGGATACGAATCAGGCGTCCGGTCGTGAAGTGAAGGCAGCCTCGGCGGTCTGATGACACACCGACTGCACATGCATTAGACTGATACTATGCGATGCACACTCTTCACACTCGCCCTGATCGCGATACTGACTTCGTGCAGGGCTGACGAGCGAACCGAGTTCTTTGAGGCACGAGTTCGCCCGCTCCTTGTCGAGCATTGTCACAAATGCCACTCCCGGAAGTCCGAGGGCGGCCTGCGAGTTGATTCCCGAGTTGCACTCGCGAAGGGGGGAAGTCACGGGCCGGCAGTCGTACCAGGCAAGCCAAATGAAAGCCTGATCTGGCAGGTCATTACGGGCAACCACGACGAAATCTCAATGCCACCGGAACATCCACTTTCGAGTGAGCAAACCAACATCATCAAACGCTGGATTACAGAAGGAGCCGTCTGGAGTGAGTCCGCACCGTCACGCGCCCCGGATGAACACGGCATCACAGAATCGGAACGAATGTTCTGGGCATTTCAGCCGCTGAAGAAGCCTGCCGTTCCGCGCAGGTCGCCGGACGAACATCCCATCGATGCCTTCGTGCGAGCGCGATATCGGGACAGACATCTTTCAGCAGCGTCACCAGCATCGGCTTCTGTCCTTTTCCGGCGGCTGGCCTATGACCTGACTGGACTTCCACCAGGTCAGGCCGCACAGCAGGAGTTCGTCAGCCTCCACAGTTCGAATCCGAAGGCGGCCATTGCAGACGCCATCGAGCAGTTCCTGTCCTCAGACGAATACGGCGAACGATGGGGACAGCACTGGCTGGACCTCGTCCGTTATGCAGACACTGCCGGTGACGCATCCGACTACCCGATTCCGGAAGCATGGAAGTACCGAAACTGGGTCATCGACGCATTCAACAAAGACAAACCATACGACAGCTTTGTTCAGGAACAGATTGCCGGAGACCTGCTCCCCGCGACAGATGAACGTGCCTCATGGCAGCAACAGATTGCCACAGGATACCTTGCCATCTCCCGACGTGTAGGGGTCAGCCCGAGAGGGAAGCCCCACATTGTGATCGAGGACACCCTGGATAACCTTGGGAAAACATTTCTCGGCCTCACAGTCGGATGTGCTCGATGTCACGACCACAAGTTTGATCCAATTCCCACTGCTGATTACTACCGTCTCTACGGGATCTTCGACAGCACGGTGTATCCACACCCGGGTCAGGAGCATCACCCCTACCGAGAGGATTTTGTATTTCGCGTCGGCCGCGAACGCGCCAACGCAATTCTCGCTTCGAAATGGCCGCAACTCAGGCAGCTTCGACTCGAAGAGCGTGCGTTGTTTGAGAAGTATCGTGAGTTTCAGAAGAAGCCAGTCGACCGTCCGGGCTACAACCGGGACATCGCATGGGAACGTGTGCTGGGCAAGAGAGATCAGATTCGACAGTTCGTAGAAACGTTTCCCGACCTGCAGACAGCGTACGCCGTAAGCGAAGGGGAACCGCACGATGTGACAATTCAGGAACAGGGTGACCCCCGTTCCAAAGGCCCCTTAGTCGATCGAGGATTCCTGCAGGTGCTTGGCGGACAGACGCTGCAGGATTCGGAAAAGAATCAAAGTGGCAGGCTGCAGTTGGCGAAGTGGCTTACACAGAACGCCTCATTTCTGACCGCGCGAGTCATCGTGAATCGCATCTGGCATCACCACTTCGGCACGGGACTGGTGGCGACACCCAGCGACTTTGGCGTGCGTGGAGCGAAACCAACACATCCTCTGTTACTGGATTACCTTGCCGGATACCTGATCGCCCGGAAATGGTCACTCAAATCTGTCCATCGACACATTCTTATGTCTGAAACGTGGCAGTTGTCGTCCAATGAGTCTGACCTGATGCACGACCGAGATCCCTCCAATCAGTATCTCTGGCGAGCCAACCGTCGTCGTCTGGACGCAGAGCAGTTGAGAGATACCGTCCTGCAATTGAGTGGGCGGCTCGACCGCGAGCCGGGACAACGACATCCGGTCCCTCATCGTCTGACCTATTTCTTTCGTCAGCACGAACCGTATGTCGGACGTTTTCAAAGCAACAAACGTTCCGTGTACCTGTTTCGACAGCGAATCAGAAAGAACGAGTTCCTTGATCAGTTTGACGGTCCGGATGGCAACCTGCATCTTGGACAGCGAAGGAACACAACAACCGCACTGCAGGCACTCTACTTTTTGAATTCGGACTTCGTTGAATCACAATCGCGACGAATCGCGGAACGAATCCTGAACGAAGTGACCGGTGGCTCCGGGGAGCAGGTGGATCAGCTCTACAGCCGACTCTATGGGCGACAGGCATTGCCTCAGGAGCAGACTGCCGTCAGAGAGGCAGTTGAGCGGCTCAAAAGCGATGGTGCAACAGAACCGAAAGCATGGAGTTCTGTTGTGCAGGCAATGCTGGCTTCCAACGAATTCCTGTTCGTGGACTAGGGCAGGTCGGGTTTCAATCTGACACGAATAATCAAGTCGCGACGAGCGTCGCGCCAGATCAGAAACGAAACGCCACATTGCAGATCCGTGAGGTTAAGGCCTGACCTACCAGAGTTTCAACCACGGCTTCCTGGGGAAGCGGTTTCGTAAACCAGCTTCATGACTTCCTGTTCGTGGCCGTACTCAGACGCGCCGTAAACCACTCGAATCTTCTCATTCGCGTCTTCACCGATTGTATCACCGTCCTGAATGACGGGCCCATTGGTCAGCACGTACTCGCACAGCCCCAGCAGGCGATCTCGCAGTTCACCGGGGGGTTCCTGAGCACGAGTCACTGTGATTTCGCGATGGTCAAGGGCGTGCATCCCGGTCGTAAATCCGCTGCTCGTCCGGCCTTCGTCCATCCCGACGCGGAAGTCTACCCAGATGAATACGGGAGGCCCCTCAGGCATCACCTCAGTGGCAAAATCCGTGAAGACATTTCGAGAGACCACCATCGATGCGTTGCACCAATAGACGCCCATGGCATCGGTGGCCGCCATGAGTGAAACGGTTGCCTGAGTCAACAGCACCGAACTGGCGATGGCGTTGGGCGTACCAATCACCGTAATGATCACATGAAACTGATGCCGCTGAACTTCTTCAGTTGCATTCTTCCAGAGAATGCTGGTTGCGCAGGGGCCTTCAAGGTCAGACCACGGGATCGGAGCCGGCATCTTCATGGCGACGACGCTGGCTTCGCCAACGTTGAACGAAATGCCGTTATCCAGTTTTAGTTCAGTCGGCCCCGAAACGTTGGAATCCGGTCCGCACCAGCGTTCTAAAAAATCATCCGCAAATGCCTGCCCGTCGACCTCAAGGTCGGACTCCAGCAGGACCATTGAGATCGCACCATTCATGCAGGCTATTCCGCTGCCTCGATGGAAATCACTTCCATTTTCAATACGCCGGCCGGGATCTGAGCCTCAAACTGCTCACCCACTTTTTTCCCCAGCATCGCCAGCGCCAGTGGACTGGTCGACAGAATCTTCAGAATGTCCCCGTCAAAGTCTTCATCGCCCGGCCCCACGAGTTCATAGATCTCTTCCATATCGTCTGAAAGATCTTTCACCGTAACGCGAGTTCCAAAGCCAACTTCGTCCGTTGGTAAATCAGCCTTGTCGACGATCTCGCACTGCTGCTGCTTCAATCGCAGCGTATTGATCTGACGATCCAGATCCGACAGTGCTTCCCGAGCGGCGTGGTATTCAGCATTTTCCTTCAGGTCGCCTTCTTCCCGAGCGATCTTGATCCGTTCCTGAATGGCCGGCTTCTGATCTTCCTTTTCCTTAATCTGGGCCTGGAGCTTTTCGTAACCTTCTCGGGTAATTGGCTGTCGACTCATCGTACTTCTCGCAGATCAAAGTTTGCGCTCGGCAAACAGAAAGGACACGTACCAACTGTTGCCAGGGTCGTGTCCGACGGAATGGGAACGGCGGCTGAAAGGCTTACTTCCAACCGCCGTTTATTTCTATGCCGCAGGACAATCAATCACCGCAGCAGGTTCATCGTTTCTATGCGAACAGTATAACGCCCGCATTGGGGGTCTCAACCCACGTTCTTCCATGCCTTCTCACGAGCACTCGCGAGGACAGCGTCGCAGATCTGCTGTGTTTCCTGAGCTTCTCGGAAGGTTGGACTGCAGGGAGTCCCATCCTGAATGCTCTTCAGGAAGTCTGCCACCTGGTGCACGAATGTGTGCTCATAGCCGATCTGCAGACCTGGCACCCACCACTTGTCCATGTACGGCATGTCGCCGTCAGTGACGTGCACTGAACGCCAGCCTCGGACAAGAGAATCATCGGCGTGATCGAAGTATTCCAGTCGGTGAAGATCATGGAGGTCCCAGCGAATGGACGCCTTCTCACCGTTGATCTCAAGCGTGTAAAGCGCCTTGTGACCGCGAGCGTATCGCGTACTTTCGAACAGACCAAGAGATCCATTTTCGAAGTGACACAGGAATGCACACG
>CAJWGB010000228.1 GCA_913031625.1 uncultured Planctomycetaceae bacterium | reverse complement strand
CTAGACTGGAAAGCCCGCTGTCGGTGCAAACAATCAATGGATTATCAATCTTTTTTAAACAGTTGAGGTTCAGTGAGAAGATTTCAAGTTCAGTAAGTCTTTTTGCGAAACTGGGAGTGATCTCAGAGACGAATACTCTAACTGATGCGTACGTGAACGTCTCCCGCGGCGCGTGAGCCGCGCGATCAGGGGGAGCAGAGTGAGATGTCATTCGTTTGGCAGGCCGGGGATTGAATTCCTGTGCTGCCTTCCAGAGATCTCAGTCTGTACTACAGTATGTTCCCAGCCAGGCGACTTTTCGTCTGACAATTGTCTCCAGCTTTTGTGGTGAAACTTATGCGAATTCTCCTCTTTGCTCTCACAGTCCTGTTGTGCGTAGTGCCGGCGATTGCTGACGGAGAGCGCGATAACAATCCGGAAAAGGTGAGACGTATTCCTCGCAAAGGAATTGAGGTTCCTCAGGAGAAGGAAGAGGCTCTTCGACAACAACTCAAACTGCTGCAGGCAAAGATAAAGCAGTTACAAATGTCGAGTCGGTCACAGGTGGTTGAGCTGCTTCCGGATGTCCAGATTTTCGAACGCGCGGTCCGGTGTGCTCTGGATCATGACGAGTTCTTTTCTCCCAAAGACCTCGATAAAGCGAATGGACTGCTCAAAGAAGGGATTCAGCGTGCTGAACAGTTGCTTGCCGGCATGCCTGAGTGGCCGCACCAGCCGGGATTGATCGTGCGAGGCTACGTCAGTCGGCTGGACCGGACGGTTCAGCCATATGGAGTTGTCATCCCCCGGACATACGATTTTGAGCACAGTGTGCCGACTCGATGTGATCTCTGGTTTCACGGCCGTGGTGAAACATTGAGTGAAGTGAACTTCCTCTGGGACAGAATGAAGAATGCCGGTCGGTACACGCCGGCAAACACAATCGTCCTGCACCCATACGGACGTTACTCGAACGCCTTCAAGTTTGCTGGTGAGATTGATGTCCTTGAAGCTCTTAAGGACGTTCAGAATCGCTACCGGATTGATGAGGACCGAATCAGTGTCCGCGGCTTTAGCATGGGGGGGGCAGCCTGCTGGCAGTTTGCCGTTCACTATTCAGATCGATGGTTTGCAGCCAATCCCGGTGCTGGATTCTCAGAGACACCGGAATTCCTGAAGTTCTTTCAGAAGGAGACTCTGAACCCGAAACCATGGGAGAAGGCTCTCTGGAACATGTACGACTGTAATCAGTACGCGGGCAATCTTGCTCACCTGCCAACCATCGCGTACAGCGGCGAAAAAGATATTCAAAAGCAGGCCGCGGACATCATGGATGTGGCTTTGCGAAAACGCCGAATTCGCCTTCGGCACGTGATTGGCCCCAACATGGGGCACACGATCGATGACGGCTCCAAATTCATCATCGAAGCAGCAATGGATTCCCTGGCGAAGAAAGGCCGGCAGGTTAATTTCGACTACGTACAACTGGAGACATCCACGTTGAAATATAATCGGATGCAATGGTTAACTGTTGACGGTCTGCTGGAACACTGGAAGCCGGCGAAGGCGGTCGTAAAACGGCTTGATCGCGAGGTGCCATATCCAACAGCTCCACACACCTATCAGGTGAACACGTCCAACGTGTCGGCATTCACGCTGGAGTTCCCGGCGGGCACATTTTCAACGGTTCCTGAGCCTCAGAGTGACACAGCTCAGCCAGTCATGGCATGGGTCTCTGCCAGCGAGTTTGTCGGTGGCCAGGGACATGCGTTGAAAGCACGGGAGGCTGTTCGTGGGGAAGGGCCGTTCTCCGATGGCTCCGCTCGACTTCAGGCTCATCTCACAGCAGATGGGACATGGAAGGCAGGGCCGGCTCCGGAAGAGCTGCGGAAAGTTCATAATCTCCAGGGGCCTATTGACGACGCCTTCATGGATTCATTCGTTTTCGTGACGCCAGGTGGAACGGCCGCTCATCCGGGAGTTGAGAAATGGGTCAATTCCGAACTGGAACGTGCAGTGGAACACTGGCGCCGGCACTTTCGGGGTGACGCCCAGTTGGTGAAAGATTCGGACGTGGATAAGGACCTGATCGCCTCTTCGAACCTGGTGCTGTGGGGAGATCCTCAGTCAAATGCGATCATCAGGAAGGTATTGTCGGAACTGCCGATCTCCTGGACGAAAGAGTCTCTGACGGTAGGGGACAGGACTTATGATGCCGCTCATCATGCTCCCGTTTTGATCTTTCCGAATCCGCTCAATGCCCATCGCTATGTCGTTTTGAACAGTGGATTCACCTACCGTGACTACGCCTACCTGAATAATGCTCGACAGGTACCAATGCTTCCTGACTGGGCAGTTATTGATCTGCGGACTCCTCCCGGTAATGTCTGGCCGGGCAAAGTTGTCGACGCTGATTTCTTTGATGAAAAGTGGCAGCTGAAGAAGTAGGGGGCGAGACGAGGCGTGGCTTCCGGGTGAAACGCTGAAACCCGACGGACTGGAATTCCCTCCTCCGTCAATGAAGTGGCAGGGTCATTTCTGCCGGTACCATGGCGGCGTGCCGAACCAGTCGTGCATTTCTTTCTCAAAAGGGGCCACGACATCGCGCGACTCGGTGAACACACCTCTGTCGCCCGTTTCTGCGACCCATGTTGCCAACGCTGCACGCATTTCCTTTAGTGCCGCCTGATGTTCAGGCTTTGTTGATTCCGCAAGGTTGGTCAATTCGTGTGGATCCGCCTGCGTGTCAAAAAGCTGTTCCGGAGGAAGCGGCTGCATGAGTGCCAGAGGGTGGCCACTCAATGTTCCCTGCTCTTTCATTTTTCTCATGAGAGGCTTAATCGCAAAGCACTTTTCCTTGTACCGATTGAGTGACAGGAATCCCTGATTGGGGGCTCCGTTAACGTCATAGTTGCGGAGGTAATGATAACGTGAGCTTCGAACGGAACGGATGCGGTTCTCGGTCTCATCGATTCGGTCCCGTGCGGAGAACGCGTAGCGGCGTGGCGGATCAGTGATCTGGCCCATGAAGCGTCGACTCTGCATCGCAGCGGGACGGTCGATTCCGGCAAACCCAAGAGTCGTGGCTGTTACATCGAGCAGACTGATGACGCTGTCGTTGACGCTGCCAGCCTGATATCCCGCCGGTCGAAGTGCCTGAGGGATTGAGATGATCATCGGGACATGTAGACCTGTGTCCCAGCACCAGTGAATTCCTCGCGGTTCGAGACGGCCATTGTCACCGAAGAAAATGACAATGGTGTTATCTGCAAGTCCGTCCTTCTTCAGTTGCTCAAGAATCCAGCCCACGCGGACATCCATTCCGGAGATCGAATTCAGATAACGGGCCCACTCTTCACGTACCAGCGGATGGTCAGGGTAGTACGGTGGCGGAGTGACGTTGTCCGGAGTTGCCACTTTGGGATGCCACTCCTCGCCGACCCACTTGACCCGCTTCTTCTCTGCCGTCTTGCGGTCGTAAATGTCGTACTCGATTTCCGGAGTGTTGATCTGGGCGAAGAACGGCTGGTTGTCTTTCAGACGCGACCAGTCAGCGGTGTCATACACAGGCCCTTCATTAACAAAATTCAGGTCCAGCTTACCGGTGCCAACTGTACGTTCTCCAATGTTGACAATGTTCGCTGTGAGGTAGCCCGAATCCTTGAGGCGGTGTGTGATGGATCGGACACCTTCCGGGAGCCGGTAGTCATCGCTGCGATGGGACCGCATGTGGTGCATGTCAGTTGTCGTCGCATACATCCCGGTCATAAAGGCAGATCGGCTGGGAGCACACACTGGCGACGTGGCGAAAACTCGCGTGTAACGGATCCCTTGAGAGGCCAGACCGTCGAGGTTTGGTGTGCGCACATTCTTTGCGCCGTAACACCCGAGATCCAGCTTTAGGTTTTCTCCAACGATCCACAGGATGTTTGGAGGCACTGGCTCGTGTGAAAAGGCGGGTGAGCAGGGGAGAAAAAGTGTGCACAACAACAGACGGGTAGGCACCATGGCAGATCCATTCATGCGACGGAGGGTGGAGCAGGACGAGAGTAGCTGTCAGTTGCCATTCTTCGGAGGAAGAGTACGCAGGTATAGATTGCAGAAGTCGACTGCTCCCTGAGCGTTCAGGACGAGTGAGCCGTTGTTCTTCGAATCGTCCTGCTCGCTCGCCAGTTTATCATTGATCAGCAGCACGAGCCTGCCGCGCTGGCGGGTTAGCTCGAGACGGTTCCAGCCTTTGCCAAGTAGTTGCTGATGTGCTTCGTCTGAAAGGTTGATCTCAATCTCTCCAAAGGTGACAGAAGCAGTTGACGTCGGCCTGTTAAGCTTCACGTCGACAACTCCGCCGAGATCATCTGCCGACTCATTGGTCGTCAGCGTGGCCGTCTGTCCGTTCTGGGTCGCACTGGACAGGACCCAGTCTTGTGACTTCCAGGATGTGGATTCTTCTTTGAAGTCGGACAGGTCCAGACCGTTATACACGGACCGGTAACCTCGATTGGAAATCGCGACTTCTTCAGGCGTGATTGCCGTGTCCGGCAATTCCTGAATCCTGACATTGCGATAGTGCACGATTCCCCCCTCAGACTCGAGGCAAATATAGCCTTTGCTGGGACTGCACTTCGTTCCGCGCGTGACGACCTTGCCGTTGACAGCCAGTGAGATGTTTCCATCACGGCACTCTATGCGATAGTGATTCCATTCCGGCGAGGGGTTGGAGCGGCTTTCAGTCGGAAACGCCCGACTGCCTCCACGGCCATTGATTGGAGTCATTTTAGCACCGTGAATCGGAAAGATGTCACCATGCGTGGTGTGGCCACGGGTATTGCCATAGGCGTTTTCAAGAACCTGCACTTCAATCCCGCGGTGGAATGGAACTCCCTTTGACGTAATGTCATCTGCCCAGACAAAGATGCCCGCATTTCCGCGGGGCACCATATGTCGCCACTCAACCTCCATAATGAAGTTCTGATACATCTTTTTGGTACGAAGCTCACCGATTGGCTTGCCCGTACAGATCAGCATTCCATCCTTCCATGTCCACGTGGCCTCCGGAGTGTTGGTGCGGACCCAGCCGGACAGGTCACGCCCGTTGAACATTGGTTTCAGGTCGTCAGCCGCCGAGACCGTGATGAGTGTCAGCAGGAAGGAAGTGCGCAGGAAAACATTCATGGATGGCTCCGTTTGGAGAGAATGGCTCAGTTATCTTCGAGTAAATGCGAAGTGATCTCGTGCCAAAGCGAGTCGATTTCAGCGATCGTCCGAACCGGCATATCTGCTCGTCGAAACCAGTACCCGGCATTCCCTGTGTCTCCCTCAATCAGGTGCAACAGAGCATGGATCCATGAGCCGATGGAGGTATGGATCTCCTGGGCGATATCGTGGGCGGTGTCCCAGTTTCCGGCTTTTGTATGCCAGAGCGAAAGTAATTCTTCCGAAAGCCCCTCTGGTGGGCTGCCGGTACCGATAGTGCTGAGAAATTCGTCGACGGTCATGCCATCAAAGTAACCGTCAACCGCCAGAATCTCCAGCGAGCGGCCGTTCGAAACCGCGGCCAGTTCCTGCGCAGGCACTTCAATGCCTGTGTCGCCGCTCCCGTGCATCGACGGCCGGGGTTGGTCTAACGGGGGGCAACCAGTCGGAGGTCTTCTACGAGGTACTCTGCGGTGTCTACTTCGCGTCCTTCCACCGCATTGACAACCTGACCCTGGACGCGAACAGCCATGCCGTCTTTGAGGCCCTCCATAACCTGCGGACTGACCTGCAGCGGAAGAGCCCCCTCGTAAACGTCGTTCCGTGCTGTGCTGTAGACGACTGCCCAGAGGTCGTGGGTCTCGTCATAACGGAGTTCGCCCTGAATCCACGAGTAGTTAGCCGTATCAAAGCCATATTCCGGAAGGGCGGCGACTACCTTGCGGGAGGCAGGCTGAATGGCGGAATCCGTTGTGCCAACAAATCCGACTGTTTCGACTCCCTCATCACCCGGAAAATCCGGGTCGAGGGAAACTCCCAGGTCTTCATCGTCTTCTTCAAAGAAAGGACTGTTGTCTTTCGGAAGCGGCACTCCTCCGCCACCACCTTCTCGGTCAAAGTCGTCTTCGGGATCCCGATCGTATGTGCTGGTCCCTGGCTCATAGGGCGGCTCATTTGATTCCGGAATGACCAGAGATCCGGCTCCCCCATGATTCAGTGTTCGCGGTGGGGCATACATTGGGTGGCCATACGGGTGGTACATTCCCGGAAAACATCCGCTGAGGAGCGTGATTGTCAACAGGGGCGCGAAGGTGCGGAATACTCGCATGATTTGAGAGGATGTGGACATAGGAGAGTCCTGACCTGTGAAAGGTGCAAATTGTGAGAAAGGAGGGGAGTGGCGAGTGATCCAGATGGTGATTGGGTTGCTGTTTCTGGCCGTCGCCGGGGTAGTCCGGCTGATTCTGCCAAGGTGTATTGAAATCCCAAATCTGTGTAAATACCTGTTTTAACAGCGCCCCGTGTTGTTGATTTCGCGGCGGACTATCGTGTCTGAGAGCGTTTTCTCAAGCAATTTGCTGGGTTTCGCGTTCCACCCTGATCTTCCTACAATCCCCGCGTGTCGCACCCCTGAAAGCGACGAGCATTTCTTTTTGCAGTTTTGAAGCCCGGCAGCCGCCGGAGCAACTGACCGATGACCAACAAGCCTCCCATTCAGGAGCTACTCGACCAGCGCATTCTTGTGATCGACGGATCAATGGGTGCTCTGATCATGTCAAATAATCCCGAGGAGGAAGGGTATCGCGGAGATCGGTTCCGCGACCATCCGGTGCCGGTGCGCAACTCCACAGACCTGCTGGCGCTCACCCAGCCTGATCTGATCCGCGGAATTCACGAGCAGTACCTTGAAGCTGGTGCGGATATCCTGGAGACGGATACATTCAATGCGTCGCTGCTTGGGATGAAGGAATTCCAGCTTGAAGAATATGTTCGGGAGATTAACAGCACGGCTGCGCAGATTGCGCGATCTGCCGCTGACGCCTTCACTGAAAAGAACCCGAATAAGCCTCGATACGTCGCAGGCAGCATTGGGCCCACCAATGTTCAGTTGTCGATGAACGCTGACGAGAAAGGGACGCGTCCCATTCAGTTCGACGAAATGGTTGAGTCGTATGCTGAGCAGGTTCGCGGTCTGCTGGACGGCGGAGTGGATCTGCTGCTGCCGGAGACCAGTTTCGACACACTGAACATGAAATCGTGTTTGTTTGCGATCTCAAAGGTGTTTCAGGAGCGGCAGACAGAATTGCCGGTCATGATCTCCGGCACCGTATTTGTCGGGGGACGCACTCTGCTTGGACAGTCGGCAGAGGCGTTTCTGACTGCAGTCGAGCACTTTCCTTCTCTCAGCATTGGATTCAACTGCGGAATCGGCCCCGCGGAAATGCGGCCATCTCTGGAAACGCTGTCTCGGATGGCCACACGCTACGTTACGTGTTATCCCAATGCCGGAATGCCGGACGGAATGGGGGGCTTCGATTCTGACGTCAACGAATTCACAAAGACGCTGCACGCAGCAGCGAGAGACGGACTGCTGAACGTGGTTGGCGGGTGCTGCGGTACGACCCCGGATTATATTCGGAGTGTGGCAGAGGCTGTAGACGGCCTGCAGCCTCGTAAGATTCCTCAGGGAAATGGGTGGTCAACCTACTCCGGAAGTGAGTTCCTCGCGCTGCGTTCAGATTCCAACTTCATGAACGTGGGGGAAAGAACGAACGTTACTGGTTCTCGCCGATTCGCGAGGCTCGTTCGCGAGGAAAAGTACGAAGAAGCAATCAGCGTCGCTCAGGACCAGGTCGACGGTGGTGCTAACGTCATCGACGTGAATATGGACGAAGGTCTGCTCGACGGGCCTCGCTGCATGGAGAAGTTTCTCTGGCTGCTGCACGATGAAGCGGTCACTGTTCCGATCATGATCGACAGTTCGGATTGGGAGGTGATCGAAGCGGGGCTGAAGTGCGTTCACGGTAAAAGCATCGTTAACAGTATTAGCCTCAAAGAGGGGGAAGAGAAATTCCTTGAACAGGCGCGGCTGATTCGGCGGTATGGTGCAGCAACGATTGTGATGGCGTTTGACGAAACCGGTCAGGCGACGGACTGCGATGACAAGGTCAGGATCTGCAGGCGAGCTTACAAACTGCTCACGGAGGAAGTTGGGTTTCCGCCGGAAGACATTATCTTCGACCCGAACATTCTGACCGTCGGGACCGGCATGGAGGAGCATGCCAATTACGCTGTGGAATTCATTGAAGCGGTTCGCCGAATTAAAGAGGAGTGTCCGGGAGCGAAGACTTCCGGTGGGGTGAGCAATATCAGCTTCAGCTTCCGCGGCAACAATGTTGTACGCGAAGCGATGAATGCGGCCTTTCTGTATCACGCAATTGATGCGGGGCTGGACATGGGGATCGTGAATCCCACTCAGCTGGAGGTTTACGATGAGATCGATAAGGATCTTCTGACATACATTGAGGACGTGCTCCTGAATCGCCGGCCGGATGCGACGGAACGACTGATCGATTTCGCTGAAACCGTCAAAGCAAAAGATGGGGGGCAGCAGAAGACTGATGAGTGGCGAAACGGGACTCTTGAAGAGCGGCTGAGCCACGCACTTCTGAAGGGAGTGACGACCTTCATCGATGAGGATACCGAAGAGGCTCGTCTGAAATACGGTCGACCACTCGACGTCATTCAGGGGCCACTGATGGATGGCATGAATGTTGTCGGTGAGCTGTTTGGGGCCGGAAAGATGTTTCTTCCTCAGGTCGTGAAATCTGCTCGCGTGATGAAGAAGTCCGTCGCATGGCTGGAGCCCTTCATGGAGGCCGAGAAGGCGCTGGGTGACGATCGCAGCCGCTTCAGCGATTCCGGACTGTTTGATGGCACACGCGACGATGCCGTTGTGATTGCTGAACAGGTTGAGACGTCGGACGAAGAGGCTGCCGAAAGTACACGCGGGACATTCGTGATCGCTACGGTTAAAGGGGACGTCCACGACATTGGGAAGAACATCGTTGCCGTAGTTTTGCGCTGCAACAATTTCAAGGTGATTGATCTCGGGGTCATGGTTCCCGGCGAACAGATTCTTGCCGCGGCCAAAGAGGCTAACGCGGATATGATTGGTCTGAGTGGGCTGATTACTCCATCGCTTGAAGAGATGATCATTGTTGCGAAAACAATGCAGCGAGAAGGGTGGCAGGTTCCTTTGCTGATTGGCGGCGCCACAACAAGTGCCAAGCACACTGCCGTCAAGATCGCGCCCGAATACGATCAGCCGGTTGTGCACGTCGGAGATGCTTCATTGTCTGTCGGTGTGGTGGAGTCGCTGCTCGATGCTGATTCGAAGCCTGCCTTTGTTCAGCAGAATCTGGAAACACAGGAGAAGGCGCGTGCTGCATTCGACCAGAAACAGTCGAAGAATCTCGTGTCCTATGACCATGCACTCTCCAACCGATTCCAGCCTGACTGGGAAGGGTATCAGCCTCCCAGCCCGGAGTTCACGGGCACTCGCGTTATTGAAGATGTTCCTCTGCAGGAACTCGTGCCGTACATCGACTGGTCGCCCTTCTTCAGCAGCTGGCAGCTCATCGGCAAGTATCCGCGAATCTTTGAAGATGAGGTTGTCGGAGAGGAAGCAAAGAAACTTTATGAAGACGCTCAGGCGGAACTAAATCGAATTCTTAGTGAAGGTCAGCTGACCGCGCGTGGCGTTTACGGATTCTGGCCTGCTTCCGCTCAGAATGATGATATTGTCCTGTGGAAGGATGAATCGTGCTCAGGTGTACTCATGAGATTTCCCATGCTGAGACAGCAGTGGGAACGTGTTGGTCAGACGACCTTTCGAAGTCTGTCCGACTACGTGGCTCCGTCAGGATGTGGCGTGGTCGATTACCTTGGGGCTTTTGCCGTGACTGCCGGGCATGGCTGCGATGAGCTCACTGCTGCGATCGAAGCGGAGGGGGACGATTATCGTTCGATCATGGTGAAGGCTCTGGCCGATCGGTTTGCAGAGGCTTTTGCCGAGTACCTCCATCAGCGTGTGCGACGCGAATGGGACTATGGACAGAGCGAGAATCTGAGCAACGACGATCTGATTGACGAGAAGTACCAGGGCATTCGTCCTGCGTTTGGCTATCCATCCTGCCCGGACCACCTTCCGAAAGGACCGTTATGGGAGCTGTTGGATGCAGAGTCTGCGACTGGGATGAAGCTGACTGAGTCCTTTGCTATGTGGCCCGCAGCTTCGGTGAGTGGTCTCTATTTCAGCCACCCTCAGGCTCGATACTTTTCGGTTGACCGGATCACGCGGGACCAGGTTGAGAATTATGCGCAGCGCTGTGGGCTAAGTATCAGTGATGCAGAACGATGGCTCGCCCCAAATCTTGGATACGACGCCTGATCCAGCAGGATGGTTGCTGTTGTGCCCAACGTGCGGATCTGGCGGAGTCCCGTGTTGGTGAAGTCACTGTCGCGCGACTGCCTGGACCGGCTTTTTGAAGCTGGTCTGGTTGAGGATGCACCTGGGTCGGGGCCGAATCGCGCATAAGCAGTCGCAGAATTGCTTCAAATCACCCGTGACTTTTGCGGTGGGGAAATTACCCATCATGAATCTGTTCTTTCGTCACGGTTTTCAACGCGTGGTGCGTGAA
>CAJWGB010000227.1 GCA_913031625.1 uncultured Planctomycetaceae bacterium | reverse complement strand
GGCCACGAGGCTGACAATCAGTTTGTTAGCGACAAACTGCATCTGATTCCGAATCAGGCAGACCTCGAAGAGCCACTGGATCGCGTGCACGAAGCTCTGTCCGAAACGGTCAAGACCGTCATGGCTCGGTGACGTCATGTCGGAGCAAACACCCGTCCCAGAGTGTCGGTCTGTCAGGTTGAATGTCGCCACCGACATTGTCAGTACTGGCTACAACTCTGCGCTCAAACGCCAGCCACAGGTCTCAAGTTGCCCGGTAGATCTTGAATTGCTCCCCGGATTTGTTCCTCAGTGGAAGCCACGCCGCATTCCCATGAAGTGCATCGGTCTGACGCTGCCTGAGGGCGTTGAATTCGAACCCCCAAAGGAGAAACAGGAATCTGCGTCGGACGGCGTCGAGCTCAAAAAGATCGGGCCGAAGAAAGATCAGGCTGCGGGAAAGAATAAAGAACGAAAGCGGACACGAATTCAGCCGCCTCGCCAGGCGCTCTCCCTTCAGGATCGTCTGTTCTATCTGCTGCAGCCTCCGCTGGAGTCATGGCTGGCCGGTCAGGAATTGATCATGCCCTTTGAGCCATTCCCTTATCAGTATGAGGGGATTGCATGGATGTTTGCACGTCACGCGGCGCTCCTTGCCGACGAGATGGGACTCGGAAAGACGATGCAGACCATTACCGGGATTCGCCTCCTTCTGAGAAGTGGTCAGGTGAATCGAGTTTTGCTGATCTGCCCAAAGCCGCTGATTCCAAACTGGCAGAGAGAATTCAGTACGTGGGCGGAAGAACTTCCCATTGTCACGATTGAAGGCAGCTCAGCGCGGCGTCGCATGCTGTGGACCATGCCAGGCGTTCCGATTTTACTCACCAACTATGAATCGATGACGCGAGACCTGGCGGATATTCCGGAAGAAGAACAGCCCGTGTTTGATCTGCTGGTGCTCGATGAGGCGCAGCGAATCAAGAACAGAGATTCCAGAACGGCTCAGGTTGCTCGAAGTGTCAATCGCAAACGCAGTTGGGCACTCACCGGAACACCGATTGAGAATCGCCCGGAAGAGCTCGCAAGTCTGTTTGAATTCATGGAGGTCATACCGCCCCGCGCATCGCCGGACCTCAGGCAACTCGCGTCGCTGACAGAAGAATTCATTCTGCGACGTACCAAAGACCTTGTCATGAAGGACATGCCTCCACGAATTGACCGTGATGCGGAACTCGAACTCACCGACGCGCAGAAGTACACCTACACGACGGCCGAGAAAGAAGGGATTATTCAGCTGAATGACCTGGGTGAGTCCATCTCAGTACAGCACGTATTCGAACTGGTGCTGAGGCTCAAGCAGATCACCAACTACGATCCTCTGACGAATGAAAGCGCTAAGCTGGAACGGCTGGTGGCCGACATGGAAGAGATTGCCGCCAGCGGTGGGAAGGCGATTCTCTTCAGTCAGTGGACTAAGACGCTCGACTGGCTGGAAGAGCGGCTGCAGCAGTTCAACCCACTGGTCTATCACGGTGGTGTGCCCACCAAACAGAGAGAGCCGATCCTGTCAAAGTTCAAGGAAGACCCGGATGCACACATCATTCTGATGAGCTACGGAACAGGAGCCGTTGGACTCAATCTGCAATTTGCCCATTACGTTTTCCTCTATGATCGCTGGTGGAATCCGGCAATCGAGGACCAGGCAATCAATCGCGCGCATCGAATTGGAGTCTCTGCTCCTGTGATTGTCACTCGGTTTATCTGCAAAGATACGATTGAGGAACGGATTGACCGGGTGCTGCGCGAGAAACGCGAACTCGCGGAAGCCATCCTGGGAGAGGGGGACAACAATAACATCTCTCTTGGTATGAATGCCTCTGAGATCTTTGGGCTGTTCGACCTGAAACAGCGAACGTCCAGGGGGGACGCGAAGTCGATCGGTCCCGTTGCCCCGGATGCAGCGTAGAGCCAGATGCTGTGCCTGCCGGGGATCACCGATTGATTCTGGAGCTTCCATTCACGGCCACCGATTGGTGATCGTCGGTTGTCGGTAGTATCTTGTGGCTCCTCAGAGGAGCCTGCCCATGTTTACAGTGTCCGCTTGCTTAATCGTTGTTTTCGCGGCATTCATCTACAGCGGCTACCTGCTCAATCAGGGAGATGAGAATGGGTGGGTGTGGGCTGCCGCTGGCTGCGTTCCGGTCGTCGGATATCTGCGGTACGCGCCATCCGTCCCGCATGGCGAGCGTTGATGGATGGAGATCTCGAACGGGCACGTGCATTTGTCTGGGCGATTCGTTTTCGGAGGCTGTTAAGCGCCGAGACTCGAGCCTGTCTTGACTGGGTTGAAGGTTGTATCGCCGAGGATGACGGAGTCGTAAAACGGGACTCTTCCAGTGCAGTTTGAACCACGTGGCTCTGATCGTACAATCGAGCTTCACAGTGTCGAAACTGTTTTGAGAACCCCATGCTCTGTATACGCCATCCTGCCTCATTCCTGTTACTCATGGTCACCTGTTCCGTCACGTGGGCACAGGAGATTCAGTTCAATCGAGACATCAGACCGATCCTCGCAGAGAACTGTCTGCACTGTCACGGTCCGGACTCAGGCACACGGGAAACAGAATTACGCCTCGACAAAGAAGAGGACGCCAAAGCCTCAGTCATTGTGCCAGGCGCACCGGAAAACAGCGCATTGGTCGAGCGAATCGAGGCCACGGATCCGGATGCAGTCATGCCTCCGCCCGATTCCGGAAAGTCACTTGAACCACATGAGAGAGAGCTCCTCAGCAGATGGATTAAAGACGGTGCGAAATGGGACCGGCACTGGTCATTCAAACCTGTCGTCCGTCCGGCCGTTCCGCAACACGACTCTGCATGGCCAAAGAATCCGATTGATGCATTTGTCCTTGCCCGACTTCAGAAGGAACAGCTTTCTCCGTCTCCTGGTGCGGATCGCCGAACCTTGGCGCGGCGACTCTCCTTTGACCTGACGGGCCTGCCTCCGACAGGGGAAGACCTGAAAGCTTTCCTGAACGATGAGTCACAACAGGCGGTCGAGAAATACGTCGATCGCCTGCTGGCGTCTCCTCACTACGGAGAACGCATGGCCATGATGTGGCTGGATGCCGCTCGTTATGCAGACTCCGATGGATATCAGGCCGACTCAACGCGGCAAAACTGGCCATGGCGCGACTGGGTGATCGACGCATTTAACAGCAACATGCCATTTGATCAGTTTACGATTCAGCAGTTTGCAGGCGATCTTCTTCCGGACGCGACCCCCGAGCAGATTCTCGCCACCTGCTTCCATCGGAATCATATGCACAACGGAGAAGGTGGCCGGGATCCGGAAGAGTCTCGAATTGAATACGTTCGCGACCGCGTCAACACTGTGGGCACGGTCTGGCTTGGGCTAACGCTTGAGTGTGCTCAGTGCCACACTCATAAATACGATCCGATTTCGCACTCTGAGTACTATCAGCTCAACGCATTTTTCAACAGTATCGACGAGAACGGTAAGGCGGGAGGCGGGGCCGGACCATTCCTGAAGTACACCTCTCCGAATGTCGAAGTCGGTCGCGCAGACAGTCTTGCATGGCTGAAGCAGAAAGAGGAAGAACTCAAAAGCGTTCGTGCGAAAGAGCTCCTTGCATTCCCGCAGTGGCTCGAAGAACAGCGTCAGGCGATCCGGGCTCAGCAGGAGTTTCACTCGTGGCAGTCTTTTCCGGCAGACAGACTCACAACGACTGGTGGAACGACGCTCCACCAGATTGATGATGTCTTTGAGGTTACTGGAGAGGACCCTCGGCACGATGACTACCTGATTGTGACGGCTCCGCAGCTGAACCGAATCACCGGGCTACGACTGACTGTCCTGCCATCGCCAGCCGCTGGTGGCCGTCTCTCCCATTTTCCCGATGGGCACATTATTCTGACAAACCTCAAAGTGCGTCTGCGTTCTTCCAGCGGTGCTCGGGAGCAGGATCTTGTGATTCGTCGCACGGCCGCCGACCACCAGTCAGCGGCCAGCGGGCGTCGCTATGGCCCCGTCTCAACCGTGCTGGATGACGACCCTCGAACAGGCTGGCAAACGACTGGTCGAGATGCCACTGAGGCACGAACGGCGGCCTTTGAGTTTGAAGAGCCCATCAGGCTGCAACCCGGTGAGAGCGTTGTCGTGGAACTGCGGCAGCGGTCACTGCGTGGCTATTCTAACCTGCAACGATTTCGGCTTGAGTGGACGGACGAAGGGGGCGAAGCCCCGCTTGCCCTTGGCCGGACTCCTATGGAAGAGCTCGCGGCACTTGCGGGCGATTTGCCTGACAAGCTGAAGGGGCGACTGGAGAACCAGTTCCTTGCCGACCGCCCTGCTCTGCAACGGGCTCAGCGGGCAGTGGATGGAGCACGCCGGCGCCGCGGCCAGTATGACTCAGCGGCCAAGGCTCAGAGTGTGACCGTCCTGAAAGAACGTGGCACACCTCGCGAGACTCATGTTCTTGTTCGAGGTGTCTGGAATAACAAGGGGGATGTCGTCGACCGTGGATTCCCGGCAGCTGTCGCGAACGAAAATACGCCGGCCGGAACGCGAATGGACCTGGCAAAATGGCTCGTTAGTCCAAAGAATCCGCTGACTGCGCGAGTCATTGTTAATCGGTTCTGGCAGAACTATTTCGGTGACGGTCTTGTTCGAACGCCGGGAGACTTTGGGACACAGGGAGAGCCACCCACTCATCCCCTTCTGCTCGACTGGCTGTCCGCTGAATTTATGGAGTCCGGTTGGGATGTTAAACACCTGCAGCAACTGGTCGTGACCAGCGCTACTTACCAGCAATCGTCGACTGTCAGCCAACAGCTTCAACAACGCGATCCGGAGAATCGGTTGCTCGCCAGAGGAGCACGATTTCGCCTTCCGAGCTGGATGATTCGAGATGCTGCACTCGCGGCCAGCGGGTTGCTGGAACGTCGCATAGGGGGGCCACCCGTGTTTGCGTTTCAGCCAGAGGGAGCATGGCTTGATGCCACGATGGGGCGATTTCGTTATGAGCCAAGTGTGGGAGCCGACCTGTATCGACGAAGCATTTACACCTTCTGGCGCAGATCTGTCGGACCAACGGGAATGTTTGATGCCTCCAAACGCCGGGTGTGTGAGGTGCGAATCATTCGCACAAACACTCCTCTGCATGCCCTCAATCTCCTGAACGACGAGACTTTTGTTGAATCGTCAGTCAGGCTTGGATTGCAGGCCGCACAGAAAGCGACAGCAGATCAGATTGCGTTCCTGACGGATCGTGTGCTTGGTCGTAAGCCATCTGCAACAGAGAATGAGATTCTTCAGCGGCAGCTGAAGTCTCATATGCTCGAGTTTCGAAAAGTTCCCGAGGCCGCAGTCCAGTTGCTCGACATTGGCCAGACAACAGCAAGACCCAAAGACCCAAACGCAGCGGCCGCCCTTTCCCTGCTGGCATCCACGCTGCTCAATCTGGATGAAGCCATCACGCACGAGTGATACTCGCGCAATGTCTCGTCCTGGAACGCATTCGATTTAAGCAACGCATGTGGTTTAAGTTTGGCGTCCCCTTGAACGGAAATCTGAAGCGTGACAGGGAATTGCATCCAGAGCTGTCACTTGTTGGAGCGATTGGGTTTGCTTCATGAAGTACCTCTTAGCCGAAGGTCACGGCACCCATGGGCGCATGAAAAATGCCCGGCTCTAAAGCCGGGCATTTGGAGTTCTTCGGACTGAATTCAGGCTACTTCTTTGTTTTGGCCTGAATTGCATCCGTGTAGTCGAGCGTGATGTTGACCAGTTCACGGTTGTAGGGATTGTCGACAAAGATGTCTTTCTCGTCATCATTGCCGCTGGCCTTCTTCATCGTCTCTTCTTCCTCTTCACGTTCACGCTTCAGAGCTTCTTCTTCTTCGCGAAGCTTTGCTTCGTTCAGAGTGATCGTCTTCCGATTTTTACGCTCGACGTATCGAGCAATGTCGGAACGAACCTTTGCGAAGTCCTTGCTCTCTTTCAGTCGTGCAGAGCTGTTGGCGGCGACAGTTCGGGTGACCTTGTCGTTGCCAAATCCAGTGAATGGGATGTAGCTCGCCTTCTGAATGCGATCGAAATCCAGAGCAAAGTCGAGTGCGTCTTCACCGATGTCTCGGTTGTTCAGCAGGGATGGAAGAACCACGTCTGACTCGACACCCTTCTTCTGAGTCGTGGCTCCGTTGACTCGGTAGAACTTGCTGATGGTCAGCTTGAGAGCACCACGGTCAGGTCCGAGGAACGACAGTCGTCCGGCAACCTGCATGACATTCTGGACTGAGCCTTTTCCGTGAGTCGTTCGGTCGCCCACGATGATGGCTCTGTGATAGTCCTTCATGGCGCCTGCGAAAATCTCAGAGGCAGACGCTGACAGTCGATTGCAGACAACGATCATTGGCTTGGTCCATGCCATGCCCGGATCATCATCAGTGTAGGTGCGAACGCGGTCTCCAGGCTCGCGAACCTGTACGACTGGTCCTCGAGGGATGAACAGGCCTGAAACTTCAATCGCTTCCTGAAGAGCACCACCACCATTCCACCGCAGGTCGACGATCAGCGAATCCACGCCTTCTGCTTTGAACTGGTCCAGAACTTTACGTACGTCTCGGCTGGTGCTCTTGAAGTCACCGCCTCGACTGGCCTGACGGAAGTCTCGGTAGAATGACGGAATGTTCAGAACTCCAATCTTACCACCTCGTCCATCAGCCCATTTTGAGGCATCAATGATCTTGCCTTTTACTTCCTGCTCAGTGAGCTTCACCGTTTGTCGCTTCATCGTGTAGTTAACGACTTCAGCGCCTTCCGGTTTGACTCGCAGTGTGACGGTTGTTTTCGCAGGTCCACGGATCTTGTCGACAACTTTGGACAGCTTCATTTCAACGACATCGATCATTCCTTCTTTGCCTTCCGGGCCGTCCGGATCGACGCCGATGATCTTGTCGCCTTTCTTCAGTTTGCCGTGAGCAGCCGCAGCACCGCCCTCAATTACCTCTTCAACGACGGTGTTACCGTCCTGGAACTTCAGCCGAGCACCAATTCCCTCGAGCTTGAGTTCCATGTTGATGCGGAAATCTTCCAGCGTCTGAGGAGACATGTAGCTGGTGTGAGGGTCCAGGCAGTGTGTCAGTGATGACAGGTAAAGCTCCAGAATCTCGTGAGATTCTGTCTGTGCAAGAAGTTTGCGGTTTCGTGAGTAACGCTTCTCAAGTCGCTCTTTGATATCAGCGGCTTCTGTGTCCTCAAGTCGGAGATTCAGGATCTCATACTTAATTCGCTTGCGCCATCGTTCTTTCAGCGCTGCCTTGTCGGCTGCCCAATCAATATCGTCCGCATCAAGAGTCATTTCCTCATCTGCCGTGAAGTCATGCTCTGCATTGATGTGTGCGGAAATCATAGGCCCGTGCTCATTCATTCGGTCAATGAATCGAGCAAACACCTTGTTGGCGAATTCGACATCTCCCGCCTTGATCTCATCATCCAGCTCTTCTGCAGACTTCCTGAATTCGTCCACGTCAGATTTCAGGAAGTAGAGCTTCTGTGGGTCCCAGACTTTGATGTAACGGTCCAGCAGGTGAGTCGAAATCTCGTCATCCAGATCAGGATGATTAATGTGCTGTGCCTTGATCATACTGGCGACGCGCTGGGCCGTTCGGCCGTCTTCGTCGCTCACTTTGGCGACATCCGCAGCATTGACGACGAGAACGACGCCGAGTACTGCAGCTGTCAGCCCAACAAAGTGTTTCATTTTCATTTGGAATTCCTCGCTGACCCGCCTCGTTGGACGGGGCGGCGGACTGGGAAATGGGTATGTGGGGAGTTGATTAAAGGGACGGTTGGATGCTTTTTCCAACTGCCGATCGCAAAACCAGGGGTCCGAAGGGAATGGCGACAAAATGCCGTGAGTCCCGCCAGTTGATTTCAGAAATCCTAGACGACCCGGGTAATTTGTCGCAAGGTGTTTGTGCACGCGGATATACGCACAGACCTGCCGACCATTTCTGGCTCGAAACAGAATGTCAGCGGGTGTGGATTCAGATCCGGAATGCGATTGGGTACAAATCCATTCGACCATTCTCCTTCCATCACAAAGTCAGCTCATGATCCGCATTTCGTCTCTGCTTCCTGTCCTGTTGGCGTGTCCCCTGGTGTCTCAGGCGGCCGACCCTGTTCCATTCGAAATGCCCAGCCGCGGAATCTGTGCTCATCGCGGGCTCAGTAATACTGCTCCCGAGAACACGCTGGCAGCTTTTCGAGAGGCAATTCTGGTCGGCGTTCAAATGATTGAATTTGACGTGGCGCAGACAAAGGATGGAGCTCTTGTCCTGATGCACGATGCGACCGTGGATCGCACCACATCGGGATCAGGCCGGGTGGCTGATCTCACGCTGGAAGAAATTCAGAAGCTGGATGCCGGACGCTGGAAGAATCGACGGTATGCAGGTCAGCGTGTCCCGACTCTGGAGCAGGCTCTGGAGATGATGCCGGAAAATATCTGGCTGAACGTCCACATCAAGGGAGGCACGGAGACTGCTCGAAAGACTGCGAACACTCTGGCGGCCACCAGCCGTGTGCACCAGGCATTCCTTGCCTGCGACGCGGCCGGAGCTGAGGCGGCCAGGAAAGCTGTTCCGGGGATCCTCATCTGCAACATGCAGGATCAGGCCAATACGGTCGCCTATGTCGAACAGTCAGTCAAAGCCGGCGCTCAGTTCCTGCAGCTTCTGGGTGACGGTGGCATCTCTCAGGAAGTCGCAAAGAAACTGTCTGACTCTCGGGTCAACGTGAACTATTGCTGTTCGGAGGACGCCGGCAAAGTTGCTGCTCTCTTTGCAGCAGGAGTCCAGTTCCCGCTCACTGACAATGCAGTCGAAATGCTCAAGGTATCGGACAAGCTGGGAATCGCCCGCTTAACCCCAGTCTATCGTGATCGCTCAGAGACGACTGAATCTGTTCAGCAGGTGGTTAAGGATGGTGAAACTCAGATTGTTCCCGCCTTTGAGGACCAGAAACAGTGGATCCACCATGACTTGTGGGTGGAGACCGAATTTGACACTGACGGAGACGGACGACTGGACCGAATGCATGTGAGCGTGGCCAGACCTCGTCAGACAGACACGCAGGGACTCAAAGTGCCTGTTGTCTATAACTCCAGCCCGTACTTCTCCGGAACTGCCGGTAACTCTCGCAACTTTTTCTGGGATCCCCGACAGGAACTGGGAGAGGTTCCCCCGAAACATGATGAGCCTCCGAGTATTCCTCCTCAGTCCCGACGACTCATCATTTCACGACGTCATCAGAATGACTGGGTGCCGCGGGGTTTCGCTGTGGTTCATTCGGCGTCTCCAGGCACCGGGCTGTCTCAAGGCTGCCCAACCATCGGAGCGGATAACGAATCTCTGGGTCCGAAGGCTGTCGTCCAGTGGCTCACCGGTAAGGCAAAAGGATTCACCACTCCATACGGTGACGAACCGGTCGAAGCTTACTGGTCGACGGGCAAAGTGGGAATGACGGGAACGTCATACAACGGCACGATCCCGCTGGCCACAGCGACCACCGGAGTGGAAGGGCTGGAGGCCATCATCCCGGTTGCTCCCAACACTTCTTACTATCACTACTACCGTTCCAACGGGCTTGTCCGTCACCCCGGCGGATACATCGGCGAGGATATCGATGTGCTCTATGACTTCGTCAACAGCGGCGACCCGGATCGACGTGAGTACTGCAATACGCACGTTCGTGACGGAGAAATGTTAAAGCACTTCGACAGAACCAACGGTGATTACAACGAGTTCTGGGCGGGCCGTGACTATCTGAATGACATGGGGCCGATGAAAGCAGCTCTTCTGATGTCGCATGCATTCAACGACTGGAACGTGATGCCGGAGCACAGTGTCCGAATTTATCAGGCTGCCAAAGCGAAAGGACTGCCGGTGCAGTGTTACTTCCATCAGGCTGGTCACGGGGGGCCTCCTCCGCTCAAACTGATGAATCGCTGGTTTACCCGATTCCTGCTGGGCGTTGAGAACGGTGTCGAAAAGGATCCCAAAGCATGGATTGTCCGTGAAGGCGACAGCCGGCAGAACCCGACTCCGTACGCCGACTACCCGAATCCCAAAGCTACAGGAGTGGTCCTGAAGCCAGGTCTGAGCAAGACTGCCGGTCGGGGGACTCTGTTGCCGAATCAGAACGGCAAACAGGGAGCAGCCAGCCTGACGGACGATGCGTCAGTGTCCGGCACACAACTGGCGACCGCTAATGATTCGCCTCATCGACTCATGTTTGTCTCGCCGACTCTGACAAAGGATGTTCATATCTCTGGAACCGTCCAGCTGAAGGCTCGGATTTCGAGCAGCAAGCCGACGGCTAACTTCTCTGTCTGGCTGGTGTCACTGCCGTGGAATAGAGCCGGCGGAACAAAGATCTACAACAATGTGATCACTCGGGGCTGGGCTGATCCTCAGAACCGTGATTCTCTTACTGAAAGCAAACCACTGGTTCCTGGTGAGTTTGTTGATCTGGAGTTTGACCTGCAGCCAGACGACCATGTTGTTCCTGCTGGACAACAGATTGGTCTGATGATCTTTTCGTCCGATCGTGAATTCACGCTGTGGCCGGAAGCCGGCACGAAGGTGACTGTCGATCTGGACAACACTCAGATTTCGCTGCCTGTTGTTGGCGGCAAAGACGCCTGGGAGGCAGCTGCAAAGTAGTCACTCCGCTGACTCCACTCTGTGCTTCCTGTAAGTGGT
>CAJWGB010000226.1 GCA_913031625.1 uncultured Planctomycetaceae bacterium | reverse complement strand
GGACTCCTACTTCACGCCCGCATACTCCCATCCAGGTCAGGATGGCACATCACATTTGTTTCAGGAAATCGAACGCGCTCGACCGGCGTTCGAAAAAGGGTGCTTTGAGCGACTGTGCTACTTCCCGCATGTCGGCATCGGTACGACGAGTGACACAGACCTTGAGACACTGTTGCGGACACGGCCGGAACTGGTCGAGGCACCGCTGAAACAACACAGGAACCTGATTGGGATGATTCAGCTGAATCCCCGAGATCCAGCAGCTTCGCGAGACGCAATCCAACGCTGGCTCGTCGACGGGCCAATGAGGGGTGTTTACTTTCCGGGGGGAGGACGAGCGGCCCTGCCCTGTATTCATCCCGATTGTATGAAGCTGGTCGAACGTGTGATCGACGCAAAGGGGGTCATCATGCAACACACATGGTTCAAGACAGGCGGAAAGCAGAGTGCCGGAGAATCGACACCCGCTGAACTGGCTCAGGTTGCCGTTAGGTTTCCGGAGCAACAGTTCCTGTGTGCTCACGCAGGCGGGGAATGGCAAAAAGGGATTCGTGCTGTTCGCGGCCAATCGAATGTCCTTGTCGAAACTTCAGGGTTTGACGCCACAGCAGGATTCATCGAAATGGCGGTGCGAGAACTCAGCGCGGAACGCATCGTCTTTGGAAGTCACCTGCCTTCACGATCGCTGGGAACTGAGTTATCAAAAGTGACTGCTGCAATCATCTCGGACAACGAAAAGCGTCTCATCCTGGGAGCGAATTACCGCCGACTTCTGGGCGAACCGTAACCTGACACTCTGAATCGGGTGTGCTTAACATCTGAACCTTCCCAAACGCTGGCCAGCCAGTGATGGCACATCGGTTTGAATTCACCACTGAAGTCCCTGCATGAGCCTGTTAACGGGGTTCGGAGACGGTACGATGAATGCACTCCTCTCCTTTGGTGCCGTCGGGACACCTTGAGCATCATTCAGGAGTTGGAATGGTCAGTTGTCAGCGACTCTATCCGGAGACAAACGTTGCGATTTCTTCTCATCCTTATAATCATTGCTCCTGCTTCTACTGCGGCTGAATCGTTCAGGGTGTTCATTCTTGCCGGCCAGTCCAACATGCAGGGTCAGGGCGTGGTCGAGATGGATCACCCCAAATACTACAACGGCGGTAAGGGGAATCTTGTCTGGTCGATGCAGCACTCTCGCAGCAAAGACATGATGAAGCACCTGCGGGACAAAGACGGCAACTGGGTCACACGAGACGATGTTCACATCAGCTATAAAGTAAAGGAGAAGGTACGCTCGGGAAAACTGACAATCGGCTACACAGGTTACGGAGGGCACAGTCATATCGGTCCGGAGCTGCAGTTCGGACACGTCATTGGCGACCACTTCAATGAACCGGTGTTGCTCATCAAAACCGCATGGGGCGGGAAGAGCCTGCAAAAGGATTTTCGCCCACCCTCGAGCGATGGAGACGTAGGTCCCTTTTACAAACAGATGGTCGAGGAGGTTCGTTCCGCTCTGAAGGACACACGAAATTATGAACTGTGTGGATTCATCTGGATGCAGGGATGGAATGACATGGTTTCGAGGGAGGCCATTGCAGAGTACGACCAAAACCTGATCAATCTTGCAGCTGACATCCGCAAAGAATTCGGTCAGCCCGGTCTTCCGTTTATTGTCGGAGAGCTGGGCAACGGCGGCCCGGCTCGTCCAGACTCATCTATGGAGCTCTTTCGTGCGGCTCAGAAGAGGGGAACGGAGAAGATTGCCAATTCTGTGTTCGTAAAGACAAGTCAGTTCGCTCGTCCGAGTGACCTCTCGCCCAATGTCACTCATGGGCACCACTGGTTTGGAAATGCCGAAAGCTATTTCCTTGTTGGTGACGCTCTGGGGAAGGCAACCGTCAAACTGCTCAGAGAGTAAGCATAGGTGTCAGACGCAGGCGGTGAGGGTCAGGAGCGACCAGCAAGATTCGCCATGACTCGCTGAAGCATCGCGTGGCAGGACCTACTGGCGGCGTGGCAAAAGGAGGAGGCGGCCGACATTAGTTCTCGCCGGATGTGCACCGAGCAGAACAAGTCACCTGTCTCGAACGTCGCTGCGCGCTAACAATCATCGATAAGACTGTCACAGCGTTTCGTCGAAAACACTCGAGTCGAGATCTGCTGGATCCAACCATAAACCAGCAACCTGACCGAGTGCCGTATGAGCAACTCGCGGTATCACTGGGCAATGACGAGTGATTCTCTCCGGCAAATGTTCGCCCCATAAACCTGAGGTTTCGCGCAGTCCTGCGAGCTGAAATCGCAGCCCGTGTCCAAACTGCGGACGACATCGATGACAAACTGGCCCATCTATTGACAGTTTTGTCAGGCATATAACCCGGCGTGCCATTGGTGAGCTGACTTTTCTGTTGTCAACACTGCCCCCTTGACACTGACAGCACTCGCTGCGCTGGCACCAGCCTTGTCAGCAGGTCAGTTGATCTCCTTGCCTTTCAGGAGCCAGTCCAGCAGGCGATGAATTCTTGTGCCCGGCATGGCTCTCCAAAGAGAGCCAATCGTCTCAAACACAAACATTGTTCCGATGAATGAGACCACGAAAAAGAACAGCAGCGGTGCAATGGTCAGCTCTTCGGGGGGCTCTGGAGGAAACGCAACGCAATAACAAAAGATTTGCCCAATACACAGGAACAACAGGATGATGCTCAAAAAATCAGCTCTCAGCCTGCCCAGTCTGTTGATGCCCGCGCGAACGCAGCAGAAGACGAGCAGCTCCATGAACATGACTTCGTTTGGAATGCTGTTCAGGTTCATGAAATATCGTGTTTCGCTCATGAAGCCGGAGGGGCTTGTCCCCCAATTCATCATCATGATGAGGAATGCCAGAAATGTGCCGAACAGAGTAACCTGAAAGTTGGTGAATGGGCGCGGTGTCTTCTTTTCTCCCGGCGCTCCCCCGTCGGCCTCAGTCTCTTGTTTCCCCGAAGAATCATCAGACACGCGAGGCAGCGGGAGACTCCTGAGAACAGCGGCGCCAAGATGAACCATATTGGTCGCCGTTCCATGGGCACTGAATCGATACTCAGCCTCGGCTGGCAGGTCCTGTTCAACCAGTGCCTCAATCATCTCAGTGACAGACTGAAATCGATCTTCTGCGTTCGGCTGAAGTGCTTTTGCGATCACATTGTCCACTCCTGCCGGTACGTCACATAACGTTGATGCGGGTGGAAAACTTCCACGTGGCACCTGTCCGGTCAGCACCTCATACAGCATGATCCCCAGAGCATAGACATCCGCGCGATGGTCAACCTTCCTGGGATTCTCCCACTGTTCGGGCGCCATGTAGTTCAATGTGCCCATCGCCTGTCGGGTCTGTGTGATCGAGACCTCGAACTGAGAATCCAGAGCGAGCCGAGCCAGTCCAAAATCAGCGAGTGCAATGTGACCAGCCCTGCTGAAGAGGATGTTTTCCGGCTTGATATCGCGGTGGATAACCCCTTCAGCGTGGGCGTAGGACAGCGCGAGACAAACCTGTTCAAAGATCCTGAGTCCTTCAGCGGGATCCGGCCGCCCGGCATCAAGCAGTTCCCGCAGGTTCATCCCGTCCATGTATTCCATAACGAGGTATTGATAGTCGCCACTGCGACCGAAGTCGTAGACAGCCACAATCCCCGGGTGACTCAGGCGAGCCATCGCCCGTGCCTCTCGAGCAAACCGGTCGGCAAACGGCTGTTGCTGGCTGAGCTCCAGCGGCAGAACCTTGAGTGCGACCGTCCGATCAAGCTTTGTCTGGCGAGCTCGAAACACATACCCCATTCCGCCCGAACCAATCAGCTCTTCAATCTCAAGGTCAGAGAATGCAGCCTGAAGTTCCTCAGTCGAGGGAACGGCAAACGACTTGTTGGGGCGCGCCCCACCTGGTTCAAGTGCCAGGTCAAGCAGTGCGCCGTGATTCAGTTCATCCACAATGTCAGTCGGGCCTGCCGGATCAGATGACATCTTATTGCTCCAGAATGCGTTTCATGTTCTGCAGTTCATCGTCGACATCAGTTTGTCCGGGTACGGTCTCCGCGATCTGTTCGCGAATCACTTCCCCAAGACGTTTTCTCATGCGGTGCAGTGCTACTCGAACCGCGGCATCCGACATCCCCAGTTGCTCAGCAACCTCAGCCGACTGAGGCCGATTGCCGTCGAGCTGTCCCTTCAGAGTCTCGAAGAGTGGCGCTCGATCTGACTGCTGATATTCCTCACCAAGTTGTTCGATGGCGCGAGCCAACAGGGTTCGAATCCAGCGGAGTTCAAATTGCTGCTCGGCAGTCACATCGTGCCGGGGCTCAATCTGAGTCGCCGCCAGTGAAACATGGATCACCTGCCCGCCCCGCTTTTGAGCACTTCGATAATCGTGACGATCAGCGAGGAATCCTCGAAGAGCGTGAAGCAAAAAAGATCGAAACCGACCGACCTCAGGGTCAGCCCGCCCAAGCAGTTTCCCGTTCAGCAAATCGGCAAAGAACTCCTGCATCAGGTCTTCTGCGAGCTCAACGGTGTCAACACGACGCCGAATGAAGGCAAACACAGGGTCTGCGTACATTTGGCACAGGTCAGACAAAGCGACGTCTGCCTGAGCAGACGGTGTCTGAATGGCCTGTTGAATGAGCGTCCAGCGTGTGACGGGAAATGTCATGAGACTGAATTGTCAACAAGAGGAACCAGCGTTTCAGAGACCATCTCTGAAGCAATTGCCCAGCCCTCGGTAGGGAATCAGGAACTCTCCGCCGGATGTTACACGCATATTCCGGTTTTTTCGTGAAGAACCCCGGGAACGTGGGACACGAATGCCCAACCCCCGTTTTTTCTGTGGCAAAACCCTCAGAATCGCCGATGAGAGTACAGACTGGTATACTGCCGGCAGACGAACACTGAGGTCGTTTCATTCGTTCTGCCAGGCACGTTCAATGACAGATTCATCGCACGGAAGCTGCATGTCCTTCGCCGAAGGCACCAATTATTCAACGATCCACGATCGGTATCTGGGGCTGGACCCTGGGCTGAATCGGACCGGATACGCAGTCCTGGAACGACGTCCGAAGGGGCCAAAGCTGGTCGAAGGCGGCATCCTCAAATCAGATGCCAGTGCTCCTCTGCAGCACCGGATCCTGGAACTTGCCAACGGGCTACGAGAAGTGATTGCGGAGTTGACTCCTGAGGTCGTGGCAATCGAGCAGGTGTTCAGTCACACCCAAAACCCCAAGACTGCTTTGATGATGGCTCATGCCCGCGGAGCACTCCTGCTCACGCTCGCGGAAGCTGAAATTCCGATTATTCACTACACGCCGACGCAGATTAAGAAGCTGCTGACCGGCAGCGGACGAGCTCCCAAAGAGCAAATTCAGCACGCAGTCCGCACTGAACTGCGACTGGCGACGATCCCGGAACCGAATGATGTCGCAGATGCGTCGGCGATCGCGCTTTGTCTGTACCATTCCGTGCGATTCGCGGCGTAGCGAGCGAAGTGGTCTTCGCCACCAACGCGGAATTCGCCAGAATTCCAGTCGCTGTCGGATTCGCCGAGCAGCCACACTTCAACTGCAGGAACATTCTCTTGATCACGCGTATTACCGGCAAGCTCGTCCACCTCACAGACGTCTGCGCCTATCTGCAGCTGGGTGGCCTGGAATATGAAGTTCTTGTGCCGGACCTTGTCCGGAGGCAGCTCCAGGGACAAATTGGTGAAGAAGTCAGCCTGCGAACAATCGAGTACCTTGAGGGCAATCCGCAGCAGGGTCGACTGACTCCACGAATGGTCGGGTTCGCCAATGATGCAGAAAAAGAGTTCTTTGAACTGGTCTGCTCCGTGGATGGCGTGGGTGCCAAAAAGACTCTCCGTGCAATGGTTCGTCCGGTTCGAGAAGTAGCGACAGCGATCGAAGAACGCGACATCAAACAGCTAAGCACTCTTCCGGGAGTTGGGCCGGCAGTTGCTGAGAGAATCATTGCCAAACTTCGTCGCAAGATGGCGAAGTTTGCCCTGATGGTCCCCAGCTCTGTGCCAGACGCTGCGGATCGTGACATTCTCGCGGAAGCCTACGAAGCCTTGCTCAGTGTTGGGCATACGGCTCAGGATGCCAACGCCCGCATCGAGACGATCAAGGAAACCGGAAAGCGGTTCAAGACGGTCGAAGACGTCCTTGCCGAGATTTACCAGAGCCAGCGTGCCTGACTCCAGTGCCGGTACCTGCCGCCAAAGTCTCTTCAATTCGGGGTCCGAAGTAAGGCGTTCTGAGTTCAGATCGTCTGTGTCGGCATACCTGGAGCGCATCTGAGATATCGAAAATACATCGCGGTCAGGTGGCTGATTCACGAAGAATGGTCGAACGAGATCCGCTGCTCAGGTGAGTAACGGAACGAGGCGTGAGTACGTACCCTGAGTGTACTCATCTGCCTGCCTCTTATATGCATCGGAGCATCACTGGGGCGTGGCACGCACAAATACATGCAGCAGGTCGCCACGTATTTCGACTCGCAGGTTTCCGGGCAGATCCTGCGCAAGCGGTAGACTCTGCCGAATCGACTGAGCAAGCCGCTGCCAATGATCGTATGACATCTTTCGCCGTGGCCATTCCTGTTGACTCCATAACAGTGTGAGCACCTGACGAAGAATGACAACAGGGAGGTTCTGCAGCACACTCATGCGAAGCCGACACGAATGAGGCTGCAGTTCCAGTTGAGCTTCCATCAGCGCTTCGGAGGCCACTACGTCGAGGTACTCAACAATCTCCGCTGCCTGCTGGCTCAATGAGACAAGGTGCTGCTGCGCCTGGTCGTTGTAAACGCGTGAGAGCAACGGCAGAAGTTCATGGCGAATTCGATTGCGAGTGAATTCAGTGTCATTGTTGGACACATCATCTCGAAACGGAATGTCGCTTTCCTTCAGATATGCGTGTATCTGTTGAGGGCCAACAGCCAGCAGTGGCCGAACAAGCGTGACACCTTGATCGAGTGTTCGCGAGTTTGGCATTCCTGCAAGACCACGGACGCTGGTTCCTCGCAGGATGTGATGCAATACGGTTTCCGCCTGGTCCTGTTGATGGTGTGCCGTTACGACCCATGAAGAACCGGATTCTGCAGCTGCGTGAGTGAGGAATCGATATCGCCTTAATCGAGCGGCTTCTTCAAGCGTCAGTCCTTCGTCCCGGGCAAATGCAGAAACATCTTCGGACACAACGACGCAGGCCAGTCCTCTCAGATCAGCCTGATTCCGAACGAAATCCGCATCCTGCTCAGAATCAGTCCCGCGGAGCTGGTGATTCAGGTGAGCGATGGTCAGCAACCGCCGATTGAGGCTCCGGGAAGCAGCGTGTAGTAGCGCCATGCTGTCTGCGCCGCCGGAAACGGCAAGAATCAGAGGCTGATTCTCGGGCACTCCAGCCGTTCTAAGTCCCTCAATGAGCTGTTTTTCCACGGAATTTGACGCCTGACTCATCGGTGGGCAGGATAGAGGTAAGTCCCTTCCCTCTGCCGGTTGAAGGATCCTGGTGCTTTGGTAGCATTTGACGGTTGCCGTCTGGCTGATTCAAGTCTCAGTTCGGCGGTGCACATTTTCAAGGTCTTCGGATCCCGCCGCAACTCAGTTGACACAGATAACTCGTTTGTGTGATCGAGTTTGCGACCCTCTTTGCAATTTCGTTTTCGCTGTTTGCATGTCTTTGTCACTTCTCATCCTGCTGTTTCTGACCCTTGCGGTTTTGACACAGGTTCCGGCTTTGTCGCGGGGGCGTCTCGGACGTCTATGCCCGACGGGTTTGACCAGTGTGCTGATTCCGTCTCAGGAGGTCAGAGAACGGCGTTGTCCCGAACGCGTCATGGAAAACATTCCGCCGCCTGGGATCGACACGCAACTCGCGAACGTTTCTGCAACAGGATCGTACTGCTCCATCGTCACAGGTGCTTATGCGCCTTCGCAGAATCTGTCCAGCTGAACTGCAGTACCGCTGCAGGTGGGAACCGTTCAAAACTGACACGCGTCGACACTGTTGGCTCGTGCAACAATAGAACTGGACGATTCCATGAACCCCTATATCGCAGGCGCGATTGGTGGTGTTGTCGGCATTGTCGTCGGATTCCTCATCGATCGCCTGATGAAGGGCAGTGCCTACAAGACACGCGACGAAATAGTCAAACTGGCAGAACGCGACGCCGAGAACTACAAACGTGACAAAGAGATTGAGCTAAAAGAAGAGATCCTGAAACAGCGCGAGCAGCTCGAACAGAAACTCGAACAGCAACGTGAATCCGTTCGCGAACGTGAACGTGACATCGACAAACGCGAAGTACAGCTTCAGGAGCAGAATAACGACTTCAACAAGAAGGAGCAGATGCTGCAGGGGACCCAGCAAAAGCTGGCGGAACGCAGCAAGGCGATGGAATCTCGCCAGAAAGAACTGAATCGAATCCTGAAGGAAGAACAGGAACAGCTCTACAAGATCAGCGAACTGGACAGGGAAGCGGCCGTCAGCCTGCTGCTCAAGCGTCTCGAAACGGAACTGGCCGACGACGTTGGTGCTCTGATCATGAAGCACGAGTCTGAGGTCAAGACAGAGTGCGACCGACAGGCGCGCGAGATCATTGGCATGGCTGTTCAGCGATACGCGTCGGCCCACACTTCCGAAATTGCGGTCTCCACAGTCGACATTCCGAACGACGAAATGAAGGGCCGCATCATCGGCCGTGAAGGCCGCAACATTCGCGCCTTCGAAAAAGAGACCGGAGTTGACGTAATTGTTGACGACACCCCGGGTGTGGTAATCATCTCCGCGTTCGATACCGTCCGTCGCGAAATCGGTAAGCTATCTCTCGTTAAGCTGATTCAGGATGGTCGAATTCATCCAACTCGGATTGAGGAAATCGTTACCGAAACGCAGAAAGAGATGGAAGAGCACATTCGCAAGCTGGGCATTGAAGCATGCGAAGAAGTGGGGATTCGCGGATTGCACCCCAAGATTGTCTCTCTGATGGGACGTCTTCATTTCCGAGTCAGCTACAGCCAGAACGTGCGTCACCACTCGATGGAGGTTGCTCATCTGACTGGCCTGCTGGCAGAGCAACTGGGGCTGGACGGCGACCTTGCTCGACGATGCGGGTTTCTTCACGACATCGGAAAAGCGGCAGATCACGAGATGGAAGGCGGTCACCCGGCCGTTGGCGCTGAGTTGCTGAAACGGTACGGTGAGGGAGAGGAAGTCATTCACGCTGCTGCGGGCCACCACGATGACATTCGCCCCGAGCATATCTACACCGTGTTGGTAGCGGCAGCGGACGCGATCTCTGCGGCAAGGCCAGGTGCTCGACGAGAAACTCTCGAGAAGTATGTTCGGCGTCTGGAAGAGCTGGAAGGACTCGCATGTGGGTTCCCGGGCGTGAATCAGGCGTTTGCCGTTCAGGCTGGTCGAGAAATCCGCATCATCGTCGACTCGGAACAGATCAACGATCGCCAGGCAAAGAAACTGACACGGGATGTCGCAACAGCAATTGAACAGACTTTGACTTACCCTGGTGAGATCAAGGTCACCGTACTGCGTGAAACTCGCACCGTCGAATTCGCGAAGTAGACAACCAACCACCACGACTCCTCCAGACTGGCTTGACTCATGCATCCCTACGCAATTGTTGGCATTGGCATCGCCGTCGTTCTTGTGTTGATCATCAAGTTTCGGATCAACGCGTTTATTGCCCTGATCGCCGCCGCACTGACTGTCAGCTTCCTGTGTGAAGGTGATATTTCACAGAAGGTGCCTCGGGTGGCAGAGGCGTTTGGAACTGCTGCCGGAAAGATTGGACTGGTGATCGGCTTTGCCGCTGTCATCGGCGAAGCGATGATGAGGAGTGGAGCAGCCGACAGAATTGTGCAGGCGTTCCTCGCATTGATGGGGGCAAGACGGGCTCCCTGGGCCCTGATGGGGAGCGGCTTCGTGCTTTCCGTTCCTGTTTTCTTCGACACGGTCTTCTATCTGCTCGTGCCACTGGCGCGATCGTTGTACCAACGAACCCGAAAGAACTTCCTGTTGTACGTTCTGGCGATCTCTGCGGGAGGAGCGATCACTCACACACTGGTCCCACCCACGCCCGGACCACTGGTTATGGCGTCGACTTTGGGAGTCAGCGTCGGGCTGATGATTGTCATTGGTGGAATCGTTGCTCTGCCGGCAGCGGTTGCCGGAATCCTGTTCGCAAGGTTCCTTGATGGTCGCGTCGAGATTGCATCATTGAAGAACGATGACAGTGAAGGAACTGCAGAAGGGAGTGATGACGAAGAGAAATCTGACGAGTCAACGGAAGCTCCTTTTGGGTCTGATGTTCCGCTCTGGGAAGCATTGTTGCCGGTCATCCTCCCCGTCATCCTTATTTCCGGTGACACGATCGTGGACACCCTCCGAGAAAAAGGGGACACGGTCACAGTGCATTGGGTGGACGGTGACGAGATTCACGTAACTCACAAGGACATCAAGGTCGACGGAGTTGCGCAGCCAATGCCATTGTCAGCGGAACTATTTGGCGAAGACGTGAAGATTGGCAATTCAAAAACGCTGAAGCTGACTTTCGAAAAGGATGACAAGGGCAAGAAGATCGGGATTGAATCCGCTGAGAAGTTTGTCCCCAACAGCTACAACGACTGGAAGAAGATCACCGCTGTGACCGGAAACGCAGCTCTTGCTCTGGGAATCTCGATGGTGATTTCGGTCGTAACCTGGGTCCGACTGCGTAAACCGGGTGGAGATGATTTCTCGAAGGCACTGGAGACTGCGTTGCTGAGCGGTGGACTTGTGATTCTGATCA
>CAJWGB010000225.1 GCA_913031625.1 uncultured Planctomycetaceae bacterium | reverse complement strand
GTCAGTGGGTTCTGATCACTGCTGATCCACTGAGCCAGTGCCGTCCGACGACCAGAGAGTGAATCCGGCAGGTCCCACGGCTTGTCTGCGTTAGCCCCCGTTGGTACCCCCGCAGCACTGAGAACTCCGGGATGCACTTTCTGTCCCGGCGCATCCAGTGCTCCTCCGGTCAGAATAAAGTTGTCGGGCCGCCACTCCTCTCTGATCCGTACGGGCATTCTGAGCTTCCGACCGTTCTTATAGTCATCCTGTCCGTTGTATACCGCCTGGACCATTGGCTGATAACGTTCAAGTCTTCGGTTCCAGATCCAGACATCCTGTTCCCGAACTTTCTTGATCCCCTGTTCCTCGTGCGTCAGGCCGACGTGTCGAGGCGGCTTCATATTCTCCGGATCCTTGCGGCGTTCGTTCTCTTTCTTGTAGGGCAGGTTATGCTCTTCGTACCACTTCTTCGCGGCGGCTTCCTGTTTGTCATTGACTTTTTTCAGCTCACTGCGGGCGTAGTCCAATAACTCCTGAACGAGTTCCCGCTTTTCAGCAAACCCACTCCGGTTCTCCGTCGGCAGGAATGAGGCGTTACGTTCAGCAGGCTGAGTTGTGGCAAAGGCAGCATAGAGCCCGTAGTAGTCCCGCGTGGGTAGTGGATCAAACTTGTGATCGTGGCACTTGCAGCACCTCATCGGCATCGCGAGGAACGTCTGGCCGACGTTGTGGACAAGATCGTCCAGATAGATCTGCCGCGCCTCTTTCTGTGGGACCATTGCAGTGCCCCATGGCCCCATGCGCAACAGGCCGGTGGCAATCAACGACTCGGGGTCGTCCGGATTCAATTCATCTCCGGCCAGCTGTTCGTTCACAAACTGATTAAAGGGTTTGTCGTTGTTAAAGGATCGAATGACATAGTCTCGGTAGCGCCATGCGTTGGATCGTTCATAGTCGTTCGAGAAGCCGGCAGTGTCGGCATAACGTACGACGTCGAGCCAGTGCTGGGCAGCACGTTCGCCGTAGTGAGTGCTTGCGAGCAGATGATCAACAAGCTGCTGCCAGGCCTGTTTCGGATTCTGTTTCCATGCTTCGCGAAACAGAGAGATCTCACGCGGCGTAGGTGGCAGCCCCGTCACGTCATAGGTTGCTCGGCGAATTAGTGTTTGAGGGTCCGCAGACTTTGACGCGACCAACTCATGAGCGTTCAGACGTCGATCGATAAATACGTCGACGGGATGGGCTGCGTCTTTCGGCAGTGACGGCTGCACGACTGGCTGAAATGCCCAGATATCAGGCTTCTGATATCGTCTATACGTCCAGTCGTCTGCCAGCCCACCGCTGGTATCAACAATGATTCCATCTTCATTCTCTCGGACAGCCCACTCAGCCTTAAGGATCTCCCGACGCCTCGTTTCGCCTGGCCACGGTGCTCCCGCGGCGATCCACCGCCGTACCAGTTCAGTCTCATCATTCGTCAGGCGGTCCGTTTCTTTGGGAGGCATTTCCATGCCCTGCCAGAGAATTGCCTGATACAGCGGACTCTCGCCCGGTTTTCCGGGAATCAGTGCAACCTCACCGCTCTCTCCTCCACGGATCATCCCTTCACGGCTCGTGAGGTCATAATCGCCGCGGACGTCCTTCTCATCCATTCCGTGACACCCAAAGCACTTCGTCTTCAACAACGGAAGCACTTTCAGTGCGAAGAGTTTCTCGCCCGACTTCGTGTCATCCGCGCCGGAGCAAGTCTGTCCGACAACAGAAACAAAGACAAGGAATGCGACTGTCGTTCTTAACATCTCTATTTATCCTGAATGGTCTGCGACCAGGGGCGACCATTTTTACAGATTTCGCGAACTTCAGCATCTGTCAGTGCTGCTGCGAAGATCAGAAACTCGTCCATACGACCGTTGAGATTTCGAATCGCAAACTCATCATTCGCTCGAGTGGGCTGTGACCAGTTTCCAATCGTGGCCGCACCGATGCAGGTCGGGACAACCTTTTCACGAGGAATGTTGTGGCGACTGAGTACATCCCCATTGAGAAAATGAGTGATGGTCTGTGAGTCCACGTTGTAGACACACGCAAGATGAATCCAGCGCCCGCTTAAGGAGGGATTCCAAAATGAAGGTGACAGGGCCTTAAAGTCAGATGGTCCCTGCTGATCCCGAGCAGTCGGCCTCACGGAGAAATACAACTCTCCGGAATTAAGAATCTGCCAGTGCGGCTCGCCCTTGTTGTAGCCATCCGTCAGGAAGAGTGAGTTATACAGACGGTCGAGGCTGTCAATGCGAACCCAGGAGGCAAACGTCAAAGACTGATGTTCGCCTGGAATACGAACACGAACACGATCCGCCGGGTGCTTGAACTCTAATGCCCTTTTCGTATCCCAGCGGCCAACGGCAGGTTTAGCTCCCACAATGGCCCCGTCCAGTTCTGAATTGTTCGGTAACAGAGTCGAAGGGAGACGTCGGCCCCATGATTCTCTGGAATCATCAAACGAATAACAGGCAATCAAACGCGGATCGTTCCGGACCTGTTCTGACCAGCGCAGCCACAGCTCATACTGCTGTTCACTCTGTCCCTTCCCGAGATCTTCGATCGTCGTGCGATCCGGGAACTGGGTGGCGTCAACAGTTTGCACCTCTACAGCTCCATCAGCTGCGCGTCTTAACCCCTGCCCCGTCGTCAGGTTCCGTTGCGTGTTCCCATGATGGACTTCCACCTCACCGTCAAATACCTGCACGGAAGCGGAATCAGCTCCCACCCGCAGGCCAAACTCTGTCCCCAGGTCAACGACCTTCATACCATCGATCTGCAGTGCAAAACCCCTCGCCGCCGGCGGAACGCTGGCGCGAAGCTGGCCGGAAAGTACGTCTGCAAGCATCGGCGACTTAAGATTAAGAACTGCAGGTCCCTCTACTATGACGGTCGCGCCACAGAAGAACTCCAATTGAGCCAACCCGCTTTGGATTGCGAATCGCCCCGGTGAAAGCGCCTCGCCCTCTCCGACGGCAGACTCAGGCACGCCCCACTGAACGTCAACCAGGCGAGTGACCAACGCGATCCCGGACGAACGCGCTTCCTGTTCTCTCTGAATCGCGACTGGATTCGAGTCACTGCCCTGAGGTCGGGATTCAAGGTACACCAGACGCGTTACCAGCGCACCGATCAATACAACCGCAATCAATAGCAGGCTTGACGGGCGTCGCACCTGATTGGTCGCGACAGGGTTGAATGCCTCATCCCGAGCGATGGATTGAGCCGCCGGCAAAGGAGAGGCTGTTCCTGCCTCTGACAGGCTGGCCGTCAGTTGTTGGTGCTCCAGATACCACTGCCTTGATTCGACATCGTCAGTCAGGAGTTGCCGTACCCGTTCGATCTCCGCCTCATCGAGTGTGCCTGTTTCCCAGTCAATTAACAGCCGCTCTAGCTCATCACGATGGCCACTCATCAGCGTTCTCCGGCTACGCGGCGGTTGACGCACTCCTGCAACTGCCGACGAATGCGGACAAGAGACGTTTTGATGGCAGAAGTGGTTCTGCCCAGAGAGTCAGCCAACTCGGACAGAGGCCGCGCCTTAAAGTATCTGTGCTCGATCATTTGACGAGCAGTCCCTTCCAGGGAATGCAGACACAGACGCAGTGCCGCCTCTTCCTCAGACGAATCGATGGCCATTTTCTCAGCCGATTCAGCGAGCAGTTCGGCAGCTTCAGAATTCAGCAGTAAGCGGTCTCGGGTGGCATCTCGAATGTGAGCCATCACCTGCATTCGAGCAATACCCATCGCCCATGGCAGAAACGGACGCTCAGAATCGTACTCTGACATCTTCCGCCACAGAACCAGATTGGTCTCCTGCACAACATCAGAAGTTCGAACATGGTCTGCGAGCAATGAGAACACGTAACGTGAGATCCGATTCTGGCTCTCGGTCAGACGCTGGACAAATATTTCTGTTGAGGCGTTGTTTTCCATAGACGTTCCCAGTGTTTCTTTACCGAAATTCAGTGACAGGTGACACAATTTTTCTGCAGATGACCAGTTCATTCGGAATTCACGCGGGCCACCTGTCCCCTTCAGACCGCCGGATACCGAACATTGCTTCGAATTACCCTGCTTCTCTCGTACAATGAATCGCAGATCAACTCGGTCACACCCGCCATCAGCCCCACCGATATGCTCGCCAGATTATTCCTGCTATGCGTGGTTCATGGAGCCATCTGTCTCCCGCAGGCTCAAGCCCAGCCTGTGGATTTCGACAATGACGTCCAGCCCATTCTTACCCGTTTTGGCTGCACGAGCGGCCCCTGCCATGGCAAGGCCCGAGGCCAGGGAGGATTTCAATTATCCCTGCTGGGATTTGACTCTGATTTTGACCATGAGGCAATTGCACGCGAAGGTCGTGGACGCAGAGTGTTCCCGGCGGCCCCTGAGCAAAGTCTGTTGCTCCTGAAACCGACCGCCGAAGTCCCTCATGGTGGCGGACGACGCCTTGACAAAGACGGCCCGGAGTATCAGACAATCCTTCGTTGGATTCGTCAGGGGATGCCACGGGGTGTCGAGGGTGCTCCCACGCTTAAGAAGGTCACGGTGGCTCCCGATACCCTGGTCCTGAAGAATGGACAGGAAGAAGACCTGAGCGTGACCGCACACTACAGCGATGGCTCGACACGCAACATTACTCGGCTGGCCGCCTTTCAGTCCAGCGAGGCTCCGGTTGCGAGTGTCACAGAGCATGGCCGAGTCAAAGCCGGAATCATTATGGGCGACGCGGCTGTGATGGTTCGGTATCGAGACATGATCGCCGTCTGTGACATAACGGTGCCCCGTCCGGAAGCTGTGCCAAAAGAGTTATACGCCACGCTGCCCATGAACAATTTTGTGGATGGGCTGGTCTGGAACAAACTCCGCAAGCTCAATGTCACTCCTTCTCACCTTTGCTCTGACTCCGTCTTCCTGCGGAGGGTAACGACGGATATCTGCGGCAGAGTTCCTCGACCGGAAGAAGTCCGCGAGTTTCTGGCCGATGAATCTCCAGAGAAACGCAGTCGTGTCATTGACCGACTGCTGAAGGAACCGGACTACGCGGATCACTGGGCCAACAAATGGATGGACCTTCTCAGGCCGAATCCCTACCGCGTCGGCATCAAGACAGTGCTGAATTATGATCGCTGGATACGTGAACGCTTTCACCAGCGAATGCCATGGGATCAATTTGTACGCGAACTGGTCGCAGCAAGAGGCAGCACATTTCGCTACGGAGGAGTCACTTTGTTCCGTGACCGGAGATCTCCGGACGAAGTCGGAACACTGGTCAGTCAGCTGTTCGTGGGGGTACGCCTCGAGTGTGCCAAGTGCCACCACCATCCTTTTGAAAAATGGGGGCAGGATGACTTCTACAGCTTCGCAGCATGGTTTTCACGAATCGGGCGAAAAGGAACGGGCGTCTCACCTCCGATTTCAGGGTCCGAGGAATTCTTTTTTGTCGGCAAGTCCGGTAGCGTCCGCCACCCGGTGACCAACGAAGTTCTTGAACCCAGACCGCTCTTCGGCACTGCTGAGGTTCAGCCGGATGACGCGGACCTGCGTGAAACAGTTGCGCGATGGCTTACATCCAAAGAGAATCATTTGTTCGCTCAGGTCATGGCCAACCGAGTATGGGCCGATCTGATGGGACGAGGGCTTGTGGAGCCGGTTGACGACTTTCGGGCAACCAACCCTGCCACGAACCAGCCACTTCTGACCGCGCTCGGAGAACACTTCCGTGATTCTGACTTCTCACTGCCGGAACTCATCCGAGTCATCGCGGAGTCTCATGCGTATCAGCTCAGCTCGCTGCCGAACGACACGAATATAGCGGACACCAGAAACTACTCGCGTCACTATCGCCAGCGTCTACGTGCAGAAGTACTGCTGGATGCATTCACCGAGATCTCCGGTGTCCCTCAGAAGTTCGACGCGATGCCGCCGGGGACAAGGGCCAAGCAAATCTGGACGCACCGAACCAAATCACTCTTCCTGGACACATTCGGACGCCCGGACCCGAACCAGGACCCTCCCTGCGAGCGAATCACCGAATCCACTGTGGTCCAGTCACTGCACCTCATGAATGCTGAGGAATTGCATACGAACGTCACGAGCGACAAAGGCACTGCGGCCAGTATCGCCGCATCGGAAAAAACTCCCGACGAAATCGCAAAAGAGCTGTACCACCTGGTGTACTCACGCAACCCAACCGCGATCGAACGTAAATTAGTCAACGACGTTTTAGCCGCGGAAGGTGTCAACCGCCGCCACGCCATCGAAGACATCATGTGGGCGATGCTGAACACCGCTGAATTCGTAATCCAGAATTAATGCCAGGCCTCGGAAGCAGACGCTCATTCGGATTCTGCCAGACACAGAACTCGCTGGCATCCCCCAGTAGATTCTTCAGAAACTCACCGATTCCTCGCGACGACTCGCCAACGGCGTCACGTGTCACACACAGTGACTGTGTAAATGGCTGCTCCGCGGAATGGATGCGGCAGATTCCGTGGGTTACAGGTTGACTCTCGATACCACCCACCAATTCAATGCAGCCTCATGGCAATCTGGCCGCCAAAACACTTTTTTGGTGGCGGCTTCACAGGAAAACACTACCGTGTCGTGCCTGAAGAAACTCTACATTGCAGCGGGAGCGAATCGTGCGGCCTGATCTCATTGACCCACACATTGTTCGAAACTCCGAAACAGCCGACCTCAGGGACTCATGCAAATCCCATCGCGAACGGGTGATGCAGCTGATTGAATCGACGGTGAGCGATCTGTCAGCAGAATCAAATGTTGATCAGCTTTCCTCCGTTGTACTTCTGGGTGCAGGGAACTGCCTCGACGTGGATCTGATTCGCCTTGCCAGGTTGTTTCAGCACATCCATCTCGTGGATCTGGACGTGGCAGCTCTTTCTGACGCAGTCGCCGATGCGAATTCAACGGACAACCGCCTCCAGATTCATGCACCGCAGGATATCGCGGAACCACTCCTGGCAATGATGCCTGACGATCTCTCTACTGACGATACAACCCGTCTGGCAAATTCACTGAAACTGCTGTCTTCAGAGAATGGGGTTGCGGACGTGCCGGAGTCTGACATTGTTGTAAGCCTGTGCCTGTTTTCACACCTTGTGGTAACACTCAGCGTGCTGCTCACAGACGACAACCCTGTCTATGCCAACGCCTTGAAAGCAATCCGTCTGGGCCACATTCGACGCATGCTCAGCATGTTGCGGCCGGGCGGCGTCGCCATCTTCATCACAGAAATCGTTTCCTCGGAGACTGCTCCGAAACTCATCGACGTCAGCGATTCTGAATTGCCTGAACTAATTCGCGAACTGGTGAATGACAACAACTTCTTCAGCGGCACCAACCCGTCTCCGCTGCTGGCTGAACTCAATCTCCTGTCCCGACTGCCAGGCGGTCCTGAGACCGTCGACACCATCGATCCCTGGAAGTGGCAAATGGGCGACAGGACATATGCGGTGTACGCCATGCGAATTCAAAAGAAGATTCCACTCAAGGAAGAGGCCGCCCCTGCTGCAGATGATTAGAGGGGGCGAGAGTCAGGTCAGCCGTTCAGTGCAGTTCGCCCGTCCGGACCGAGAATGCCGCACACTTCGCCGCGGACCGTCGACCTGCAATGCGGCCGGCATGGCGCATCAAAAAGCGGTCCGCAGCACGGACCGCTTTTCAGTCTGTTTTACAGTGGCGATCAGGCGGAAAAACTGCTTCCGCATCCGCAGCTCGTAACTGCATTGGGGTTATCAAAGGTAAACCCGCGCTTGTCGAGGTCAGACTTGAAGTCAATCGTGGTACCGTCGAGGTACAGCTCACTGGCCTTATCGACCACGACGCCGACACCGTGCTGGTCCGACTTGAAGTCCTCTACTTCGTCAAATTTGTCTGTGAAGTTGAACGAGTACTGGTAGCCGCTGCATCCGCCACCGACGATTCCGACCCGGACGTACTTCAGTTCCGGCTTGTTTTGCTCATCGATGATCTTTTTGATTTCGGCTGCTGCTGCCTCTGTCAGAGTTACTGACATGATCACTTCTCCGATTCTGGGTCCGGCCGTGATGGCCTCTAAATCGCTCGGCACATCACTGTGCCTGATAGAAACTGTAAGAGTCAGGTTTGGGGCGTGGAGTCACTGCCCGACAAAGTATTGTATTCGACTTTCCCGCGGCACTGTCAAGTACCAGATTCCGGTCAGAAACGGCGATTCCGTGTTTTTGAAAGGGATAATTGCCAATCCTGATCAAAAACCTGTCGCGATGCTGATCTTCTTTCCGGGGAGTCGATTCCTGATTCCCCACGCAATTCGGACACTTTCGGACTGATAAATGGGCCACAACTAAGACAAATCCGATTTCGAGGCCGTCAGTCGCGTAGCACAAGATTGTCGCGATGGATCACTTCCTCGTACGGAACATGGCCAAGCAGTGAGGGAATCTGATCGGACTTCCGCCCTCGGATTATCCGAATTTCGGCCGCGGAATAGTTCACCAATCCTCGACCAATGACACCGCTGGACGAAACAAGTTCGACGGAGGCGCCCTGATCAAACTCACCAGTCACGTCAGTGATTCCGACGGCCAGCAGAGATCGTCCTTCCGTGACAACGGCCCTGAGAGCGCCGTCATCGAGAAACAGCTTTCCCTCTGGCTGAGTCGTATAGCCAATCCAGCGTTTCCATGCCGGGATCGAGCTTCCACTGGCAAGGAACAGAGTGCCCACGTTCTCGCCGTCCGCAATTCTGTCAAGGATCCGGTCCCGAAGGCCATTGGCGAGTATCACGCTTTCTCCAACAGATGTTGCATTCAGAATCGCGTGTAGCTTTGACTTCATCCCGCCACGCCCGGCGGAACTCTGTTCATCAGCTGCATACTCCGACAGGGACTCACTCGGCTCCCGAACAACGTCAATCAACGAACTGTCAGGAGCACCGGGAGCACCATCATACAGTCCGTCGACAGAGCTCAGAATGACAAGCAGCGGATTGGTCACAAGCGACGCAATCATGGCAGCCAGCTGGTCGTTATCTCCCAGAGCAATCTCGGCGATACTCACGCTGTCGTTCTCGTTCACGACAGGCACGACTCCAAAGCCAAACAGCGTCCGCAGCGTATTTCGGACATTTAGGTATCGACGGCGTTGTCGAAAGTCGTTGACTGTCACCAGCATTTGGGCAATGTTGCGGCCCCGTTGTCCGAGCGCACCTTCCCAGGCTTTCATTAACCGCATCTGACCGGCAGCTGCAGAAGCCTGGAGTTCCGGCAGGGACTGCGGTCTGCGTTTCAGACCCAGCACTCCAATGCCAGCTGCCACAGCCCCGCTGCTGACGACCACAACTCGACGCCCTGACTGAATCACGCGGTCAATTTGTTCCGCCAGCGATCGAATTCGGTCTTCATCAAGCTGGTCATCATCGCGTGTGAGGACGTTAGACCCGATCTTGATGATCAAGGTTTCAGCGGCCTCGTATACTTCGCGACGTACCAGATTGTGCATGACTTAGCTCGACAAACACCCGAGTTCACTATTGGGCAGGCAGTCTACGATCAGGCTGTTGGAAATGGGAGTGGCGACTCTGCCAATGTCGGAGAATCCGGGAGTGATCAGCGTTTCGAGTGAATATGGTAGTTGTGACACTCAAGACAGCTCTGAGAGACTCCCGTCGGATTGTGACACCTGGCACAGTTTGCCCGCGTCAATGGTTCCAGTCCGCTCGACACAGGACAGTTCGGATCCCACGTCGGCCGCCAGCGATATTCTGAGTCTCGAGTAAAGAACTCTGACCGAAAGAAGTCTCGTTCGGTATCTGCAGACTCCACGGCTGCTTCAATAGCCGCTAGCTGCTTGCTGGAAATGCCCAAATTACTCCGCCCCGCTTCACTCTTGAGATAGGCGACAAGTCCAGGCCCGGTTTTGTCCTCCCGGAGCTTCGCCACCTGACCGATGTCCAGCAGTCCCGCGACAACGTCGTCCAGAGACTTCGAAAGTTCATGACAGGACTGGCAGTTGTCTGCCGTCCGATTCATGTGGGGGCTGTGTCTAAAGTGAGTGAGCGAGTGGGGACGCCGCCGTTTCGCCGTCCAGTTCACGAACCGTTCTCCGCCACTCTCCACCACTGTATGACACGAAAGACATCTCCCGGTCGAGAACGGACCACGTGTTCCGAATGTTTCTGAGCCGGAAGGATGGGCCAGCAATTGAAACATCTGCACCACATTGGCGTCATCGGACTGATCCCCCCCCTGTGCGACCAGATAGTCAATCAGATCCTTCAGAACCGGGTCCTGATGAGCAGCAGGTCGATAGCGGACAGTCAGGTCCGAATTCAATCCGTACCATCCCCGGTAGTCTCTCACTCGAGGATCCTGGTTAATCGTCACAGGCCCGGTTACGTTCGCGGCCGGCCCTTCGAGTATTGGCTGTGGCTTTCCATCCGCCACCTCACGGGCCCCAGCCCTCCTGTTCTCCCGTTCCACTGCTCGGCTCGCAGCTTTCGCAAGCCTCCGGCTCTCTGCCAGCCAATCGTCGGCGGCCTGTGCCGCAGAGGGAGCGATCCCGGCCAGCGAGCGAATTGCAGCTGGATGTGACTTACCAAGGCGATCAGTCAGGAACTGTTCGGGATCGTTGCTTAGTCGATCGAACAGTGTCTCGACAGCCTCAGCCTGCTTGGATGCAGTCATCAGCGATGCGCCTGGCTCCAGCAGCATCAATCAAACGCTCCACCACGCACAGCTGGCCCATCGCCTGCAACGAAGCTCGGCCGGTCACCAGCAGGACCGATTCAGCGTTGCTTGAGCGCAGCCAGGGGGTGATTTGCTGGAGAGTTCCCATGCCGCAGTGAATC
>CAJWGB010000224.1 GCA_913031625.1 uncultured Planctomycetaceae bacterium | reverse complement strand
TGCTGCTCAGGACAGTGATCTGACAGCGAAAGAGGAGTCCGGTGAGTCGCCGGAACTCGTAAGAACTCGTGAACAGTTTGAACTGGCCACGTCGCTTTACCAGGAGGAACAGTTCGCTGCAGCTGTTTCAATTCTGGAAAAGATGTCAAACGACAGTGGAGAAAATCGTTATACGGAATGGGCGCGGGAGCAGTTGCCGAAGGCTCGGGCGAAGGCCGAAAAAGCTTCTGACGTGGCAGTGGCTGAAGAGTATTCCGAAGACGACGAAGACGGAGACTATTGGACTCAGGATTTTGATGCCACAGCGACGCTCGCTGAGTCGCCTTCCTTGAGGCAGGATCGGGTCCGTGATCGCCGGCGCAAACGACAGCGAGTGCAAAAGATAAAGACCGGGATGGCGATGGCTGTCGGAGCCGCCATTGTGTTGCTGGCCGCTGCCGTCGCGAAGGAAGTGTTCTTTTCCGGTGGTGATGCCGACGGCCCTGCGCAGAACGACAATCAGTCACAGGCTGGAAGGCCCGGCGGAAACGGCGGACAGATCACAGATGCCGGGACTGGCGGACAGGGAGATACTCGACCTCGCCAGCAGATCAGCTTGGAACAGCGCAATGGTACAGCACAGGGGACTCAGCCCGGGCAGTCCGGTGACGGACCCGGGTTTCGGAATAATGGTCAGCAGCCGCCGTGGCGACGACCGTACCAGGTCCTGATCTCACTGGATACCAACGGCGATCGGAAACTGACAATGGCGGAGCTGCAGGCGGCGTCACTCAATGACCCAATTATCACTCGAGCGATCCGTGAGTTTGCGAAATTCGACAAACTCAAGGACAACGCACTGGATTCCACAGAACTTGAATTCCTTGTTCGTCCGCCGCATCAGCAGGGACCAGGTGGACGGGGACCTGGAGGCCGCGGACGGCCAGGGCAGGGCGGTGGACCCGGAGGTCCTGGCGCAGGGCAGACTGGTCAGCCAGGGACCAATAATCAGGGTGGGTTTGCACCCGGAGGCAACGGCCTCGGGGGTATTGGTAGAGGCGGCCGACCCAGACAGGGCGGGGCACCTGGGCAGGCGGGCGACAGTCAGTGAGATTGCTGCTGTGACACAACCGCAACTGCAGTAACGGAGCCTGCAGACCGCAGCGCTTTGCAACTCCAGCTGATTGTCCCTACGATCGAATCTTCCTGCAGGGAGATCCGATGAGTTACCGATTCTGCTCCACCGTACGAACCATTCGCCCGACTCTACTTGTTCTGTCAGCGTTTGCCGGGTTATGTACTGCCCTTCCGATATGTCATGCTGAATTGCTGGCCGGCGCTGCCAAAGTAGATATCACGTCAGACGACGCAGGACCGGTTCATGGCCGTCTCCATGCCCGCGCCCTTGCCTTGCAGGAGAGGGATACGATTTCAGTCATCGTGACACTGGATGTCGTCGCGGTTGGAGAAATTGGCTACATCAACAATTCGTGGCTCCCGACAGTTCGCAAAGAGCTCAGTGACATCAAAGGGTTCGATCCCAAACACCTGATCGTAAATGCCAGCCACTGTCATGGCGTTCCTGCGAAGGACTCGGCCGCTCGAACAGTGAAAGCAATACGCGAGGCGATTCAAAGGCTGGAACCCGTCCGAACGGGAGTGGGAACCGGATCGGAAGATCGCATCATGGAGAATCGCCGAATTGTCATGAAGGACGGTTCGGTGGTTGACGTGCGTCATGCGTATTCCATGCCGGCAGAAGAAGACGTTGCAGGCGTGGGACCGATCGATCCGGAGATTGGCGTCCTGAAACTTGAACGCGTTAAGGATGGCACCACGCTTGCCGTCGTCTACAACTTTGCCTGCCACCCGATCCAGGGAGTACCAACCGGCGCCAATACGGCCGATATTACCGGATTCAGCTCGGAAGTCATTGAAGACAACCTGGACGAAGGGACGGTTGCCTTATTTGTGCAGGGCTGCGGCGGCGACATCAATCCTGCGTTCTATAAGAGTACGGGGCTGCCCAGAAATGCAGAGCCGCTGGGGAACATGCTGGGACTGAGTACGTTAAAAGCCGTTCGGAAAATCAAATGCAGTGATACGGGTCCCCTTCGCATTCATAGTGAACAGCTCGCGCTGCCTCGGGCGGACCTGGCGGATCGGATTGCCGCGATGGATCTTGAACAGGAACGCCTGCTGCGAGCTCTCGGCGGTACCACGCTCAACCTGAAGTCTTTCCTGCCATTGGTGGTTCGATACCGACTCTCAGATGACTTTCCATCTTACTATTCGCACAGTTACCTGAATGAAAAGCAGTTGGGGAAGATCAACCTTGAAACGCTTGATCGCAACAACCGAGCTGCCATGGACGCGTACATCCGCAACATCATGACCATGGAGAAACTTTCGCGACTGCAGATTAATCGCAGGCTCCTGGAAAAGCATCAGGACAGCTATGTAAAATCCGGACGCAAAGACCTCGATGTTGAGGTCGCAGGACTGCGAGTTGGCGGATTTCGCATGGTTACCTTTCCAGGTGAACTTACCGTTCCGATTGGGCTGAATCTCAAGAAGTCGGCACCGCATCCAAACACATTCGTCGCCGGATATACAAACGGCTACATCTACTATTGCCCGACTGCTGAGCAGTTGAAAAACGTCGGCGGCGCACAGGAGGATAGTGATTGCATGCTGGCACCGGCATGGCAGCAGATCTTTGAGGACAAAGCCCTGCAGATTCTTGGCAAACTGGAATAGCTAACGAGAGACATTGCGTGATATCGAAAATTCCTGCACTGATTCTACTGACACTGGTCGGCATTTCCCGAGCGGCCGACCCCGTGGAAGTCATCAATATCTGGCCGGATACTCCTCCAGGACCTGAACGCGAAGTGGGTGAAGAGAAAGATATTACCAAACCCACGGATAGACTTGTGGGCGGCAGCCGGATCATCAAGCTGGCGAACGTCGCGACACCACAGGCACACGTTTACATTCCTTCAAAAAGAAACTCCGGCTCATCCGTTGTGGTATGTCCGGGGGGAGGTTACAGCATTCTGGCGTGGGACCTGGAAGGGACAGAGGTTGCTGAGTATTTGAATTCGATCGGCGTGACGGCCATTGTGCTGAAGTATCGCGTTCCAACACGGTCTGTGGCCCCCAAATGGTTGCAGCCTGTCCAGGATGCTCAGCGAACAATCTCCATTGTTCGGTCTCGCGCGAAGGAGTGGGGACTTGATGGCAGCAGAATTGGGATCCTCGGATTTTCTGCGGGTGGCCACACTGCTGCGATGACTGCGCTCACAGCAAAACGCCTGTACGAACCGGTGGATGATCTGGACAAGGCATCGCACAAGGCGAATGCCGGCATCCTGATCTACCCGGCCTACCTCAGTAACCGAGAGCAGACAGCGCTGCAGGATGATGTGAAGGTCACCAGAGATGCCCCGCCCATGTTTATGGTTCACGCGTATGATGACCCGGTGACGCCGGCGAGCAGCCTGCTGCTGGCACTTGAACTCAAGCGCCAAAAAGTGCCCTGCGAACTGCACATGTTTGATGTTGGTGGACATGGATACGGATTGCGACCCGTAGATGGTCTGCCGGTTACTCGATGGCCACGACAGTGTACAGCATGGCTTGTTCGCAACGGCTGGGCGGCGTCTCCTGAATAGATTCCCTGTGCCTGCCAGGAATAAAGTGGACTTTGCCAGAAGTCCCATCGCCAATCACAGTGCCGTCTGCTGAAAACCCAACTCTCCGATCTGACATTTACTTTTGAATCCCCAACGAGACTCTCCCATGAAACGCCGAAGCTTCCTTGCAACCTCAGCCGCAGCTGCGGGCTGTATGGTGACACCACTATTCGCCGGACGTTCTGACGCCAAACCACTGTTCGAAGTTTCACTTGCGCAATGGACCATCAATCGTGAGTTGCGTTCCGGCAAAGTTGATAATCTGGACTTTGCGAAGGTGGCACACGATCACAACATCTTTGCAGTGGAGTATGTCAACCAGTTCTTCATGGACAAGGCGAGGGATACTGCATATCTAAAGCAGATGAAGCAGCGAGCAGAAGATCACGGCGTGAAGAGTCTGCTGATCATGTGTGATCGAGAAGGTCAGATTGGAGATCCGGACGATAAGAAGCGAGCTCAGACAGTCGAGAACCATAGAAAATGGATTGATGCTGCAAAGTTCCTTGGGTGCCACTCCATCCGTGTGAATGCCGGCAGTGCTGGCTCATGGGACGAACAGGTTAAGCTGGCCGCAGATGGTCTTGCACGGCTCACAGAGTTTGGAGCTGAAGCCGGGCTGAACGTAATCGTTGAAAACCACGGCGGGCTCTCCAGCAACGCAGACTGGCTGGCGGAGGTGATTGCGAAAGTTGATCACAAGCGCTGCGGGACGCTGCCTGACTTTGGCAACTTTCGAATTTCCAACGGGAAGAGCTATGACTCTTATCGTGGCGTGAAGAAGCTGATGAAGTGGGCAAAAGGCGTTTCCGTCAAGGATCGAGTCTTCGACGATAACGACAGAAGTTCGGCACTCGACTTTGACAGGATGCTGAACATCGTGCTTGACGCTGGATACAGCGGCTATTGCGGGATCGAGTTCGGTGGATTTGCCGGCCTCAATAAGTCGCGCGAACTGCTTGAAAAATCCAGAGAACGGCTGGCAGAGAAACGCGAGGCCAAAAGGAAGTAGGCTGTTGGCCGGCCCTATGTCGTGTAGTTCTGAATCTCCGTGGCCGAGTCGTTCATTGAATTCGACAGGTTGCCGGAGACTATCAGAATACTCGCGATACACGCGACAATGATCAGTCCCAGCATGAACGCGTATTCAACGGATGTGGCGCCGTCTTTCGAGTTACAGAATTGTCGAAGTGCAGTCCACATATAGGTCGCCCTGTTGTTACGGTTGTTTCATCTCTACCCAAACATAAGTCCTGAACCAGTGCGCGATGTCTTATCTGCACATTCGTCTGTGACACCAGGGAATGCGACTTCCGGTCGCGTGCACAATCTGCACAACCGGTATTATTCTGGTGTTTGTCTGTTCATCAAATCAGACGGTCATCGGCTGTTCGGCAACTTGTGACGTCCGGGGTGACGGCTGAACATCATTTGTTCGCTGCAATTCAGCGATGCGATTGAATTCGTCCGCCAACTCGTGCCAGTAATCTTCGTTTCGGAATGCCAGTGGCTGAACTGGCTCTCCATCTGCAAGTCGGCTCATTTCCCGTCTCAGACGGACGAGGGGACCCGCAATCCGATGGCTCGTCCTGAGCATGTCGAACAGAATGAAGGGCGTCAGGCAGGCCAGTCCGGTCAGCAGTCCTGTATATTGCTGAACAACTGCTACAAAGTGCTCAAAGACCAGGGTTTGAGGTGCCTGCCATGTTCGCCACAGTGTGGCACCAACAAGGACAAAACAGACGCATGCCACTGCATAGCCAACGCATCGAGCAATCAGCATGCCCTGCACCTGTTTGTTGACGAACTTTTTTCTTCTCAATGGCTTCGTCACTCCATCCTCTCGATCTCGCATGTCTAGTACTTTCATTCAGGTGAGATAGCTCTTGATCGCGTTTGATGAAGAGTCCATGCTGTTTCCCAGTGAAGTTGCCAGCACCTGAGTGGCCCCGATGCACGCGGTCACGATCAGCATGAGCATTACTGCGTACTCAACCGATGTGGGCCCGTCTTCTGAGGTGAGGAATTTCCGAATGCTTTGATACATTGTTCGTTTAGGCCCGCGAATGATGAATTGTCATAAGGGGATCTGCTCGCGCTGGTACTCAGCTCGGCAGTGGTAAAGTTAACGTAGGTCGGGTTTGCACCCAGGTCGCAAAAACCCTCCGTTAGTTAATTCAAATCCATAGTAGATTTCCGTACAGGTGGTCGGCCTGTAGCGGTAGTATTGTCTGTGATCGAATCTGTGTTCAGGTCACGCTGGTTGTCGCCCATGCGGGAGGTCCTGGAATTGCGTCTGGAATCTCACCTCCTTCACTCATCCGCATCTCTCGGAGACGTTGGTCATGAAGCTCGCACTTCCCGCTTTAGTCCTGCTGTTGCTTGTTTGTTCAGCGCCCTCAGCATCTGCTCAGTGTGGTCCGGCCTGCGGTGTGGGTCAGCTGGCATGGCTGACTCCACAGGGGCACCGTGGCGCAGACTTCACTGCTGCCTGCCGCGCGCATGATCAGTGCTATTCGGCTGGAATCTTTTCACGACGGGACTGTGACCATGCAATGCTGGAGGATCTCAACCGCGCGTGTCGCTACTCCGACAATCCGCGGGCCTGTATGCGTCGTGCACGATTCATGCACCTGCACGTCCGGATTTGGGGCGGACTCTTTTACGGTCGCTGAGTTATTTGCTCTGCGTTTCGTCTGACGGCCTGTTGCAGGCTTGTGCCCGCAGCTAAACGCTTCCGCAGCTAAACGCTTCCGCAGCATCGCTACCCATGTGGAGATGGTGATCTGCTGGTTTCCTGCCTTGCACGTCGTGCCGATCATCTGCATTGAGATTGCACTGCGCATCCTGCAAAAACCATCGCACTGAATCTCTGGCCCACGTCTGATAAGTGAGTCGAGAGGGATGAACTCCGTCACTGAAGAGTTCCCTGAAATTGACGCCCAGGCTCTGTTCGCGGGCCAACTCTTCGAGAGTTCCCGTTCGATTGTCAAAGTAGACATCCGGCAGGCTGTCGGCGACTTCCTGCAATTCGTCGCTGAGCAACTCTCCAAGTCTTCCTATCGTTCTCTTCATGAGCCGGGAAAACGCCGGAAACTCGCGAATGGGAGGCAGCCGTACGAAGAACACAGGGACGGTGCCGCACCTGTCTCGAACGGTACGCACGAGTTGCATGATTTCTGCTCGAAACCTGCGAGGAGAACGGAGACGAAATGCGTCGTTGCCTCCTGTGCCAACAACCACCAGATCGGATTGCGGGTCAATTCGAGGAATTAGCGAGCGGGTTATTCGGCTCGTGACAAATCCACTTCTGGCGAACACTTGCCAGTGCACTCGGCGCGTCAGCTGTGAGGCAATTTCCTGACTGAAGCTGCCGGCAAACGCCTCTTTGTGAGTGGCCGCGCCCAGTCCAGCCATCGAACTCTCGCCGACGAAGGTGATCCGGAGTGATGAAGCATTTTCTTCGCCAATGGTCCCCGAAGGTCCCCTGGCATTTCGGAGCCGAGGGATTTCCGCGCGCAATCGTCTCCCCTGGAGATACAACAGCGGCAGCGCTGGAAAAGAGAGGGCCGCTCTCAGCATGTAAGGAACGTGCATTCTTTCAATGCCCTGTGAGTCTCATCAGAGCCTGACCAGTTTGAATCGATTTCCCAATGGCAGAGCAACTCGGGTCGGTGTTCCGATGCTTTTCACTCAGATGGACCGAAAGCACGCCCTGTTTATTCCGGAAAGTCCTGTTGCTGATTGGCAGCCCACTCACCCAGCGATATCGCTTCTGCCAGTCGTTCCGAGTCAGGTTCCCAGCGATCGGTCCCCGAGACCGGCAAGCATCGCGCCACTCCGAAAACCCGGAATCCCCCGGATGACACCTGTCGCACCAGCACCTCGACGCAACCGCGTGGGTGCTCAAGAAATAATCGGCTGTGAGATCCTCCATAGTCAGACATACCTCGTTGTAGACGCAGTGTAACAACCGGCCAGCAGCTGTTTTCTGGAATGAGAATTCCGGTTCCAGACACTGGATTCGACGTTATTTGCGGGAGCCGCAATCGGTTAACCCGGCGACGGGCGTCTTTCGAAAGGCGAAACGGTGACAGTGATAAACAGGGAGTCTGAACAGACGGGAGGCGGACCCTTTACAGCCGTCGACAGGGAAATGTCCTATCGCAGACGTGCCAAAGAACTGAAAGAGTCAGCAATCAAATTTGTCGGCTCTGTGGAATTTGAGTTTTCGGAGCGTTTTCCGCCGTCAGGTACTGCGATGGTGGAAGAAGAGGATGTCTCGTCAGGCGATTACCATCACCGTCTTCTGACGGCAGCAGAAGAACGCGAGCTCTTTCGCCTGATGAATTACCGAAGGTCAACTGCCAGCGAGATGATCGAAGAGCTGGACGTGGACGACCCGGATCACCCACTGGTGGACCTGATCGAACAGCAACTCAGGGAAGCTGATGCGATTCGCGATCGAATCATTCACGCGAACCTCAGGCTCGTGTTTTCAATCGCCCGAAAGTTTGCTTCGAGTCCAGTGGAAATGGATGACCTGATCAGCGACGGGAACATGATCCTGTTGCGAGCTGTGCAGAGTTTTGACTACAGCCGAGGATTTCGCTTCAGTACTTATGCCACGCACGCAGTGCGCCGGGAGTATTACCGCAGCTACCGGCAGCGAAAACGCAGAGGCAGCCTTGAACTCCTGACAGAGCCTGAAATCCTGTCGAACTCGATCGAGGATGTTGACGGTGAGCCGGAGATTGTGGCTCGTTCCAACCGGGCCACGAATCTTCAGCGGCTGATGAAACGCCATCTGAGTCCTCGCGACTATGAAATACTGACGATGCGACTGGGACTCGATTCTCAGAAGCGCGCATGTACCCTGCATGAGGTTGGAATGCGATTTGGGATCAGCAAAGAGAGGGTGCGGCAGTTGCAGCACAGAGCAATTGATCGGATTCGTTCACTGGTTCGCATCTCAGGAGACCAGATGCTGCCGGTTTCGATTTGATTACCAGGATCTGAATCTGCTCCCATCCGCGAGTTGCCGTCATGACGACGGACCATGAAACTCCGGTTAGCACACCCCATATGAGGACGCCCTGAATCCAGATGAATCTGTCGCGTCCTCGTTCACGGATGCGTTGTCACTTTTACCATTTGGAATCAGGTTTTTCAGGCATGGGGTGTCCGGGTGTGGCTTTGCATTCGGCAGCTGTTTTGGAGCGAACGGAAGGCTGGCTCCAAACCTGTCTGCGAGCACTTTCGCCCGGTTGCTTTCCGTCATGGGCGATTGTTGATGTTCCGGATGTACTTGTTCCATGCCTTCACAGAAGCTGGAAAAAACTCTTCCGGTTTTTGGGGTACTGCAAATCCCTGCAGGCCGACGGGGCCGTCATAATTCATGGTCCTGAGTACTTTCAGGACCCGAGCGACATCGAATGTTCCATCACCCAGTGGCTGGATCAGGCGATTCCATCCCATGCGTGTGGTGTCTCCGTCGTCTGCTCCGTTGATTGAGACGAGCATGACGTGCGGGAATGCCCCGGTCAGTTCCTGCTCAAGGTTGTCCGGTCCGACAGTGCGCAGGTAGTGACACAGATTGAAGACAGCGCCAACATTGTCTCGTTTTACCTTGCGGGCGATTCGCACCCCGTCACTGAATCGCTCTGCCCAGAGACCAACGTGCATATAAATGCCAATTCGGACATTCAGTGGCCTGGCAAAGTCCGAAAGTTCCCGCAGTACTTCAACGCACCGCTCATCGCCAGCGGGATCGGATCGCGGATGTTTGCCGCTGTGAACATGAAACCAAAGGTAATGAATCTGGCCCTTGTGTTTTGTGAGTACCTGCTTCAGATTCGCGTCGTATGGCTGTTTGCTGTCGAGATCGAGCTTGAGATACAGCGCATGCAGTTTCAGGTTTCGTTTTGCAAGTTCCGGCAGGAAGGCGTCCACCCGTCCGAGTCCCATAAGCTCGACTCCATCGAAGCCTGCTGTCTGGACCATGTCCGCGAGGTAGGCAGGGTCATTCTTTGTTGCATTCGCAAACCCAGTCTGGAACGCAAAAAACTCGGGATGAAACTTACCGTCGTCGTTGCACGCGCCAAAGTTGAGCATGACAGCGCTGGACAGAATCAGTGGAATGGAATGTTGCATCCCGCCATTGTCTTCGCGGCAGGCCAAAATGCCACTGAGGAGAGATGAGTCTGACGTCTGGCTGGACTGTCTACCAATTCCGATCAGACCTCGCTGGCAACAACTTCTGCTGTCACCACTGAGGCTGGTGAATCCTGAACTGCATTGGTGCAACTGCCTGATGCTTCAAATTCGGAAGCATTATTGAGGGTGATGCTGGAGATCTGTGCGAGTGCATTGCCTGTGAAAAATGCCTCACTTCTCTTCATCCTCCGTTGACTCTGCTTTGTAGTGGGCGGACGTGTATTTCAGTTCGGCTTTAACTTCGAAGTTCTCTGCAGTTTGGATACCTTCTGGTTCTTCATCCGGCGCAGCTGAGTCCCGGGCGTACAGGGGGACCACGATCAAACACGTCACTCTGGCAATTCTGCTCTTCACATTCGACGCTCCGTCGAATTGAACGCTCCCGGAGTTCAGATACCGTCTCATCCCCTGCTGCGCTCGCACCGGCCTTGTAGCCGGAATGAGGAACGGAGTGACGAAGTCCGGCGTCTGGTGACGTCGTCCGGCTGGGCGACATCACCCAAACAATTCGCTCATCTCAATGCCCGTGCTGTCGCCGAAATTCCCGAGCGGAACGTCCATGGCGTTGGCGATGCTGACGAACAGGTTCGCGAGGCAGTGTTTCTGTTCGTCGTAGGTCACGAACTGTCCGGTCCGGTGACCGAGCTGTTTTCCACCCGCCAGAATCAATGGGTAGTTGGTGTTGTCGTGCACCCGTGATGTGGCGGCTCCCTGGAAGATCAGACAGCGGTCGAGCAGCGTGCCATCTCCTTCAGGTGTCTCTTTGAGTCTATTGAGGAAGTAAGCCAACTGTTGTGAGACGAACTGGTCCCACAGCCCCCATTCCTTGAAGCCTTCAGCGTCCTTGGCTGCAGAGTGACTCAGTTGATGCAGGTCCTTCTTCAGCCCAATTCGTTTCGACAGATTATTCGTTGGGGCCGTCCCGCCTTCGGAAGCAATCTGATAAGTCGCCACTCGAGTAATGTCTGATTTGAAAGCCAGATACATCAGGTCA
>CAJWGB010000223.1 GCA_913031625.1 uncultured Planctomycetaceae bacterium | reverse complement strand
TGGGGGAATGGATGCAGTCTTGTTTTCAGTCTTGTTTGCAGTCTTGTTTGCTGTCTTGTTTGCTGTCTTGTTTGCTGTCTTGTTTGCTGTCTTGTTTGCTGTCGGGTTTGCTGTCGGGTTTGCTGTCGGGTTTGCTGCAGTCTTCAAGACTGACACAGTCTGTGCCAATGTCGAAGCAGTGCGAGATGCTGTACTTGCATGAGCAGCTGTTGGCTGTTGAGGCTGCTCCTGCCTGCGGCCAAAGCCGAACAGTCGGGAGAGTATACTTGGCTTCTTTTGTGTGTTTGCAACAGATACCTGCGACTCGTTTCGACTACGCTTGCCAGGCTTCGTATACCGGACCCGCTGAATTTCAGCATTGCCCTCACCCTGCCGATAAACGGCAGGAGTCAATGAATGCCCCTGGGCAACGGTTGACTCTTCATTCAGACTGGCGACATCAGCATCAGCGAGCAAAAGTGGAGTGCCGGGCAACTCATCCACTTCAGCTGCCATCGCTTCGTCAACCGTCGGAAGAAAAGCCTCACCATCAGCAAGGAGTTCGGCCGCAGGTGGAAAATCAAATTCAGAAAACGACAGTTCATCATCCGCAGAATCCGTACCCGCAGAAGTGAGCGTCCTTGTCCGGCTCACCGGTCCTAACGTCTCTTCAGCGAACTCAGTCGCCAAATCGGCAGCGGTAGCCAGATCCTCCGCAGGCTGTGTCGGCTGTTGTGCCTGAGTCTTAAGACTCGCCACACTTGTTGCGGGTCGTGGCTGAGTGGCCAAAACCGCTGTCGCATCGATCGACTGACGGGAAGCCGGAGAAGCGACGGGCTGTGGAGCAGCAGCCGCACGGGTCCGTGCTCCGGAGTTCAGGGAATCAGCGATGGCAACTGCTTCGGCCGTCCCGTCATTCGAGAATGTGCGTGACGAGTTGCGTTTCTGCAGCGTCGCCAGCCGCTCTCGAGCGAAGAGATTATTCGGCTGTTTCTTCAGTGCCTCGCGATAAAGCCGCTGTGCTCTCGTGTAGTGTCCCTGGTTTTCATAGACCCGGGCAATCGCTGTTAGCCGGTCAGGACTCTCAGAATCGTCACCGTAAGGTGAGCTGACGAGTGCATCGACTGCGGCGCAGCCAATTCCGAATGTACACATTCCGGCACCAACCAGAAATGTTTTTGCAAGTCGTTTCCAGATCATCTGTTTCCCCCTGGACGATGCTTTGTGTGGCCGTCATGCTTCGAATTGCAGGCTGCCACAGAGTCGTCTCCCCGTACGCGGGATTGTTCTCCACGCGTACATTCACTACAGAAACTGTGTCCGGTCTGATCATCGGACTTTCGCTAACGTGAAAACGCGTTGAATTCGTAAATTCACGAACAACCAATTGAATCGTCGCGTGTTAAGACGTATTCGCAGAATCTGGGACAATACGCTCAAGTGAAAACCCTGGCACTTTGCGTGTCGCTTGTTTTGCAACTCGCTGCAGCACGACATGTCTTCAATCTAAAGCATGTGACGCGCCACAGCACCGCTGAGCCTGCTCGGCGCTGGGCCATCGCAGCCGTATTATGCAGTCTGGCGACAACCACGCTGCACCTTGCCCCCGATGCTGTTGCCGTTCAAATACGCACTGCGCTCCTGCATCTGTCTGTCACTGTTCAGCTGACACCATTGATCAGTATTCTGGGAGCACGACGTCCGGGAGTCAGAGCATGGCCATGGTTTGTCATCCTTCCCATGCTGCTTGTATTTCAGTGGCCGTCGGCATCTCAGGTGATGGCAGAATCCGCCGGAACTGCGGTAGTTATCGAGCGACCATCGTCGCTGGGTCTAATGTTCGTTGTTGTGATGGGCGCCGGAAACTACTTCGGAACACGGTTTACATGCGCCGCAGTCCTTGGAGCACTGGGGATCTTCACCCAGCACTTCGCAGTCTCAGAATGGACCATCGATCTGGGAGTCTCTCCCGGCAATGTCTGGCTCGTCGCGGCCGGGACAACAGTCGTTTGCATTGCAGTGCTGCAGACAGGACTCGGAACCCGAACGGACGCCCCCACAGGGCTGTGGCAGGAGCTCTGGGTCGACTACCGAGATATTTTTGGCATCGTCTGGGCCAGGCGAGTCGCAGACCGAGTCAACCAGTTTGCAGTCCGTGAGTCGTGGAATCACCGCCTGACTCTGGATGGATTTGTTTCCGCGGACGCAGAACCCTCCACGCAGACAGAGGCCCGGAATGATCAAGTCACAGGACGCGAAGGCCGAGTGCTGTGCTGGATTCTACGGCGTTTCGTGGACAGGGAATTCCTGGAACGCTACCTGGCTGATGACCTGATCCCGCCACAGACCGGTCCACTTGACCAGCCTCCCTCTGAATCTGCGTGATCCAAAAGCCACGCTTCTCGTTTCGAAATAGAATACCAGGCACCAGAATAAGTTCGAAGATCCCCTCAATTCGCCAAACTCCGCATGAATCGGCTGTATCAACCCGAATCAAATCCGTTCGAACCTCCTGAGGCACTGTCAGTTGAACGCGTGTTGCAGTCCGACACGGAGTTCCTTGTCTCGGGAACCTCTCTCCTGTGCGAGGAACAAGTGCACCTGCCACCAGTCTGCGTCCTGACTGGGCAGAAGAATGATGTGCGAGAAGTCAGTCGAAAACTTAGATGGACACCTCAGGTGTTAAGCGTGCTGAGATTTTCGGCAACCCTGATTGGCCTCCCATTGCTGATTCCACTCTTTGACCAGTTCATAAATGGTGAACTGGCTCGACACACCGAAACACAGCGGCTGTTTGAAGTTTCGATGCTGGGGTTCCTTGCAATCGTTGTCCCGGGAGTCTGGGTTTTGACATGGGTCAAGACTCGGACCGTTCATGCACACTGGTTCATCAACAGTCGCAGCCTGCTGATCTCTCGAATAACAACGTGGGTCATGCGCGGCATTCTCGTCGCTGTAGCCGGGTTCGTCATGTATACCCTCGCGTCAACTGCAGTCAGCATGCCAGTTCTCGTAATCGCGGGACTCGTTCTGTTGCTCTTTTGGAAAGGACAGGCTCCGGTGGGCCTGGAACCCCAATTTGCAGGACGACATGAAGGCCTGAATGTCCTTGTCATGCGGCAACCCTTTATCGATCGGATCAATGAGATGATCGCCGTCCACAACGTGACCCCGGCGCCGCAGGGTAACGAAAATGGGAGTCAGGTGTGACAGCCCCGGACTCATTTCACAATCCTTTCGCACCACCGACACATCAGAGCGACGTTCGGGTGGCGACTGATGATTCATCATTCACCATCGAACGTTACCGCATCCTCTGCCACTCGAACGCAATCGAACTTCCACGTGTGTGTGTCAGAACAGGAGACACGGACGACCTGATTATACGACAGCAGACGCTGAAATCGCGTCCGCTGGCCTCCAACGTAGCACTCGTACTGACGTTCGGTCTCATTTTGACGTTGTTGCTTTCAGGAGTGCTCGGTTGGCTCTTCGGAATAGCAAGCCTGTTCGCTTTTGTCGTGATTTATGCCGCCGTCACGCTCTTGACGCAACGACGTATTACCGTCACCTGGTATGTTGCCCGACGCTACCGTAACAGGATCTGGCTGACCAAACTGGGGGGATTTCTTATTCTGACGTTCGCCCTGGGGCTTTTCGCCTCAGTCGTCTGGCAAAATGCGACCGGCCTAATCACGTGCCTGAGTGTCGGAGCGGCCGGTGGACTGGCATTCAATCCGGAACGCGGAATGAAGCTTGCGCTGTTGAAAGCGGGCGACGCGCTGGTCGTGAAAGGCCACACTCTCAGGTTCTACAACGCAGTCACGGGCTGAGACTCATTACGAGGCCGTCACGTACTGTTCGCGGAGCAGTCAGACTCAACTCCGATTGCATCAGAGATTCTGATTCCAGTCAGCCGTTCTCCAGTTTTCCGCGACCGCAGCAGCGACTGTTTCGGGGAGCCGCTCTGTCAGTTGCTGCAGGTCGGCATTGGGAGCGAGATCAACCAGTCCCGTCAATTCCGGAGTAAGCTTTGACGCTTTGAGCAGCAGGCTTCCATGCTGCAGAATGCATCCTTTGCGGCGTCGCTGGGCGCTTCCCAGAATCTTGACACCATCCACCACGATATCATTCGGATCAGACCGCAGAAAACAGAGGAACGGTTCGGCCGCTCGATCTACAGTCCCGCTTGATGTTCTGTCGTAGTCCTCACGCAGCATCGCTCGCACGCCGCAGTCTTTCAGCAGATCAATGACCGCTCGATGAATGATCTCATAGAGATTGAGCGGGTTACTGCGGAATGGATGGTTCACCGGCAGAGTGCACGAATAGGTGAGTTCCTGATCGTGCAGGATCGCGCCACCACCGGAAAGGCGTGCGACTCGCGGGCACGCAATCAGTCGAGGATCAAGTCCCTCCATTGGAATAGAGGGAGCCCCCGGGTTAAGCAGCGACTTTTGAAAGTAACCAACCGTCACGGTAGGCACTTCCCAGCGGTAGATGCGAACTGTGGATTCTTCCTGCCCGGCAACTGCCTGTTCGAGCAGCAATTCATCGCGACGCATGTTCTCGGCACCACTCAGCGGTGGTTCCCGATAGATCGTACACGGAGGAAGACTCATGATGTCAGGCAGGCTGTTCGTCAGCACCTTCAATGGTATCGATTTTGTCCAGCCGTCGTTTGTGACGTCCGCCTTCAAACTCCGTCTGCAGCCAGATCTGCAGAATCTGGTCGGCCAGCTGATCACTTAACTGGTCGGCAGACAGGCAGACAACGTTGGTATCGTTGTGCAACCGTGAATACTCCGCAGTCACGCTGTCGTGGCAGGGTGCGGCTCGCACTCCGCGAAACTTATTGGCAGCGATTGACATTCCAATGCCGGTGCCGCAAATCAGCACACCGCGGTCAATGTCGGATGACGCAACTGCCGAAGCAACACTCCCTGCAAAGTCAGGGTAGTCCACGCTGTCGGTCGATTCCGGGCCGTAGTCCACGACGTGATGTCCCAGTCCTTCCACCAGCTGAATCAATCGATTCTTCATCTGATATCCACGGTGGTCGCTGGCGATGCCGATCTTCATGTGCCTGTCGAGTCTTTCGTGATAATTGAGTCCAGAATCTCTTCCAGACATTCTGTAATTTCTTTGGCGCACTCCTGATACTGTTCGACCGAGCCGCCGTACGGATCAGAGATTCCTCTTCCGTCAGCTCGCAAAGTCCTCATTCGGTCCTGCAGATCCGGCCGAGCGTGTCGAAGCACGTCAAGGTGTCCGGGAGTCAGAGTGAAAACCAGGTCAGATCCTTCCAGCATTTCGTCCGTAACAGGCTGGCTGAGATGTTGCCCCACGTCAATTCCATGCTGTTTCATGACTTCAACCGCCTGCCATGAAGCCGGCGAATTGCCTCCCGCCGCAACTCCGGCAGACAGCACATCGAGATCATGCTCAAACAGCTTTTGAGGAGACACACCCAGCCTGTGAGCAGCCCGCTCCCGAAAAATGGCTTCCGCCATCGGGCTGCGGCAGGTGTTCCCGGTGCAGACAAATAAGACTCTCACAGTTTCCTTCCCTGCCAGGTCAATGAACCTGGATGGTCGACATTGCCTGCAAGGCACCATCATGGCTTCAAGGGGGCCAAATCTCAAGGCGTGGGGAGGATTGAGCAACAAGGCGAATCGGATTCCCGCCGTTGGATCTGACGTAAGCAGTTTCAGCAAAATCGTTTACGACAAGCCACACAAAGCCGACGGACTTCTCTGACACCAGACCATCCAGCTGCCCCAGATTGCCGTTATAGACGGACTGACAGTGGACGCTTCTGAAACGGCAGCCCATGGGATAGCATTATAGAGTTATCCCGAAAGGGCGATAAGATAGCATCACTGCTAACAGGACGCTCTGTTAGCTCCAGGAAGAGAACTCCTTGAAGAACACAGTGCTCAGGTGGCGACAGGCCGCACGCAGTCGAGTCCGACGGGTTGCCGAATTCGGAGGAATTCGGCGTCAGCCACTTAAACAGTACCGGAATTCCGTGCGCCGGCTCTACAGCGGGCCCCAGGGCGCAGTGCTCAAGTTCAGCAGTTTTTTCTCGCTGCATGAGCCGCTGATGGGACATCTATTCAAGTCAGGCCGCTTTGACGCCTCGCGATTCGACCGAATCGTGGACGTTGGCTCCGGAGCAGGCCAGATCATTCGCCACCTGCTCAAGACAGCTCGCCCGGATGCACAAATCGTCGGATTTGACCTGTCTCCAGAGATGCTGGTTCGCGCACGGGAACGCCTGAAGTCTGACCGCCCGGAATTGGTGGCGGCTGACCTCATGCACCTGCCATTCCGAGATAATACGTTTGACTGCCTGACCTGCGGATACGTGCTGGAACATATTCCTGATCCGCTGCCGGGCCTGACTGAGTTTGCCCGCGTCCTCAAACCTGGCGGAACAGCGTTGCTCCTTGTGACAGAGGACAGCCTGTCTGGTCTATTGACCAGTCGCACATGGAAGTGTCGAACCTTCTCGCGAAGTGAGCTCCATGAAGCCTGCCAGAAAGCAGGTCTCAAATGGGAACGAGAGCTCTGGTTCACCCCGTTCCACGAATTGATGCGACTCGGCGGAATCCTTGTTGAAGTGCGAAAACGCAGTCCCGAGTGAACCGCGATTCAGCCGCTCAACTACTGCAATCCGCAAAGTCCACAGCACCTTCTGCAGCCCCCGATATCCGTACAGCTTACCCTGAGCCCGTCGCACGCAGATTGACGAGAGATGACCAGGACTCTCTCTTCTTCCTGACACTCAGCTTCCAGGCTCTCACGCGGAATCGCCATCATGGCAGAAACAGACTTCGATATTGTCGTAATCGGCGCAGACGCCGCAGCATTACCCGTACTCCAGCGAAGTGCCATGGCCGGACTCACTGTGGCATCCTTTCTGCCACAGGAAGCACACCCGGCAGAGTTACTGAGTCAATCTCTGCGGAGTCTGAACAGCAGACTCGCAAGGCAAAGCTCATTTAACGGGCAGTTCATTCGCCTGAAACCCACTCCACAGCTGCTTCGGCGGATGTTCAGTCAAGCGGTCTGTGGAACGTATTCAGAACTGCACCAACAGCTGTCTCAACTTGGGGCGTTTGTTTTCCAGGGTCTGCCAAAATTTGCCCCTAAAGAGCGAAGTGGACACCATGTGCTGAGGTGGAGGCAGCAGACAATTACTTCGAAGCACGTGATTCTTGCAACAGGCCTTCAATACCTGCCTTTGCAGCCATGCAGTGCCACAGAACGATTCTGGCGGCAGGTTCAGCCTCATGGATTTCGAAATGTTCAGATGCGATTCATGCATGAAGTGTTTGAGCTGCCAGAACTTCCCGCTCGATCAGTCATTGTTGGCGGGCATGAATTCGGCGCTCACATGGCCACATTGCTCCAGTGCCTTGGCGTATCAACAACGTTACTGGCTGAACAGTCGGGCAACTCAGTCGCATTTGAAATGGCGGAATGTGTCGGAGTTCGAATTCAACCTGGCGTCGGCACTGAAGTGCTGAACGCTTCGCACAACGCAGTGTTCGACTTGCGAAGGGTGCAGGGGCTCTCTCGAGACCTGGATCTCGACGCGATCGGTATTACGCCTGACGAGTCCGGTCAGTTGTGGTGTGGTGATGGATTCGAGACATGGTGTCCTCGAGTGTTCGGCGCTGGATCACTTGTGGGGTTCACCACAGAATCAGCAACGGCACCCGATGAAGTCGCTTCACGCATCCTCGCCCGAATCCACCGACTTCCGCTAAGGCCCCACCTGTTACGCAGGTACAAGGGGCTTGACCAATTAGCTGGACAGATTCCGAAAGCGGTCTGAACCCGGTTCCGACTGCGCTCATTCTGCGGAAAAAACGATGTCGTTTCAGAGATTGCCCCAATCCGTAACAAACTGGTACGATATAAATCTAGCGCGGTGCCTAACATCCGGAGAGATGATTAATTCTGTCCCCGCCCGGACGGCTCACGTTCGGCCCACTCACGTCTTCTCGAGACGGTAAGATTCTGCTGAAAATCGTCATGTTTACGAAAACCAGATCCGCAATCTGCGCTCTATGTGCGCTTTCGACCTGCCTCTTCTCCGCCGGATGCTCTTCCGTTGAGGATGACGAAATGGATGCAACGCTGGAAGCGGCTATGAACTCAACGCCCTTCTTTATGCCGGTCGTCGAGAATCCAGCAGCTAAGGCTGTCACCGAAGCCACGCTTGATACGGACTCACGAGTGCTTGGAATCGTTGTAAACGGCCAAGCGCGTGCCTATAGCATCGATCGTCTTTCACAGATGTCAGACCACGTCATCTGTGACGAGCTGGGAGGCTCCCGAATCGCTGTCACTTACTGCGATCGCACCGACTGTGCCCGAGCCCTGAAACTGGAGGAAGGTGACGTCGTGACTGTTGGCGGATTCAAAGACGGTACCATGCAGATCGTTCATGAACACAAGTTGTACGACCAACTGTCGCCAGAAATTCCTCTTTCCGACCTTGAGTGCACCACCGTGACTTGGGGTCAATGGTTAAGCACCCATTCGGATAGTACCGTGGTCGAGAGTGGCTGGAACACAGGGGGCTGACGAGTCGCTGTCTATTTCGTAGCTGGTTCAGTCCGGGACCGAGACAGACCGACAATCAGACCCACTGCAACAACACTCACAAGAAGATTGGTGCCCCCGTAACTGATGAAGGGGTGTGGAACCCCTTTGGGGGGTATCATTGCAGTCACCACGGCCACATTCAGCAACGCCTGAAGCACGAGTTGGATGACAAGGGTCGTTCCGAGAATCCACTCGAACGAATCTCGTCGCAGACGTTTCAGGGAAGCACGTCCCGTGAGCAGGACGCCAATCCAGATGATGACGATACCAAGCGTCCCGGCCAGCCCCAGTTCCTCACCGATCACTGCAAACACAAAATCTGTGTTCGCTTCCGGTAGAAAGCTAAGTTTCTGCCAACCGGCCCCGATGCCCTGACCATGCAGTCCCCCGGACCCGAGGCTAATCAATGACTGGCGGATCTGCCATGGCGCCTGTGACAGGTCACGCCATGTTGCAAGAAACCCTGTGATTCGCCGGAGCTGATAGGATTTCAGAGCAAATAGTGAAATGGCGGCTGGCACCGCGAGAACTAATCCGCAGACAAAGTACCTCAGCGGCCATCCGCCAACGAACAGGGCAATGACAAACCCACTGGCCAGAAAGACGGTCGCTCCAAGGTCCGGCTCTGCAGCTGTCAGCGGGAGCACAATGATGAGAGGAAGCAGCGTCCGAGGCAGCGACTGCAACCGAAATCCGGATGTGCGAAGATCGACCATCAGCTTCGTGGCAACGATCGGAAGAATAATTCGCCCCAGTTCCGACGGCTGAAGAGACAGACTGCCAACTCGCAGCCATCGTTGAGCTCCGTTGACGCGCGTACCAATGCCGGGGATCAACACAGCAATAAGCAACAGGACCAGCATCCAGTACAGATGACCGGACTGTTCCCTGAGCCATGTCGCCGGGATTCGGGATGCAACGTATCCGCACGCCGTCGCGACCAGCAGGAAGATCAAATGACGCCCCGTATAGATGCGTTCCGTCTGACCAGGCATGGTGGAAAGGCTGGCACTATGAACCATCTGAACGCCGACGCACAATAATACTCCCACCAGCCCGACAAAGAGTCGGCGCATATCTTCCTGCTCGCGCTTGGCCGTCAGAGCAGGAGATTGAGGGATAGTTGCAACCGACATCACAGAGGGTCCGATTAGAATTGAGCAGACAAATCCTGAGAACTGCTCACTTTTCTTTATCGGTCACGCTGATCTCAAGACAGACAACACGTGCGGATCAAAGGCCTGTAATGTTTATGGCGGTTAGGCCGTGTCGACAGCAGCCCCATCAGGGAATCAACCGCACATTATCAATGAAGAACACAAACGCTTCATTCGGCTCAATGGCGTAGAGCTCCAGAATCCTAATGTCGTTCATGTTCATCTCGCGCGTTTTCGGGGCATGCTTCACGGCATCCAGGGAGACCATAACCGTAATGGCTTCCCCGGCGGGGAGATGGACTTCCTGATGGAATCGGTCGTCGTAGTCGAAGTTGTGCTTCTCATGTTCTCGGTCGAAGACCTTCAGCATCAGGTCCTGTGCCTCCGGGCTCGGATTCCTCAGGTCCATCTGAACCTGGGAAAACGCACTCCAGTCACCGTCGAACCACTCAAGGCTCACCGAAGAGTATTGTTCTTTGCAACTGCAGCCGAATACTCTCCTTCTGTCGACCAGTCGGTACTGCGGATAATTGTGGCAGCATGAGCCTCCCACGCATTTAGTTCCAGTGGTCGTTCAAACGAGGACAACTGAGGAAACTCTCGATACTGCTGGATGCAGTCCCATGAATTTGCCAGTGCCATCACGGTGGCCCCCAGGAGCGTAATGCCGGTCGCCAGAAACAGGCTCAATCTTCGGCGGCCCCGCTCTTCAATGGCAGCCACCCAGAAGAGTCCAGCCAACAGTCCGGACAGGTTCGCTGTCACATCAGCATAACTGGGAGTACGGTTCGCAAACTGCTGCAGATACTCGCCAACAAGTCCGAGAATCATGAGACACACGGTGACGACCAGCACTCGACGAAAGGTCATCCGAATCAACGTCGTAAACCGAGAAGGAAGTCCAATGGCGGGAGGGTCGAGTAACGCAGTCAGGCTCAACAGCGCGATAAAGAACACCGGAGCATGCGCCATATTGAACAACTCTGCCCACAGCCGGCCGCGCAGCGGAAACGGGAAGACCAGACCAAAACTCACCAGACCAAGCAGACCAACGGCCATGCTCAGTCGGCGAATCACAGTGGCTTTCATTGAAACCGGGGGATCCTCACCAGGGGCAATTGCTGTCGACATAACATACCTTCGCAGCAGTTTCGCACGTGGCACGAGAGCG
>CAJWGB010000222.1 GCA_913031625.1 uncultured Planctomycetaceae bacterium | reverse complement strand
GGGATGTGGACCTGATTGTACTTTGGGTTGAGAGGCGTGTTCTCGTAGGTCGCGTCGTAGTACACGTCGTAGGTACCGAGATCATCAAACTCCCGCTTCCAGAGTACTCGCCCTGTATAGACGTCCCGGGCACTCAGGGTGTTCATTCCCTGGATCACAAGTCGCCCTCCAACAACCTGTTCGGGGGGACCGTGGCCATGACGCGGGAGCACGTCCATATTGCTGCTTCCGCCGAACCACAGAATGCCCAGGGGCAGTTTCACTCGCTTGTCGTCAGATTTTACCGTGTTGGCGATGTTGCCATACTGATGAGTCCAGTCAGCGGCTCCCGGCAGCGCTCCTGTTCGTGTTACCACCAGAGATGAACCAGCTGCTCCTGAGCCGGTTTTGATCTCTGCCTTTTCAAGTTTTAGTGATTCGAGAGACGCGCGGATCCTGGTCTGCTCGCTCTGATTACCGCCAACAACAATCAGCTTGCCGCCGTAGGGACGCACACATTGGTAGATCGCTCGCATGGCCTCGGGAGACCGGGCGACCGAGGTGTCAACAAATACCATGTTGCCAGTGTACTGCGGTGCACGAAACTCGGCAGCTGGACTGACATGTCCGGTGACTTTGCCGTGCATCCCTTTGCTGTCAAGAAAACGCCGCAACGAACCCACGCGGGACCCATCGTGATCAATCACTCCCAGCTGAATAAACGGTGAGTGCACCGCGAGACGACGCAATTGCTCTGAATCTGCCGGGCCATACCACCATGAGTAACCTTCCGGCTGACCGAGCTCCAGCAAAGCTTTGACGTCGGGGGGCATTGCTCCGGGAGCTTTGACGGCCTTTGCAGTATGAGTCTTGAGGCCGGCAGAGGGAGTTGCCCCCAGACTGACAATGCTTCCCTGATCGCCGACGACAAACAGTCGCTTCCGGGCGACGAGAACACGCGCGATCGTTTCAGATGGCTTCAGCGCATCCACTGCAACAGCGGCGGCAATCTGAGGGTCCCGCTGTTTGTTGTCAGGCAGGGTGATCAAAGTAAGGTCACGGTCTGCTGCGGCGACCAGTGTCTCTCCGGCAAGGATCAGGTCACCGTGTGCCGCGACGGGAATCTCCCAGAGATGTTTGCGCGTCTTGTTTTTTTCCCTGCCAGTGGGCCATGCTCGAACCACGGGCTTCTTACCACTTGAATCGGCCGAGTAGACGATGCCGTCAGTGGTCACCGGCTGATCAGGCGCAAAGTCGGTCCGCGTCCCCTTTTCAAGGTCAAATGCCCGCGTTCCTTTGTGCCGAGTGTGAACATAGAAGTGTCGTGCGTCGGCTGAGACGAACGAACCGCCGGTCCCCTTTCCGCCGGCATTGATTTCAAAATACTTCAGTTTGCCCGTCCGGCGATCAAAGACGGCGGGGACGCTTCTTCCTCCCGGAACAATCAGCAGATCTTCAGTCGCCACCAGGGCGCCCTGAGGTGCAACTCCGGCAAAAGAAGGAGCACTGTGTGGTTGCTTGTGATACTGGGCGCCGGACTCGTCATTCAACCAGATTGTTTCACCGGTCTCGGCATTCAACGCATAAACAAATGTTCCCATAAAGGGCCAGATGCTGGCCGCAAAGTAGACTGTGTCGTCGTACACCACAGGGCCGCCACGTGCCGGCCATGCTGAGGTCAGCCGTTGGTTGCCAATGGCATGCTGGGGGTTGGGCGCGCCGCGGAATTTCCACTTCAGTTTGCCACTCTGTTGACTCAGGCAATAAAGAAATCCGTCATCGCTGCAGACGTAGATTGAGTCATTATGTGCAGCAGGAGGCATTCGGACCGGTCCCTCGGTGTAGAAGGTCCAACGCTCTTCACCGGTCGTAACATCCAGCGCAACAACTTTGTCCTGATCGTTGAACCCGACAATCATCAGGCCGTTGACAACAATGGGCTCGAAAACCCGGTCGTATGTCATAAGGTCGTGATTGAGCGGGTCGTCCCACGCCTGCTGGCGCGGCGCGTACCGCCTCACCCACTGGACATTCAGGTCATGCGGAGGCGAATGAGGCACACTGCCGGATCGCAACGCATCTCCTCGCCACATAGACCAGTCCTGTGCGACGCCATGACCGCAGATACACAGAAACGCAACAACGAACAGTAGTTTTACGTGGGCTGACTTTACTGGCCTGATCATTTTCGCGATTTTCGCCCAGGAGGAATGGTCAACAGTCGGGGGGCATTTGCTTCTGCGTCCACAGTCTCGATCGGTTCGCTGATCAGAACCTCACCGACTGCCTTCTTCCAGTTGTGATTCAGCAACAGATCAAAACCGGGGTTCTGATTCTTTACCTGGCACGAACATGGTCCCCCAATGAACTGTGATGCACTTCGTACGGTGGCGCTGCTGATGCCCTTGCCAACAAGGGCATACAGAACCCGGCCCTGACCGAAAACGGGGAACGCCAGTGGTTCATCAAAATCCAGCAGGTCGTCTTCACTCTTCAGCAGAGATTCGAGGAGGAATCGTTCCGCAGGGTCGTCGCGACGGACGGTCAATGTTGAAAACTGCATCTTCAACGGGATTTTGACGTTCTCCAGGACCTCGGGTTTCACTTCCAGTTCATCCGCAGACGGAACTTCCAGCCAGTCTGAATCGGCAGCCAGCTGTTTCTTCAACCGGGCCAGCGCTGCGTCATCTGCCTCCCTGCGTCCACAGGGAACAAACAGCCAGACCGCTGAGTCACCCTTTGACAGGTTTTGAGCCAGCTGCCGCCGAACAGGCGAGTCAAACAGTTCTGAGACACTGTCCTTCGTGAGCTCGAGTGACGATACCGGCGCCTTGTGTGAAACCTTGTTAGCTGCCGGATAATGGACAAGCATCAACGGTGTGGAACGATCTGAATGTTTCGCCCACGCCGCGAGCTGTTCGGGTGTCATGGTTTTTGATTGCGTGGCCACATTGATTGTTGTGACCAGGACAGACGTGGCGTTCTCCGTCTTTTTCTCTGCGCGTTTCTTCAGCAGCGCCAGTGATTCAGACTGGGCCGCGCTGAGGTCACCGTCATGCAGCACGATGACTCGATAGTCATCAGCGCCCCAGCGTTCGAGGGCATAGCGAAAGACAGGCACCTGGCAGGCGATAAGTGTTCCGGAAACGAGCAACGCGACAGCTGCAATCGTCATTTTTCGATCGGCATGTTTCATCAATTCGTCTCCTGTGCAGGTTGTACTCCATCTCGGATGATCTCCACTCCAGACAGCTGAGGCAGCTCCTGAAGTGCCGAATAGTCCAGTTCAACTTTCAGGTCCGCTTTGACGTTGACGCGATACTGGATGGACGCAGGACTCGCGCCATTCACTGTGCCAGCGTTGTTGTCAGCCGACTGACCAACGGCGTCCTGTCCATTCAGTTTGGCTTTGACCTTCGCGAGTTCTTCCGATGTCGCTCCAACAAAGTGCAGCAAGACTCGATAATCTGCCGGACTGTCCTTATCCGAGAGTAACTTTGCTTCAAACCGGGACAATCCCCGAGCACCGGATGCGTACAGCCATGGCTGCTCGCAGGCCCGATAATTCGCATTGTGCTGATTGCGGCTGAACCAGCCACCACCCTCAGCGAATTTCGGCTTGATATCAAAAGTATATTCGAGGCGTCCTCGAGTGCTGGGTCTCGGGAACCCAAACCATTCTTTCTTACCATCGTCCCGATGGTCACCTGGAGCTCCGAAGTTAATGCCCAGTCGCTGGACCGGAGTTGCACTGCCGACAGCGCTGAAGATGCCCCACGAAGAGCTTTTTGACTTTGGTTCGAGAACCACCGTTGAGGCGATCGAGAATTGACACACACATCCGGCGCTGGCTTCCGGAATCATGACCAGCCCGTTCCCCGGAATCGCATTGACCCAACAGCCCAGACGCTGCCCTGCAAAGTGCTTGGTGCCACTGTCATTGTAAAGATCATAGTAGCCAATGAACCCGGACCGGAAAAACATCATGTTGGGAGTTGCCGTGATGACCCCACAATGATGGCCTGGACGGCTGAATCGCCAGTCGCTGTCCTCGCCGGTGATCGGGTGTGGCCGCTTCTTCGTTTCGCCCGTGGCAAGCTTGAATGCCCAGGGCTCCGCATAAACATCGTCGCCGATGACGGCCGGTCGATTCATGTAGTTGGCGTTCTTTGACCACTTCTCTTCACCGGTTGCAGCGTCCAGAACAAGCAGCTTTCGTTTCTCGAATTCGCCGGCCAGAAACTGTCGCCAGTAGTGTCCGTTTGCGTTGGCGCCACAAAGTACGAGATGGCCATCTGAGTACATGACAGTCAGGCTTCCGCCACCCGCGCTGACGTTGGTCGTGTCGGTGACGTTGACGGGTTTCTCCCAGACTTTCTCTCCTGTTCTGCGATCGATCGCCACTGCCAGGCGAACGTCGTACTTCTTCATCTCTTCCTCCGCCCTTTTGGCGGCTTCTCCTGTCAGTTTCTTGAGATCACCCTTGTCCCGTCGATAAAGCTCCTGCCGCTCTTCCGGCGTAATTGAACTGTCAATGAAGTAAACATGCTTCGGGCCAATGGCGATCGTGGTATGGAGAATGTTCTTACCTCGATAAGTCCACGCACGTTCATTGCTGGTGGTGTCATAGGCAAAGATTGCGTCCGTCTGACTGCTGACCGTCAGGCCGCGACGTCGGAGCCTGGCTGCCAATTCCTGTCGAATCGTGCTTGTTCCAAACAGCTGCTCACGGTCCCAGGCCACGTATGCCCACGCACGTGAGATCCCGTCTTCAGACTTTGGGGTCCTGAATTCCGCCAGGATCCTGCCGGTCGCTCCGTCCAGCGCGCGGCAGGTGTCTTCAACGGCCACATAGAGTGTGTCCTGGCTGGCGGCAAGATTGTGTGTCTCTCGGTTGTTGAATACTCCCGTGCGGATGGCACCGGGGTTTTCATACTCCCAGAGAAAGTTGCCGTTGTAGGCGTCGTACGCCATGACGCTGTCTGTGCCCTGAATGAACATTCGGCCGTTGGTGGAAAGAGGTGCGCCGGCGGCTTCATGCCGATTGATCATTGCGCTCGGACCGGGGTCCCCGTACCACAGAACTCCCAGCCCGTCACGAACGTGCACGTCGTTGCTCAGAGAGGTGTTCGCCGCGTTTCCATATTGATGAGACCAGTCGCCTGCGCCCGGGAGTTGTCCGCGTTTGAGAGTGATCCATCGCTCAGTCTGCCGACTCTCTCCGTTGATTGCTGTCAGCATTCCTGTGGTCCACTCCTCGCCCTCCTTCTCTGAGGCACCTGTACCACGGGCAAAGAATGCCATGCCACCGCATGGTTTTAGAAACCGGGCCACAGAGTCGGGGCCCCACGCATACGATCCCGACTTAATGTTGGATTCCGAGACAATCAGGTTGGCGAAATAGTTGGCGAATGGGATTTCATCTTCCGTGCAGTGCACCACAGTCACCCGTGAACCTGCCAAACCTGCACGCTGAAGCGTCTCACGTGCTTGGGCGACGTTTTCCTCGTTACGTTCCACGGCAAGAACAGTCAGTTCACTCTGAGCCGCCAGTTCAGCTGCCAGTCGGCCATCTCCGTTCCCAACGACAAGGCAAAACCCGGTCTGGTGACCACTGGCTGCGAGGATGTCCTCGGCTGCTTTCCGATAAGGTGCCTGCTGCTCGTCTTCAAATGGGGCGGATGCTTCGCCCGGCCACTGTCGCAGCTCTCCTGAGGCATCGTTTGAGAAAACATAAACGTAGCCGCTTTCCGTGCTGACGGAGACGCGGCCGTCGGTTGCTGCCAGTCCACTGACACGCCCGTCAACTTTCTCTTCCCAGACAGTTTCACCGTCTTTGCGGCGGAACATTGTTACCTGCCCCTCTCCGCCGGCGAAGACATAATCTTTCGTGGCAATCAGTGCTCCGTCCAGCTCTGCGGGCACCTGCCAGAGGACACCGACTCCGGAGTATTCTTTGATCTTCTCCTGCGCGGTCGCCAGTTTCCCCGGATCACGCCGATCGTTGCGAGCTTTCAGGAACCACTTCTGCTTCTCCTGACTTGCGCGCGCATGTTCCGCTCTGTCCACGCAGAAGACCTTCTCTCCGTCGAGAAGAAAAGCGACATCATCCGACAGAACCATCTGCCGGCCTCCGATGTAAGACTCGCCCACTCCTCCATTCTGCTGATTCATTGCCAGGAAGTGGTGTGGGCCTCCGGCGTAAACCTGCCCGTCGCCGAGCAGCGCCTTGGTTCCGCCGACGACACCGCCGGCATCTGTTCGCCATGAGTATTTGCGCTGAAAGATTATTTCCCCGGTTTCGCGAGACAGAGCAACAGGCAGCGAGCGGCCTGACGGAACAAACAGTGTGGTGTCACTGGCCAGCAGATATCCCTGCGGAGACAGATCATTACGACCGGCATTCTGCTGACTGATGGTGTCGTTCTTCCAAACAATCTCTCCCGTCTCTGCATTGGCGGCGACAAGATAGATCAACTCGTGAGGGAATACTCCGGCACCAAAGTAGGCAGTGCCCTGATCGACCAGAACTCCGGTACGAACGGGCCACCGCGAGATCATTCGGCCGCGTGCCAGCAGACGATCATCTTTAGGGCCGACACGCATCCTCCAGACCACCCTGCCATCCGCCTGAGAAAGGCAATACACAAATCCATCGTCGGATCCGAAATAGACATTGCCATGAGCCAGAGACGGCGCAAGTCGAATGGCACCATCTGTTGGAAACGTCCAGATCGGTTGCCCGGTGTCGGCATTCACACAATAGAGATTGTTGTCGACCGTGCTTCCGAACCAGGCTCGGTCACCCCGAAAGACGACCTGCAGCGATGCGTCAAAATCGACACGGTGCCGCATCTTGTGTCCCTCAATGGCTGCCTCCCGCGGCCCTGACCAGGCCTTTTCGGGACGTGCAGGCGTACGATAGACCCAGGCTGGTTTCAGGTCCGGGGAAACGGTGGCCGTTGTGGCTCCGGCTCGGTCCCGTCCGTTGAGGTAACTGGTCCAGTCAGTCGCTGACGCTCCCGGTGGAATCAAACACAGCAAAACTGCAAAAACGGCGGCGTACAGTCGCTGTTGCATGGCGATCTCCTGAAGTCACCGGAATCAAATGGGCACACGGATACGAACTGGCATGTTCAGTTCTGGTTGTAGTGTATCGATCAGGGTGAGTGCTGTCGCCTTCGTGGCCGGCAATCACGGCCGCTCGGATGATTTGTGGGACAGAGACCGGACATCAGGGCAAACGCCGGGTATGATCCGTTCCACGGTTACATGGTGGTCCATTCAACCTTCATCGCTCGATTGACCTGATTGCGAGCTTCAAATGTCAAGACCTCTGATCGCAATGGCTGTCTCCGGCGTCATTGCAGTATTACTCTTCTGGATGATGGCTGCTCCCGACAATGATTCGGGAGGCGGCAACGGCAAAGAAATCGAAGTGACGCTCTATTGCGCCGCGAGCAACCGCGCTGTGATGGAAGAGATTCGAGCGAAGTATGAAGAAGAGACGGGCCGCAAAGTCGTCATCCAGTATGGCCCCTCGCAAACGCTGCTCTCGCAGTTGGAGATTGCAAAGACCGGCGACCTCTATCTGCCGGCCGACGACAGCTTCCTTGAGATGGGCCGTGAGAAAGGCCTGATCCGCGAAACAATCCCCGTTGCCAGAATGCAGGCGGGGCTTGTCGTACAGAAGGGGAACCCGAAAGAGATTACTTCACTGACAGATGCCATTGAAAAGAAGGTTCGCATCGTTCAGGCAAATCCAGATGCTGCTGCCGTTGCGAAGCTGACCCGCAAGCTGCTTAAGAAGGCCGGCACGTGGGACACACTGGACGAAGCCACCACTGCCTATCGGACCACTGTTACGGACGTGGCCAATGACCTGCTGGTTGGAGCAGCAGATGTCGGCATCGTGTATGACGCGGTGCTGCACACCTATCCGGATCTTGAGTTTGTCAAAGTGCCGGAACTGGAAGCCGCCGCGTCAGAAATCTCGATTGGAATGCTGGAGGCCTCCACACAACCAGCTCATGCGATGCACTACGCTCGCTACGTTACCGCTGAGGACCGAGGGCTGAAGCACTACCAGAAACATGGCTTCAAGACTCATCCGGGAGATGAGTGGAACGAAACGCCGGAACTTTCCGTTTTTGCGGGATCCATGCTGCGACCTGCGATTGAAGATACGATCGTGGCATTTGAAGAACGAGAAGGTGTCAAAGTTACTCGCGTTTACAATGGCTGCGGAATTCTGGTGGCTCAGATGAAAGCCGGACAGAAACCTGACGCGTATTTTGCATGCGACACTGAATTCATGGGACAGGTCACAGACCTGTTTCCCGAGCCAATTGACGTGGCGCAAAACGAATTGGTCATTCTCGTTCAGAAGGGCAACCCTCATAACATTGGCTCCCTGAAGGATTTGACACGCGAGGGAATTCGTGTGGGCGTGGGGCATGAAAAACAATGTGCCATGGGATGGATCACTCAGAACGTGCTGTCTGAGGGAGGGCTGAAGAACGAAGTGATGAGCAACGTCAAGCTGCAGTCCCCGACCGGAGATATGCTTGTTAATCAGATGTTGACTGACTCCCTCGATGCGGCGGTCGTCTATCTGAGTAATGCAGCGGGCGCGGCAGACAAACTCGATGCCGTTCAGATTCGGGGCATCGATTGTTCGACAGCCACGCAGCCATGGGCGGTTGCCAGAGAGTCAAAGTACCCTCAACTGGCGTCTCGTCTGTTTCAGCAGATCTGCTCCGACGAGAGTCAGGAAATGTTTGCCGCCGAAGGGTTCCGCTGGCAACTGGCTGCTGAGGACGAGTGACCTGCGGTGGTATTTGAGTCTCCTAAACAGTCCAACACCCTGAAGCGGTCCGGCAGTCTTCCGGATGTCGTGTTCTTTCTGATTATGGGTGGCCTGTCGGGCGCGTTTATCCTGCTGATCGTGTTGTTGATTCTGGCGGATGTGCTCTACACAACGCCGGCAGACTTCATGGCGGCGTTGTCCAAACCGGAAATTCAGTCGGCGTTTAAGCTGACGATTGTTACCTGCACACTGGCCACGATTCTTTCCATCTGGGTGGCGACACCACTCGGATATTTGCTTTCGCGTTACCGGTTTCCCGGACGGTGGCTGGTCGACACGATTGTCGACATTCCGATTGTCCTCCCACCGCTGGTGCTCGGGCTCAGCCTGTTGATTCTGTTTCACTTTCAGATTCCTGTGGGGAATGGTGTCTTTCAACTGGAGGCATGGTTGCGGGATGAGGTTGGATTTCCGGTGACCTACGAATGGCCTGCAGTGGTGCTTGCACAATTCGCTGTTTCCTGCGCCTTTGCGGTGCGCACGATGAGGGTCACATTTGATCAGATCGACCCGCGTGCCGAGGAGGTTGCCCGGACGCTTGGTTGTCATCGAGGCCAGGCGTTCCTGCAGATTGCTCTGCCGCAGGCGTGGCGGGGCATGATTGCTGCAGCGACGATCTCATGGGCGAGGGCCCTTGGCGAATTTGGGCCGATTCTCGTGTTCGCCGGATCAACCCGCTTTCGAACTGAAGTTCTCTCAACCACTGTGTTCCTTGAACTCAGCATCGGTCACCTTGACGCTGCAGTTGCCGTTTCACTGTTAATGGTGGTCATGGCTGTGGCAGTTCTGCTGTTGCTGAGGTGGCTCGGTGCGGGAGTTGCGCCGTGATCGAACTGTCCAACGTCACAATTCGCGCGGGCGAGTTCCTGCTGCCTGACGTTTCATTTCAGCTTAAGTCGGGCGAGTATGCGGCCATCATGGGCCGGACCGGCATTGGCAAAACGACAATCCTGGAAGCAATCTGCGGTCTGCGAACTGTTGAGAAGGGAAAGGTTCTCCTCAACGATGTGGACGTCACCTCATGGCCAACCGGCGACCGCAATCTGGGGTACGTTCCTCAGGACCTGACATTGTTCCCAACGATGACCGTTCAGGAGCATCTCACCTTTGCGATGAAGCTTCGCAAATACAAACCGCCTGCTCAGCAGGCTCGCGCAGAAGAACTGGCGGAACTGCTTGGGATCTCCCATCTGCTGGCCCGCAAGCCGGCGGGCCTGAGTGGTGGGGAAGCTCAGCGAGTTGCACTTGGTCGGGCGCTTTCCTTTCGACCATCATGTCTTCTGCTGGATGAACCACTGAGTGCACTGGACGCAGGCACCAGAGACTCGGCCCTTGAATTACTCCGTTCCATTAACAAACTGACCGGAGTCACCGTAATTCACGTGACCCACAACGCAGAGGAAGCCAGAGCAATCGCTAATGTTGTCCTGACGCTGGAGGCTGGTGACAAGCCCGGGCATGTGAAACTGAGTAACACAGAGGCTAACGAACCCTCATGACGTTATGAGAACGTCGCCCTGCGATGGCCGTATTCGCCAGTCGCCATAAGGCCATGAACTGAATCTCCGGGTTCGATGCTCCAGACCCGGACGAGGCGGATACGGCGAAATGGTGATGGCGCGGAGTTGCCGATTCTGGGATCACCCTCTTGGTTTAACCGGAGGCCCGCTGGATCCCGCGCCGGTGTTAGCCTTTATGCGCTGCTCGTCGCGTCTGCCTGCGGGACCGGTTAAACGAATCGTGTTTGATTATCTGTTTCCGCATTAACTGAGGATTTCTTTCACCACGCGTCCCGTCTGCCCGTCCAGCAGAGACTCTTCACGACCATTCTGCTTGAACACGAGTTGCTGAGCATCGATGCCAAAGTTGTGCAGCAACGTGGCGTGGTAATCGAAGTGATTCACGACGTCGACTGCGGCGTGGTGGCCGAACTCATCGGTTTCCCCGAATGTTCCGCCTCGCCGAAAGCCGCCTCCCGCCAGCCACATCGTGAAGCCGTAGGTGTTGTGGTCACGTCCAACCTTTGCCGGGCCGGCGTCATTTTGAATGACCGGGAGTCGACCCATCTCACCGCCCCAGTGCACGACCGTGGAATCCAGCAGGCCGCGTTGCTTCAGATCTTTGACGAGCGCAGCGGCCGGCACATCTGTTTT
>CAJWGB010000221.1 GCA_913031625.1 uncultured Planctomycetaceae bacterium | reverse complement strand
ACAATGGGGCTGCAATGAGAAATAGTTTTGAGGGAATGGGCCGGGTGGGATTCGAACCCACGTCTAACCGATTATGAGTCGGCTGCTCTAGGCCGCTGAGCTACCAGCCCTCTGGAACATCACAAGGATGGCAAAGTATGACCCGGACCGGTTGATTCGGGAACCCGGCCGGGCGAGGGAATCATGCCATCCCGGCCGCAGACGATGAAATCCGCAATCTCAACTGCTTCGGTGAACGAGGCTTGGGCCATTTCCCGATCGGGACATGGCAGAATTTGTCCCGCCAACAGATGGGCTTCGCTGGCAACCGCATCACCGGCGATCAAAATGGTTCGGCCCTCATGGGGAAGAAGCAGGCCACAGCACCCTGGGGTGACGCCAACCGACGGAAAGAGGTCGATGTTTGGGGCTGGTCCCTCCTCAGTGGGCACAATCCGTTCGAGGGCGGTGAGGTGGCGGGCCAGAGACTCGGCGTGCTCGTGATCGCCGTGTTCGACCGCGGCATCGCGTTCTGATTCAGCGCGTTCGCGGGCCGCCTCCAATTCCGGTGGAAACGCCAGCCATGTGGCATCGGGGAAGGCCTCGAGTCCTCGGGCGTGGTCGGCATCAACCGAGGTGAGGAAAACCCGTTGGACGCGGCCAGGCGTTTGCCCGGTTCGTTCGTGCAGCCGCGAAGCCATAGCGGCGGGTGGCAGTCCCGGATTCACCAAAGTGAGGGTGTCATCCTGAATGATCGCGCTGCAAGTGGCGTGTCCGGTTCGGACCGCATGCTGCTCGTTCCACAACAAGTTGGCCGAGAGCGAACCGAGAGAAATCAATTGCACGGGGGGCGAAGTCATGAGCCTTCCATCCGTTGTTGCAGTTCGGTTTGTTTCGTGGACAGACACCCGAGGACCTCTTCGGGCACGAACGCACGCAAGCGCTCCAAGTCGCCCCCGAGGCCGACGACTTCTCGAATCAAACGACTGCTGGTGAAGGCGTGCTCTGGAGCCGCGACCATGAGAACCGTTTCCAAGTCGGCCACGGTGCGGTTGGCGATAGCCAATCGGCATTCGCTTTCCACGTCCGACATGGTTCGAAACCCACGAATGAGCGCCACCGCTCGGTGCTTCTTGGCGAAGTCCACCGTCAGTCCTTCGTACGCTTCGACCAAAACATCAACGCCTTCGGGTCGCAACGCAGCCATCAACTCAACCCGTTCTTCAGCGCTGAAGAGAGAGTCCTTTTCGGGGTTGCGTCCGATGCCAACCACCACTCGATCGAACAATCCGGTAGCTCTTTTGAGAACATCGAGGTGTCCTTTGGTGGGGGGGTCAAAAGATCCCGGATACACCGCCGTTCGGGGAAATGTGTTCATTTTGGGGGCCCTCATCGCTGTTGAAAAATTGAAGAAAAACCTTGAAACCCCCAAGATTCACTTGTCGAAGGGTATTTGGAAGACATGTTAGATCGTTCTCGGAAGTCTGAAACGGCTTCAGATGACGATTCATTTGCCCCCCCTGGATCGGCCCCGCTCGCTTTGCGACGGGGCCGTCTTTTTGTATTCAGGTCTGTTCTATTCATCGAGGTAGGCGGTGACCGTCAGCACTCTGGGTTGTCCGCGAACCCATCAAGCAGGATTTTGAAGTTGTCCGAAAAGACAAAGTTGCCCTCGGGCAGGTCTTCCGGAGCACGGTCACCATCGAGATGACTGAAGAAGAGGTCCACGTGACCCGCCGGCTCGAATGCATCCGCATCGGCCCGACGGATCTCCACCGTTCCCTTGGTGCTCGCGCCGGCATCGGCCATGCGTTCCAGCGTGGCGGAGTACCGAATTTGATCGCCGGGGAACGCATCGGTGTGGAACTCCGCCCGGGCGATCTTGGCCAAAATCACCCGGCGTTCAAAATTGGAAATGGCTCCGACCAAAATTCCGGCGGTCTGGGCCATGCCTTCAATCATCAATGATGAGGGCATGCACGGCGCGTCGACAAAATGCTCATGCAGATGATCTTCGCTGAGCGAGACCACTTTGATGGCATCAAGACGCTCTCCCGGATCGTGCCGGAGAATTCGGTCGATCCAGTTCCATCGCATGTTTGGATCAGCCTGCGGCAGCGAGCTTGCGCTCGACAAAGTTCACAATCGAGTCAACCGTCACGATGCCAGCCAACTTGGAAACCTTTTTGGTCTCGATGACTGCGGTCAAGTCCACGTGGGGCAACTTCTCTTGGAGCATGGCCATTCCGGCTTCGGTGATGTCGTCCCCTTGCACCCATTCTTCGTTGTCGGTGAGGTTCTCGGGAAAGAGTTCGCCTTGGGCGACTTTGAAGCCAAAGGTCTGCTCGAGCTTGAACACGATGTCCAGGAAGTCGATGGACTCGGCATCAAGGTCGGCGGTCAGGCTGGCGGCCGGTACGATGTCTTCCGGATCAGCACCCAATGCGTCTTCCAAGACTTCAACCACTTTTTCCATGATGTCATCGCGTTTCTCTGTGTCCCCACGCAGATGCGCGATGAGCGCTTCGCCGATGGTGGCCAAAATCCGAACTTCGACCTGGTCATCCTTCTTAAAAGATGTCTCTTCCAGCAGCTTCTGGAACTGAGACTCTGCCTCGTTGATAGCCGCGGGACGGCGCGACAGATGGAATGCTCCCAGATGCACGCGTGCCCAGTACGCTTCTTCCGTCTGGGGATAGTAGTCGACCACGGCTTCCCATTTCGCGGCGCTTTGCGGTGAGGTGATTGCCTGAGCGAATTGTCGGGCTGCGGACGATTCCTGGACCAGTCGGTCCGCAGCTGGAACAAGGTCGACCGGCTGAAAGATGAAGCTGGCACAGGCAGCTCCGGCGATTATGCTGGCCAACAGTCCTCCGAGCAGCATCTGTCTTGATGGCAGAGATTTCATGATCCATCCTGTGATAGTCGAAGGGTCATGCATGCCCGGCTTCAGAGGCGCCGACGCCATGTCTTTGAGTTCACTGAGCAGGTCGTCAGGAGTCTGAAATCTGTCCTCAGGCTTCTTGGCCAACATCCGATGGATTGCCTGACACAAGCGTTCCGGTAGTTCTCTCCGGTGTTGAGAAAGAGGGGCTGGCTCTTCCTTCAGGTGCTGGACGGCCACGCTGACAGAGTTCTTCCCTGGGAACGGCGGCTGTCCGGCGAACATATGGTAACAGGTGACGCCGAATGAATACTGGTCACTCCTGTGGTCGAGTTGCTCTCCCTGAATCTGTTCCGGACTCATGTACCATGGCGTGCCCATGGTGGTTCCAACCTGAGTCAGATTCATCTTCTCGCCGGCTTCGTTGAGCTGTGCGAGCCCGAAGTCAGTGACCTTGGCATCCTCGCTACGAGTCAGCATGATATTTTCCGGTTTGATGTCCCGATGGACGATGCCGGACTCTGAGGCAGCCTTCAACGCGCCGGCAACCTGCTTCATCCATTTGAGGCCCGTAAGAAAATTGGGCGGGCCGTTTCGCTTTGTCCACTGGCTGAGGTTCTGCCCCTGGACATACTCCTGAACAATGTAGTGCAGATCGTCCTGCTCACCCGTCATAAAGACCTGGACGATATTGGAATGGTTGAGGCCGCCGGCTGCTCGCGCTTCCTGCTCAAACCTCTTGAGCAATGTATTCTCTTTGCCGCTGACTGTATCTTTGTGCAGAATCTTGACCGCGACCGATCGCTTCAGCGAGAGTTGCTCTGCGAGGTATACCTCTGCCATACCGCCGACGCCAATTCTTCGCAGCAGTCGAAAATCACCGATGATGCGATCTGAAAGTTCGCCGGTAGATTCAGTTTGCGATTCGTCGGTCATTGAGTCTCTGTATTACTGCGTGGTGCACCGAACATCCGTGTTGACCAGCACCTGGCTCCGCTGATCTGCCTGAAGTTTGCCACAACCGGAGACCTCTGTCACCCCTGCCGGCATGAATTGAAGAGCGTCCCTGCTGTCAGTTATTCCGTAGCCGCAGAGCTCTGTTGACCGGTAATTTTCCCGTAATCTTCTCAACAAATCGGATCACACTGGTTGAGGCCATTGTAGAACCGATTTTGCAGCTCAGATCCGGGGTGTCGGTTTATGCCGGGGCCTACTCCAGAACCGATTTGGGCGACCATGGTGAATCTTCTGCCCAGACAGGGTGGTCACTGGGGATTTGAATTTCCCACTTGGATTCGACGGCCCCGGGCATCTCTTCTCCAGGGTGATCAAGACAGTCGATCGCCTGTGAATCGGAGACCTGTGGCGGACTGTCGCCGGTTGGGACAAGCAGAATTCCCGGGACTGTGACTTGTCGCCCCTTCACGCGGATTTTGATCTGAGGCCATGTTTCTGACAGGGTGACCAGTTCATTTGAGGCGTCAAAGCAGAGCAGACTGTCGCCAAGCAGGGCCGGTCCCACCGACGGATGCCAGAACACTGTGGAGGGAGCAAGGACTTGCTCCCTGCTCTCCGGCCGGATTCGCTCGTCTGCCGTACTGTATCCCATGACGGAGGCCTGGTCGGATTGGAGCCACTCAGACCTCACTCCGAACTTCTCGTAGATCCGCTGAACTTTCTTCCAGACGTTGCCGAGTTTCTGGCCAGCGCGAGTAAAAAACAGGCCTGTTGCATGCACCATTGCGGCCGTGCGATACGCCTGCTCCAGTGCCGCCGGGACCTGATCGAGGCAGACTGTTCGGGTCACGCCAATATGCAGTCCCCAGCGCCGAACCACGCAGGAAATCGTGGCGTACTGCTGGACCGGTTGTTCACCAAACGTCCAGTGCCGAAACCGTTCGCCCCGGCCATCGGCGCAGACCTGTATCCGAGCTGGCTGAACAGTTCGTCTCAGCAGTCGATGACTCAGCTGACCAGCCACTTCGGACTCGGTCATGTCGGCTCGAACGTGGTGTGCGGTTGCTTCCACTGCATGCACGGCGATCCGCGCCAGCATTCGGCAGCGTTCTACTTCGAGCGTTGTCAGAGGATGACGTAGATCAGTCACGGCACGCGTCATGCGACGTGTATCACCGACACCCGTGTCACTGAGAACGTTGCGCCCGCGGCACAGGTCATCCACGAGTTCGCGGTGTGGCTGAAACCATTCTCGCTGTTTCAGCTGAAAGCCAAGACCAAAAGCTTCACGCTCGAAGATCTGTGCTGAGTCGACGGAGTTGGTTGCAAACAATCGCGCGTCAGAAGTCATGAAGACGCTGGACGCAGGTTCTTCAAACGCCCCGCGAAAGAGGTCACCTCCGCCTGTGATCCATGCGATATTGGCGGGGTTCTGAAAGAGAATTGCGTCTGCACCAACCTGATTCAGTAACCCACGAACGCGCTTATGTTTCAGGTCGACGTCTGCACGTCGCGCCTGATCCTGGATGAGTCTTCGTGATTGCTGGTCTGCCATCTGGGTGCCGCTGGCTTTATTCGTAACGCTCAGCCACCTCGGGCGAGCGGACGAAGTAGTCTACCGTCTGCCTTCCGGGGATGCTCCCGGATTCTCTGCAATCCGTAAGAATGCAGCAGGAGTGAACAGGAGGGCCGTTACAGTGTGATCGGCGGGCGGGCCCTCCGAGCGAGGTCCAGGTTGCCCTGCTGGTTCTGAAACAACTTCAAACTGAGTGCCACGCGGGCTGCAGTAGTGGAGTGTTGTTCCGTCTGTCTCCGAGGTGCTATGCAACCGGCATGATCTCTTCGATCGGTTCGCCGAACGGAAGGATCTGCATTGGACGCCCCTGGAGATCGTGGAGCGTGTGCTTGTGATTGATTCCAAGGTACCGATACACAGAAGCCCATAAGTCATTCGGCGTCAGGATCCGTTCGACAGGGTGCTCTCCTTTGCTGTTGGTTGCACCAATGACCTGACCGGTCCGCATACCACCGCCAGACACGAGAACGGACATCGCCTGTGGCCAGTGGTCACGTCCCGGTTGCTCCACGCCCGTCTGGGTGCCGCGCCGAACGGTGATTCTGGGAGTGCGTCCGAACTCTCCAGTGGCAACCAGCAGCACACGCTTGTCGAGGCCTCGGTCGTAGAGGTCTTCGATCAACGTGGCCAGGGCCTGGTCGTAGTACGGGATCCTCCACTGGCAGTCTTTAAAAATGTGGGCGTTGACCGCGTGTGAGTCCCAGTTGTAGGTGCCGTATTTTGGCATGGTGGTGCCGGGATGTTCCCAGACCATGGTGATAAAGCGGACACCTGCCTCAACAAGACGTCGACCAAGAATCGCCCGCTGACCGTAGGCATTCCAGCCATATCGATCTCGCAGCGCCGGCGGCTCCTTCGACAGGTCGAATGCGTCGCGGACCTTGTCGCTCATCAGCATGTCAACAGCCTGTCGATTGAAGTCATCCATGGCCCGCATGGCACCGGAGCGATCGACGTCGCGCCGGAACTGATCAACGCCCCGAAGCATGGCAAGACGATCATCCAGCCTGCTTTCCATCTCCTTCCTGACGCCGATGTTCTGAACTTTAAATCCTTTGTCGCCCGGATTGCCCCCGACGATAAAGGGTGTTGTCGATGGGCCAAGCCACGCCGGCCCCATGGCAAACGTGTCTATATTGGCGCGACTGGCGTCGACTTCCGCTACACACACTGGCATCTCACTCCGGCCGTCTTCGAGCATCTTCTTGATGATGGACGTTACCGCCGGTGCGTCGTTGACGGTCCCTGTCGGCGTTGCCGGGACGCGGCCGGTCATTAGTCTCTTGTGCCCACCGCCATGGTCGGCAAACTTGTGGTGGATCGAACGGATCAGTGTGAACTTGTCTGCGATCTGTGCGTGCCGCGGGAGCAGTTCACAAACATCGATTCCGGATACGTTTGTTGGAATGGGATTGAATTCGCCACGATATTCGGCCGGGGCATTCGGCTTCATATCGTATGTTTCCATATGAGGTGGTCCGCCCGGCAGCCAGACGAAAATGACACTCGTGTCCGGCAGCTTGTCCCCCAGCTCTTCTGCCTGAGCCTGGAGTCTCAGAAAGTCACTCATCCCCAGGCCGAGGACGCTCAGGCCACCCAGTTCAAGAAATGAGCGGCGGGAATCAGGTCCAGGGCAGTGGCTTTGCTTCGTCATCGGTTCACCTTAGCAGGGAGGGCGAGAACACGCCTCCAGTATGATAAAACATCGGCCCCGGGTGAATCCGAAACCACCAAATTTGGCGGGAGGCGTAGCTGACGGTGTGCTGCGGTGGCTTCCGCGCCAGAGTAGATCGCTCAGCCGGTAGCGGCAGACGCACGCGACGAGCCATGCTGGAAAGACGCAGGAGCCACACTGGCCCTGCGGGCCTCCGCTTAAACGAAGATGGTCAACACAGGACATGCCATTCTGAATCAGAGATCAGACCACGGACTCCGGGCTGTGGGCATGCGTTGTCGGAGGGCACGATAAAGCTCATCTGCATGGCTCTGGCGATCGTACCAGTGGGACAGACACGGGCCCTGCCGTCGGAAATCTCGCAGGTCGTCATAGAATCTAATGTTCGTGGCTGTGGCCATGTCTACCTGATGAGGTGTTCATGGCACGCAGCAGCATTTCAGCTCCATCCGTGACGAGCGTCTGCAGTGGATTGATCTGTCCGTCATGATCGATGACGGCGTACTCCTGGTCGCTGTAGGAGACTGAGACGACAATCGGTTTGAACTCGCTGTGCGGAGGTTCGTCACCGTGGAAATGATCGTGGTGCCCAACACGCTCATAGATGACATGGTCAACTCCGTTGCGAACCAATGCAGATGTGGGAACAACCAGCTGTCGTGTCCATGTCTTGCGAGGTAGCTGGATATGGCCTCGCTGCCCGGGTTTAAACTCCCACGTGCGAAAGACTCGACCGTCGGAGACGTTGTTTGTGATGACTGAGTTGTCGATCTCGATATAGAACCGATAGGTCTGGGACTCCGAGTCAACATGGTTGTCCATGAAACGAATTCTGAGATTGTCGATTGTTAGGGGTTCGTCACTGTCTCCGACTGAAATGGATACAGGAGTTCTCTGCTGAATGAGGTCGGAGATCAGCGGCAGGTCACGTTCCCACGCCTGGCCTTCGACGAGCAGTGTCCGATGGTAGGCGAGGTCACACAGCGTCTGACCGGCCGTCACTACTGACCCGGGACTGACCTTCATTGATTCGACGCTGTAGACAAGGTCGTCGTCGGGCTGCTCCTGCTGGTGCGAAACAGGCGTGAGCTTTGGGGATCGTCGACCGGAAATGTGTGGCTGGTCCGGCTGGATCCCCAGAGGAGTATGAATGGTGATTGTCCGGACCAGCTTGCGATCCCTGACGATCCCGTCGACATCGGCAGTTCTGAGACCTCGGACGAGCAGTTCCTGTCTTCTCGCTTCAATGACGGCCTGTGTTCGTCGGCGTTCGTATTGGCGGTCGATCAGATTTCGCCGCGCGATGCCACCCTCCTCTGCGGCGGGGGTCAGTCGTTTGATCTCGTCGTCGATGATCTGCAGTTGTTGCACTGAATCGAGGAGGACTCCCTGAGCTGAAGCCAGCTCATCGCCCGTGAGGTCCAGCTCGACGAGCGGATCTCCTTCCCGAACAGACTGTCCTTTCTGGACAAAGACCTTTGTCACGACACCCTGCAGTCTGCTTGAGGCCTGCAGGTTGCTGACGGCCGGCTGCTCTCGAAGGAAGGCGGGAACCGCAATGGTCTCCGTGAAGTCTCTGGTCAGTTCGTCTGCGTCAGAGACTTTGACGCCAAATGTCTTCTGAGCAGAAATGGACACCACAAAGGCGGAGCTGTCCGCAGTGGCCTCTTCTGCATCGGGGTCGTGCTCTGTCGCCGGGATCAGCCATTGGGTGAGTACATTTCTGATTCCTGTCTGGGGGATCAGCAGGCCGCAGAACAGTCCGGCGACGAGTGCAACGATCGCTGCTGTCACCAGATTTCGTCGGTTATCGGCTTTCGCTGAAGACGAATAAGTGGCTGGTTTCTGAGGGGGAGGATCTGTCATGAGTGTCTCTCTTGGCCTTCCCATGATAGACGTCTGCCGGACGTCCGGGGAGAGTTCTTTGGCGTCTGAATGCTCTGAGATCAGGATCCGAGCGGGCTGGGGGACAGATTCTGATTTGCGAGAGTTTGCGGTTCGGGCAAAGGCTGGCTTCATTTGCGGTCGGCAAAGGTCGGAATGCTGTACGTTTCACCAACTTAGGGTTGCGGGAAAGAGGGGCCGCTGTTCCTCGAAAACCTTGACCATTCCTCATCGGCGCGTAAAATTAACGCACCCGGAGACTTCACTCCCCCCGCCTGCAGATGCGGAAAACTTCTCCTGAAGACTCTGGGTGCTGTCGTTCGGAAGGCGGCAGCAGTCACAACAGATGACCGTTCTGGTGATCTGACGGATTGCAAAAGCATTTGCTTTGTTGACTGGCGTGGAACTGCTGGTTGGCAACGGAGTGTCAAGAGGAGAGACGCGAGGAACGCGGACTTAGAATTGCGGTTGTGCTGCTGACGAGCTGCGGCAGGCTGCTCACCGACTCTGTCGGAACGATCTTCAAACACGCCATTGTCACAATAAGAAACTCTGGAGAATTTTGTGGCAGGTCTGTTGGGGGATGACTTCAAAGAACGAATTCGTGAGGCAACCAACCTCGTGGATCTCGTCTCTGAGACAGTTGCTCTCACACCGACACGAAATGGTACTGACTACGTTGGTCTGTGCCCATTTCACGAGGATCGCAACCCATCGTTTCACGTGTACCCGGATCGGCAGAGTTACCGCTGCTGGCCGTGTCAAAAGGGAGGAGACTGTTTCAGCTGGGTGATGGAGATTGAGGGCGTTGAATTCCCTGAAGCCATCCGAATGCTTGCCAATCGCGCGGGAATTGAACTTCCCGAGCAGGAAAAACGTGCGGCCGGACCACGGATTACCCGCGAAGACAGAGCAACAGCCATCGAGGTTCTTGAGTGGGCCACAAAGCTGATGCACCAGACGCTTCTGGCATCGCCGGAAGACTCACTTATTAAGAGATACATCCAGGAACGTAATCTGACTGAAGAGACAATTCGTCAGTTTCAGCTGGGTTACCACCCTGAAAATTACAACTGGTTTAGTGACCGCGCTAAAGGACTTTTCTCCGAGCGGCAATTAAAGAATGTGGCTTTGATCACAGATCGAAGCAGAGGGCCAGGTGTCCGCGACAACTATGTGGGTCGCCTGGTCTTTCCCATCATTAACGAACGAGGACAGACGGTTTCGTTTGGAGGACGATTGCTGCCAGGAAGCAACATCGAGAGTCCTGCCAAATATTGGAACGGGCCGGAAACTCCGGTCTTTGTGAAACGCAAGACGCTTTACGGATTTGATCAGGCACGGTCGTCGGTCAGGGAGCAACGGACTGCGATTGTCACGGAAGGTTACATGGACTGTATCGCCTGTCATCAGGCAGGCTTCTCCAGTGCGGTGGCCACTTTGGGAACGGCACTGGCAGTCGATCATGTGAAGTTTCTCAGGCGATTCTGTGACCAGGTGGTTGTTCTCTATGACGGAGACGCACCCGGACAGCAGGCTGCCGAACGGTCCATCGAGCTGTTTCTGGCAGAAGAGATGGACATCAGGATTGGTGTTTTGCCGGAAGGAATGGACCCGGCAGACTACCTGGAAGAAAAAGGCAACGATGCGTTTGACGCATTAATAAAAAGTGCTCCAGAGGCATGGGAATTTAAGCTGCAAACAGTCATAAGCCGCGTTGACAGAGGAACCGTGGCCGGGCGACAGCAGATTCTGGACAATCTGATTGAATTCCTCGCGGGTGCTACCGGGATACAGGGTACAGTCCGAGAGGATTTGGTGATCAAAGCTGTGTGCCAGAAGACACAGCTCGACGAAACAATCATTCGGCGGCAGCTGCACGACGCACGTCGCCAAAACACAACACGACGATTTATTCGGAAGGACCGACCGGGGCCCCCGGCATCAATCGCAGAACCATCCTCGGCAGCTGATCGAGCGGAGCGCGAAGTGCTGGAGATCATCCTCACCCTCCCGGAATACACCAACTACATTCGCCATCAGATTGGAGGAGACGATTTTCAGATGCCACAGCACCGGCGACTGCTGGAGTTGTGCTTCG
>CAJWGB010000220.1 GCA_913031625.1 uncultured Planctomycetaceae bacterium | reverse complement strand
CAGGCCACAACGTGGATGACTCGCCTCGCCTTCGCCGGGTGATGCGGCCACGGAACAGATGCCTGTCCCGGTACTGCATCCGCAAACGCACCTCCGTCGCGCCGCAGCAACTCGGTAAGGGCGACTGCTCCGATCCCGTTGCGAGCGAAGGAAAACACGTCGCGACGTTTGAGTGAGTCTGTCATCGTTTTAGTCCACATAGATAAACTCGTTACTGTTCAAAACCACTCGGCACAGGGCGGACAGACCATGCTGCTTTGCGAACTGCGAGAACTGTTCAATTTCTTCGTTGGTTGCAGCACGGCCCCAGGCATGCAGACACATTCGCCTGATTTGAGCCGGAGGAGATGCTGCCTCCTTCTCCAGACGCTGCGCAAATCGATTTGCCATCCTCAGGACGAACGAGTTGTTCATCATTGCCAGCGACTGAATTGGAGTGATCGTGACAGCCCGCTTCGGTGCAGTCGCAGACGGGTCCGGACAGTCAAACGTGTCGAGAAACGGATTCCTGCCGGATCGAATCCAGGTTCGATATACGGTTCGACGACAGGCGTCCCGTGTGTCGGGGTCAGCTGGGGAGTAGAACTGAGAGTTATTGCTGAACGTCTCGAAGTCTCTGTAGGGAGGGCCGCCGTACTGTGTGTTGAGCTGACCTGCTACGGAAAGAACTGCGTCTCGCAAAGCCTCGGCCTCCAGACGCTGGGGGGCCCGCCGCCACAAGAGACGGTTATCAGCATCCACGTCCATGCATTCCGATCGTGATCGAGACGCCTGCTGAAATGTGGCGGAAGTAACGATGAGTCGGTGGATGTGTTTCAGGCTCCATTGAGAGCGGATCAGTTCGTTCGCCAGCCAGTCGAGCAGCAGCGGGTGACTCGGTTTGCCTCCATTGAATCCAAAGTCGTTGGGAGTCTGCACGAGTCCGCGTCCGAAGTGATAGTGCCACAGTCGATTCACGATCACCCGTGCGAACAGTGGATTGTCTTTACTGGTCACCCAGTCAGCCAGCCGCTGACGGCGTTCTGCATCTGCTGAGTCTGGTTTCAACTCGAATGAGGCCTTGATGCCTTTGAGACTTCCGATTCCTGCAGGCGATACCATCGGCCCGGGTGTGGCCGGGTTACCACGTTTCAGGACAAACGCTGTATCCGGAGGCCTGGGAACGTTTGCATAGATGGTCCATGCCTCTCGACGCTTCTGCTCCGCTTTCAGGTTCGCAATCGCACGCGTGAGTGCCGTGCGTCGTTTCACTTCATCCGGAGTCAGTGCTGCAAGAATGGAGTCGTGAGTGACAGCCGCTTTTTCACAAAGCCAGGATGCCTCGATCTGTTCCGAAGTCAGAGCTCGGTCGTACAATTGAGCGGCCTCAAGCCAGCCACGCAGCTGGTTTTTGGGGTTTGGTCCTCCTGTTCTGATGCCGAACATAACGTACCACATGTTTGGGTGGAACAATGACATGGGGGCTTTTCGGTAGGGCTTTCCATAGGGCTTGCCATTTCTGTAACAGCTGATTGTGCCATCAGTTGCATACGTAATGGCCATGTGGATGAATTCATTGTCGGCGGTGTCTTCCGCCGGAACACTCAAGTCAGTTGTTCGTTTGAAAAAGTCACTCCCAGCCATCCAACGCCGCGGCTTTCGTTCCGCATACACGATCGCGTCGAACTCATTGTCTGTTGAGTGTACGGAAATCGCTGCTCCAGCTTTCTGATCAAGCCCATCCAGTTTGACCCATGCTTCGATCGTCTTCTCTCCGAGGAGGAAGCTCTGATGATGAGTGGCTGCATATCCCTTTCCTCCATTGAGAACAAGACGCCCGTCTTCGATCGTCGCATCGGGGTGTTGGGTTGCGTGAAGTTCACCAATCGAATCTCTGAGGTCGCTCTCGAAATCCCATCTGGCGATTGGGCGAACTCTTTTGGGGAGGTTCTCGCGCTGCTCCTGTTCTTTCAGCAGGCGATTTCTGACAGCCTGTTCGAGTTGCGATATCTTGTCCTGAACTTCTCTGATTCTGCGTTTGAGGACAATGAGCTGCTGTCTGTTCTCTTCCGTGTTGACACTTCGCTGGCCGTGGCGGACGCCCCCAACAGCGGCGGCCAGCTGGTAGTACTCTTTCTGGAGAATCGGGTCGAACTTGTGGTCGTGGCATCGAGCACAGTTGACAGTCAGCCCCAGAAAGGTCTGGCTGATCGTCCCAACGTAGTCTTCGATTTCGTCCTGCCGAACAATCGCCTTCATCGTCTGACTGCGCTGACTCTGGCCAACTTCATCCCATGGTCCGGCGACGAGAAATCCGGTGGCTGTGATGTACGCAGGGTCTTCCGGGCCGATGACGTCGCCTGCAAGCTGTCGTCGCGCGAATTCATCGTAGGGCATGTCACTGTTGAGGGCGTCGATGACCCAGTCGCGATAGTACCATGAATTGGAACGCAGTTTGTCGCGTTCAAACCCCTGACTTTCGCCAAATCGAACAACATCCAGCCAATGTCGTCCCCATCGCTCACCAAAGTGAGGCGAGGCAAGAAGTTGATCAACAAGACCGTCTGCTGCCGAGTCTGCGTCTTTCTGCCATGCAGCCAGAAACTCCGTTACCTGACTGGGGGATGGCGGAAGTCCTGTCAGGTCAAATGACAGTCTGCGAATCAGGACTTCCGGAGTTGCTCGAGGAGACGGTTTCAGTCCCTTCGAGTTCAGTCGTGCACGTACAAAGGCATCGATCGGATTCTTCGCACCAGCCACGCCGGGCGGAGTTGTACTTTGCAGAGGCTGCAGGCTCCACCAGTCGGAACCTGCTCGATTGGCCGTGGTCTTGCCGAATCGGTCGATTTCTCCGCCCTCCCAATTTGCTCCTGAGGCGATCCATCGTTTGATGATGTCACGTTCCACTGTTGTCAGCGGGTGTTCCGGTGGCATTTCGTTGTTGTGAATTCGATTCCACAAGAGGCTCTCAGTCGGTTTGCCTGGATGCAGAGGAATACCATTCTCCCCTCCCTTGAACGCCAGTGCCCTGCTGGTCAGATTGAGGCCGCCTTCCGGGGCGACACCGGAGTGGCATTCAAGGCACTTTGAGGTCAGTATCGGGGCGACGTCTTCGCGGAAGCTGACTTTCCTCTCCGACTTATTATCCGTGGGGTTTAGTCCTACGGGCCTGCCGTCAAGTTTCCATTCCGGCCTGATTGCAATACCAAGATGCGCAAGTGCGGTCGCTGCCACGTCGACCACATACGTTTGCTGAGTGATGGGAGTCTTTTGGGCTGCGTTTCCACTGACGATGAGAAACGTCGTTCGGATCTCAGGCACGCTGTGGCCGTCGCTGTGTCCTTTGTTTTTTCCTCCATGATCTGTGGACACCACAACAAGCCAGTTTTCCTGTTTTGAGTTGGGCCTGTTATTGACGGCATCTATGAGCTCTCCGACGAGTGCATCTGTCTGCTCAATTGCGGAGATATACTCCGGTACGTTCGGATGAAACCCACCCGCATGTCCGGTCTCGTCAGTCGCTCCGAAATAGACCATAGCAGCGTGCGCATCCGGCTTACTCAGGAATTCAACAGCGGATCGGGCAAGCACCTTGTCATGCCGCGCGTACTGGTCTGCTCCTTCTGAAGGTAACACGACGCGCACGTCGGCATCTTGAACAATAAACCTGTCAATTGGTGCCCAGTCGACGAATGACCCCAGTAGGGCTTTGGGGTAAGCCTGCCGGATTCTTTGAAAGAGGTGGGGGTATTCGTCGAATTTGCGCCCTTCGAACGTGTTGTCGTGTACCCCATGTCGATCCGCCCACACTCCTGTCAGAAAACTGGACCAGCCGGGGCCGCTGATGGTGTCGTTCTTTCCATAGCGTTCCCCCAGAATCTGAGTCGTCTTTGTCCAGCAACCATTCCTGATCAGTGCATCGATATGCGGAGTCTGTGCAGACTCCAGCGCATCCGGGCGACATCCATCGATTCCAATCAGCAGCAGTCTGCCGGATGGCACGTCATCCGCAATGAGTGCACTGGAGAGTAATGACGCGAGCGCGACAACACAGCTGGCTGAAATTTGATTCACGATGACCTCTCAAAGTCCTGGAAGGTTCTTATCGTCTGAAAATGGCACTTGAATGGCAAGGAGAGCGCTCCGAGCTGTCTCAGGTCCCGACAGCAGACTTTGTCCAGCGGATTCGGTAACCTGATGAGTAGTGCCCCTTCCTGATTATTGGTTTGAATAATGAAAAGTAAGACTCTTCTCTGTTTCACGTTTCTGACGGCCGCCGTGCTGGATTCCTCAGCCTTTGCGCAGAACAAAGGCAAAGCTGCCAAACTGAAGTGGCGTGTGCAGCAGCTTCACAGAGACAACAATGAAGGCGTTGCAGTTGGTGACATCGACGGCGATGGTAAATTAGATATCTCCGCCGGTGAATTCTGGTACCAGGCGCCCGACTTCAAACAGCGTCCTGTTCGGTCTCTGGACGCATTTGGAGCGGATTACCTGCAGAACAATTCCGAACACCTCTACGATATGGACGGTGATGGCGATCTGGATGTTCTCGCCGGCGCATTTACCAACACAATCGTCAGCTGGTACGAGAATCCCGGAGCCGGCGGCTACGACGTCGACGCATGGAAAGTTCATCTGCTCCTGGACACAGGCACCAACCAGAATGAAGCCACCTTTCTGCATGACATCGACGGCGATGGTACTCCAGAGTTCATTGAAAACTCATGGAATAAGAACAATCCGACTCAGGTTCTGAAGCTGGTCCGCGGCACTGACGGGAAAGTCAGTGCGACGAAGCATCTCATTTCGGAGGTCGGGAACGGTCACGGAATGGGATTCGGAGATCTCAATGGTGATGGGAGGCAGGATATTCTGTTTCAGGCCGGCTGGTATGAGCAGCCGAAATCAGATCCGTTCTCTTCTCGCTGGACATATCACCATGACTTCGACCTTCCGCACGCCAGTTGCCCGATTCTTGTCGTTGACCTGAATCAGGACGGTCGCAATGACATTGTCTGGGCAGATGGTCACAGCTATGGACTCTACTGGCATGAACAACTGAAACCGCAGGCAGACGGTACGACCACATGGCGCCAGCACCTGATCGACAAGAAGTTTTCACAGGGGCATGCGCTGGCATGGGATGATGTTGATAACGATGGTCAGCCGGAACTGATTACCGGCAAACGGTACTACGCTCACTCGGGGCGAGACTCGGGAGCTGAAGACGACATCACTGTTCAGTACTACGACTGGAATGCCAGGGCTGAGACATGGGCCAAACAACTGGTCTCAACGGCTCCGGCAGGCAAGGGGCCGGGCATTGGATTGCAGATTCGAGTCCATGACCTTGACGGCAACGGCTGGAAAGACCTGATCGTACCCGGCAAGAGCGGCACCCACATCATCTGGAACGAAGGACGCTGATGGCTGTGGCAGGGCACTGCGAGCCCGGTCCGCCACAAAAAAAAACAGGCTCGGCAACTATGCCGAGCCTGTCAGGCACCTGGATTTCTTCGCCGGTGGTTGTCGGCGGCTGACGAATTATTTCTCCGTCTTCTGGTCCTGTTCTTTGGTAACGCCAAATGTGTAGGACGTAGATGACATGTATTCGTCCCCTGGCTTCAGGATTGTTGACGGGAAGCTGTCGTGGTTCACAGAGTCCGGGAAGTGTTGTGTTTCCAGGCAGAGCGCCGAACGATGAGCATATGTCTTGCCGTCTTTGCCGTTCTGTCCTTTCAGGAAATTGCCAGAGTAAAACTGGATTCCCGGTTCAGTGGTCGAGATTCGCAGTGTGCGGCCGGATTCCGGATCACGCAGCATTGCTGCAAGGTTGTAGCGTGAATCGTTGTCCTTCTTCGAGTTCAGAACAAAATTGTGGTCGTAGCCAAGGGCCGCAGTCTCCGTCAGCTTTTCAACACGGGCACCGATCTTTCGCATCTTTCGAAAGTCCAGCGGAGTCTTTTCAACGGACTCGATTTTGCCCGTCGGAATCAGCGTGTCGTCTGTAGGCGTGTAATTGTCGGCGTTGAGTTTCAACTGGTGGTTCAATACGGTATCGCTGCCGGCTCCACCAAGGTTGAAGTACGCATGGTTCGTCAGGTTGACAGGAGTCGCCTTGTCGGTGGTCGCCTTGTAGTTGATAGTCAGTCGATTGGCAGAGTTGGCCAGTACGTACGAGACAGATACTTTCAGCTTACCTGGGTATCCTTCTTCACCGTCCGGGCTTGTGTAGTTAAAGCGAATGCCCTGGCCAAACTTGTTTGTAAAAGGCGTCGCCTTCCAGACAACCTTGTCGAGGCTTCGTTCTGCTCCACCATGCAGGTGATTGGGGTCGTTGTTTGTGGCGAGAGTGTATTCTTCTCCGTCCAGAGTGAACTTCCCTTTGGCAATTCGATTGCAGACACGACCGGTCGTGCAGCCAAAGTACTGGTTGTCTTCGGATTCGTAGCCGGCGACGTCGTCCCATCCCAGAATAATGTCAGCGGACTTGCCGTCCTTATCCGGTGCATGGAGTTCCACCAGAGTTGCGCCACGAGTCATGATTTTCGCCACGAGCCCCTTCTCGTTCTTCAGCGTGTACAGTTGAACGGCTTCGCCATCCTTTGTTTTGCCGAAGTCTTCAACAGTGGGTTCACTGGCTAGGGTTGAGGCACTTACCAGGAGAGTAAGCAGAGAACAAACGTGTTTCATTACGCAGCATTCCTGAACAGGTATCAGTCGTCTATTGGACCGCCGACACAAGCGTGTGGCACACAATGATTATTCAGACTGTCCGGGGACTCACAAGGGCTCCGTCTCATTCAGTCAGGATTCCACGGTTTCCGCAGTCCGCCGGACTTTTTGACTCAGGAGTGCTGTTGTCCCGAATCCAGCGACGCGATCATGCTGTCGATTCGAGACTTCATCTTTGCGGAACGGGCTTCCGGACGAATCCTGCGGAGGTACTGAATGGCAGAAGCGGTCTTCTCACCGGCCAGAGCCTTTGCCTTTCGAAAACGAACTTTCCAGATCTCCGATTCCATCATCTTCTGAGCGCTGCGATTCTTCTCTTCGGTAGCCGCTACATCCAACTGGGCCGTTAGTGCGTCGAGCAGGTCCGACTTTTCATCGTCAGGCAGGTCAGACTGCTCGATCTCAAGGACCACTTTCTCGTATTGGTCTACCAGTTGGGAGATATGGTCGAGGGCGATCTGGCAGCTTCGCATGACGGTGGACTGCAGTGCATCCCGGAACTCCTGCGACGCCTGAGCGTTCGCGCAACGAATCGTTTCCTTTTCGAACAGAAACGTCGCCTTCAACTGTGCGGTCAGGCGGGCACGCTCCTCGCTCAGACGATGCTTTTCTTCAATCGCGGACTCAGCCTTCTTCTTTGCTGTCCGAAGTTTTCGTTTGCTGGCAAAGGTCGTCAGCATCTCTGGCCACAACAATGCCAGTCCGCGCCCCAGGACTGTCATCCCGGCAATTATCAGGACTGCGACCAGCAGAATCAGACCAAAGCTGAACAGCCCATTGCGAAAGGTGTCCCAGCGGAATCCGCGAAACTTCTCTCCGACCGTGTAAATGATGGTCAGCAGCAGGAAGCCAACAAGCAGAATGACGGTCCCAACTCCAAAGCTGAACAGCTTTCGAGTCGATTCTTCCGGCAGTTTGGAATAGTCCTGCAGCTTCTCGGACATGATGGCGACCAGACCGGACTAATCGAGATCGTATCGCGAAACGATGGTGTCTTCCTGAATCCTTTGAAGCGTGTTTTCGAAGTTATTCAGGATGTCCTGGATCAGTCTATCCTTCATCACTTCCGGAAGGCTTGACGCCCGCGCCTTTTCAAGTGCTTCGGCCGCTGACTGATAGGCCCGCTGCAGGTCTGCATTCCGAGAGTCCAGTCGGTCTATCTCGAGTGCTCGGACCGTTGATTGAACGTACGTCTTGATCGTCTCGGCGACTTCGACAGACTTCGCGTCCCAGAACGCTCGGCTCTCGCGTATTGCTGCGTCGGCCTTGTGGCGAATCAGCTCGATCTCTGTTTCGTAGGTCGTCCGTGCCTTTTGCAACTCATGAGCCGACTCAGCATTCCGTAAACGCAGTCGGCTGATCAGTCCCATTTTTTCTTCCTGCACGACTTCCGCAGTTTCTTCCGGGCCGGTGGACAGCTCCGTGTTCACGGGAGTCGCCCGAATGATCTCATGAGTCTGTTCTGGAGGTTCGTCCGCCGGAGCGTTGTTACGCTCTCGCTGACGGAAGGCTCGTTCAAGATGAGAATTCAGGTCTTCGTTCTGGTCGGACATAATCGCTCCTCAGACCGGGCGTCAAAGAAGTAACGCCATAAATTCAGCTGACTGCTGATGAGAACCAGTCCTAAATCCGACGCAATGAATGTCGACACCGCAAATAACGTAGATGCGGGGCAACTCGAAGCGGCTTCAGGATGGCCACAAGAGAAGTGCGGGCATTCTAACCGGACACCACCGTAAACCGAAGCATTCCCGGGTCTGGAAGCGTGATCTGAAGGAGACAGGCCGTTCTGGGGTGAGGTCGCGCCAACATCTGTGACGTGGTGAAAGGGGTCTGCGTCGAACTTTCAATCGACCTGCTACCTTCCCCGAGATAATCAGCAGGTCCTAGGAGACGGTGACTTTGATCTGCTCAACTCCATTCCATTCGTAGCCACGCGGATTCCAGGCAATACTGCCGTCGAGGGGTTGGGTGCGTCCAAGTTCGTCAATCGCGCGGCTCCAGATCGTGTGGGTTCCGCGAGAAAGCTTCTTCTTCAGGGAAAACCGGATCCAGCCGTACTGGCTCTCTGGCTGACTCAGTTCAGCTCGCGTCCACGTCTGACCTTTGTCAAACGACAACAGGACGGATGAAATCGATACGCGCCCGTCATTAAAGGCGACTCCCTGAATCGTATTCTCGCCTGCCTTGAGGGCGTCTCCGTGGTTTGGATTCAGGATGACACTTTTGACCTTCAGGTCCCAGTTGTAAGCACTGTTCTGCAGTGTGAAGTCGTATTTGGTTCCGGGCCTGATCGGACTGTTGGGCACTCGATAACGAGGCACGTGGTTGTAGTTGGTTGATTCTTCCGCCACAAAAACCAGCTCACTGAGCCACTTGACCTGCATGGTGCCAAAGACCCCCGGCGTGATCAGGCGAGCCGGGCCACCATGAATAGCAGCGAGCGGTTTTCCGTTCAGAGTAGTTGCGATGATGCTGCGATTAAGAACATCTTCCACGGGCAGGCTGTGAAGGAAATCTTCTTTGTCCGGCAACGGTTCATCTGAACCACCGGCGTTGACGAAACGTACCGATTTCCTGACCTCAACACCAAGGTGATCCAGCACAGCGCTTAGTCGGACACCACCAAACTTAACATTGCCCATTCCTCCACGGCCCCACTGTGTGCCGCTGGTCTGCGCTGCGAATGAAAACAATGATCTGCCGTTGCCACTGCATTGCAGCACCATTTCGTATTCTGTCCGGGGAAGGCTGCCGAGCGAGTTCAGGGCAATTCGGGCTGTCTTTGATACGGCTCCTCCAACTGAGATGGCCCATTGTCGATGTGTGGACGCGGAAATTGTGGCAGCATCTTTGGGCTGTGAATTGTTGCGCACAAAGAGGAGTTCTGCCGGGGTGAGCTGATGCTCAGTCAGAAGTTTCAGCGGCGTTTCAATAACAGCTGGGTATGGTTTGAGCACAATCAGTCGTTCGTCTTTTCCGCTGATTAGTTCTGCAGCAGAATCTTCCGCAGCAGCGGTATTCCATGGGAAGGCAGCTGTTGAAACTGCGGCAGCAGAGGCGGCAAGAAATGTTCGACGTGATGATGGATCTGGCATGTGGGCTCTCGGCAGGAATTCAGGAATCACAAAAAGTTACCTCAGGTCTGTTGGCTGCCGCAAGCCAATCTCCTCTGCAGGCCCCAAACTGATGGGCCTGCACATGCGGCACATGGCTTATTTGGGGAGGCGAAGCCAATGCACTACGCGCCAGTGCGGAATTGCGCGACGATTATTCGCCAGGCGACTGAGACTCTATTTTGCCGGTCCGTCTTCGCCAGAGAGTCCGAATCGGACCAGCGAACGCAAACCAGCAGATCAACACCGGGACCGTCATTCCGCGAATCGAAAAGACGAGTGCCAGGGTGAACACGAGCTGAAGAAGCTGTTTGCGTCCTTTGTTTCCTTTCAGGATCTGATTGAACAGGTGTGGATAAGGGATGCGGCTGACCATCAGGACGGCCGTGGCCAGGGTGATCAATGGGAGCAGGACTGCCAGAGCCGTAAGGAGCACTTCTGCGACCGGTTCTGCCCATGCGGGGGAGTTGGGGGCCAGCAGGTTCTTCTTGAGAGACATCACGCCGATGGGAAAGGCTGCAATGACTGCGGCAGCGGCCGGGGAAGGAAGTCCACTGAATCCTGAATGATCATCTTCCTCATCCGTCTCGATGTTGAATCGTGCCAGTCGCAGAATGGCACATGCAAGGTACAACGCTGCAATTGCCCAAAGCAGATCAATGGGGTAGTCGAACGGTGGCCTGAAAGAGAGCGCATCCACCACATTCTCAGTCGGTTTCGCCATCGTTTCAGCAGCCTTTGCCACGCCGTCCGCGGCTTTGGAAACGGTCTCCTTACCAGCTTTCGCAGCTGTTCCCAGCGTCTCCATCAGTCGATGGCGTGGGTCAGTGAGCTTGAGCATCATGAATGCGGGCGCGACGCCGAAGCTGACTACATCACACAGGCTGTCCAGCATGGCGCCGAATTCGCTGGTCTGATTTGTCAGCCGAGCTGCGCTACCGTCAAGAGCGTCAAACAGCATGGCCAGAAAGATCAGCCATGCGGCGTTGACCATTTGTGTGGCCGGGTCGAAGCTGTCGGCTTCTGCCATCACATCAAATGCCGGACCGACGCGAGCAAGAATGGTGATCGCGCCAAATCCACATACGGCATTTCCCAGCGTCAGAAGTGTTGGCAACAGGGCAAACACTTTCTGCCGGCTGGATCGCTGCTGATTCTCTGAATTATCGCTCACGGCACATCGCTTTCCACGGACCTGGCAAATCCACTATCCGGGCTTAGGGGACTGCTTCCTCCGATCAGTTTATCGTGCCGAACGAAGGAACGAACCACGACACCCTGCTTTTCGCGAATCCCTGCCAGCCCCTCGAATGTATCCCCGGAAATCCGGATCATCGAGGGCATTTAACCTGCAGGTTCAGGTTCGGGGCAATTCGCCAGCGATAACCAGACGGCTCAAG
>CAJWGB010000219.1 GCA_913031625.1 uncultured Planctomycetaceae bacterium | reverse complement strand
GGGACGAACATTGGCAAAAGTGTCACGTTCAATCATTTGACCGGGTGTCACGCGAGTGCTTCAAGCCCCCTGGCTTCCGGCACAAAACACCCGGTCTGCCTTGTTCCTGAGCGCTTCTCCGGACGGGAAGACCTGCAACCGGTGTTTCCCGACTTTACGCTCCGTGAATGGGACGAAGCCGAATCCGCTCTGGAAGAGTCGGATGCCCATGAACTCTTCTTCAGGACAGCTCCGGAACTCCCAGACAACCTGCTTGTTCTTGACACGCCGGATATCGACAGTGATGCGCGGGTCAATTGGGTCCGAGCAGATGCAGTCCGCCGTAGTGCTGACGTCCTCATTGCGGTTCTGACGCAGCAGAAATACAACGACGCGGCAGTCAAAGAGTTTTTTCGGAAAGCACGAGCGGAAGACAAAGCCGTTCTTGTGGTCTTCAATCAGTGCCTGCTGCCGGATGACGAAGAGTACTGGCCTGTCTGGCTTGATACGTTCTGCCGGGAAACAGGAATTGAACCGGATGCCGTTTTTCTGGCTCCCAATGATCGCCGTGCGGCCAACGGGCTGACACTCCCATTTTATGCGCGTAGCTGGCCGTCCCCCTCCGAGGCACCGGACAACACACCGCGCAACCTCAACGAAGAACTGGCCAATCTTCGGTTTCGCGAGATCAGAATTCGAACTCTGCGAGGTTCGCTCAGGACGCTGCTGGATGAGCAGACCGGTCTCCCGGAGTATCTTCGGAGTCTGGGAAACTCCAGCAGCGAGCTGGCGGCCACCGCGAAACGGCTTTCGTCAGACACTGTGCTCAGGATTCGTGACTGGCCTTCGCCACCAAACAGCGTGTTTGTTGACGAAATTCGCATATGGTGGAAGGCCGGCCAGCAGGGCTGGGCCAAACGCATTAATTCGTTCTACGACACTGTCGGCGCTGGTGTTCTGTGGCCGGTCAAACTGGCTCGTAATGCAATCCAGGGAGAACCAGTTCCACCGCTTGATAAGTATAGAGACTCAGAGTGGTCGGCCATTCTTTCGACAATCGAAGAGCTCTTTGACAAGCTGCAATGGATGGCTGATACCGGCAATGAGATGATTCGGCCGCGTATTGAGGCGGTCCTTGCCGCATCATCGCGTTCAAAACTCATTGCCGGACTCAGGGAGCGACACGCTGCGCTCGATTTTGAGGCGGAGTTAAAGGATACCGTCAAATCTGAAATGGAGACTTTCAGCACCGACAGCCCGGAACTATTCAAACTCTACAAACAACTACACAATGTTTCTGCGGCGGTGAGGCCAGTCACCAGCGTCGTGCTCTTTAGCCTTGGAATGGGGCCTGCTGGTGAAGCTGTCGCTCCCATCGTCGCCAACACGGCTGCCAATATGGTTGTCCATGTCGTCACAGATGTCGCGGGCGGGGCGGCTGCAGCAGCGGCAGGAGACACGGCGCTCGCCAGCGCGGCAGGTACGGGGTCGGGGATGTTGCAGGCGTGGTTTCATCGCCTCCACAGCGTCTTTACAAGTCGACGAGTCGATTGGCTGACCACCCGGATTCGTGATGAGTTACTGGGAACACTTCCCGATGACATTTCAGCGGCCGCAAGCCTCGAATCGTCCGACGAATGGCGAGAACTGACAACAGTGATTGCAGAGCTGAATGAGCGTGTCCGGCTTCTGGGGAGCCCGGCATTACCCGCGGACGAAATCCCCGATGACCAGGAGGCGTCCCTTTGAGTACGCATGAGGAACTGGAACACATCGCTCTGCTGGCAGAAGTGGACTCACTGACACAGCAGCTGCAGAACTGGATCTCGGCGGGACCGGAATGGAAAACGGCGACTCACAGCCGCTCTCTGCTCAGTAAGCTGCTCGATCGTGTCCACACATTAAGAATCCGGCTGGAAACGCCCCTGATTGTCGCCACATACGGAGGAACAGGAACCGGCAAGAGCAGTCTGGTGAACGCCTTGGCGGGCCAGGAAGTTTCTGCGTCAGGCCGACAGCGACCAACGACAGTCACACCGACTCTGTTGCTCCATCGTGACATCGAGCCTGACGCCCTTGGCCTCAATCTCGATGGGTTTCGAGTCGAACATGTTGATACTCCGGCACTCCGTGATTTCGTTCTGATTGACTGTCCCGATCCTGACACCAGTGAAACGGCGTCGTCAGGCAGCAATCTGGAGATTCTGCGTTCTGTTCTGCCCCATTGCGACGTGCTGCTGTATACGTCGACCCAGCAGAAGTACCGCAACGCTCGAATTGTTGATGAACTTGGTGGTGCTGCTGCCGGCTGTCGGCTCGTCTTTGTTCAGACACATGCTGCTCTGGATACGGACATCAGAGAAGACTGGAAAACGTGTCTGGATGCTGACTTTACAGTTCCGGATATGTTCTTTGTCGATTCCGTTGATGCACTCGCGCGTCACCAGGCGGGCTCTCCTCCCACCGCCGAGTTTGCCAGGCTGCTGGACCTCCTCAGTTCAGAACTGGGAACCTCCCGACGCGTCCAGATTCGTCGCGCAAACCTCATTGAACTGCTGCAGGAGGCATTATCCGTCTGCAAAGACAACTATGACCGTGATCTGCCTGCAGTCCATGCTTTGCAGGAGACTCTGAATCAACAACGAGCAGCGCTTCGGGAAACTCTGACCCGGCAACTATGCGACGAGCTACTCGTCAATCGCAGTCTCTGGGAACGGAGACTCCTGAGTTCCGTTACGGACAAATGGGGCTTCAGTCCGTTCTCTGCCGTCCTGAGGTTCTATAACGGAATAGGTGGCTTCATCGCTTCCTTCACATTCTTTCGTGCACGCACTTCGGCACAGATGGCACTCATCGGCGCCGTCCACGGGGCTCGATGGATGAAGGGACGTGCGGCCGAGCAGGAAGCCGAGTCCTCGCTGGCCCGCGTTTCATCTTTCGGGATCAGCGATGATCAATTGCAGGAGAGTCGCATGGTAATCGCCGGCCATGTGCGTGAGGCCGGAGTCACGATCGACTCAGCAGAGGAACGCAACGACCTGACGGACCTTCGCAGGCAGGCAGCTACTCTCGAAGAACAGTTTCTGGGAGACGCCAGTCGTTCTATCGATGAGACGATTGAGGAGTTGGCACAGGCCAGATCCGGATGGTTCACGCGACTGACGTACGAAACGTTGTTGATGATCTACATCGCGTTCCTGCTGGGACGTATCGGCTACAACTTCTTCTGGACCACGTTCCTCGGGCCTGCCACAGGGGCCATGGCATCGAAAGAAGAACTGCTGCGTGTTGACTTCTACATCCCGGCGCTGTTGTTTCTTGTGATCTGGTCGGGAAGCCTGGTCGCAGCATTTACGATGAAGCTTCGAAGAGGCCTCACGAGCCGTGTGCAGGAATTTGCACAGGCGATGGCCGATTCGCGTCTGATCCACGGACTGTTTCCTCGGCTGGAACAGACGTGTCGACAAATCGAGGCCGACGATGCGGAGCTTGCTGCCCTTTCGTCCCGCACATCTGATTTTCGTGCCAAACTCGCCAGCGGCGACTCCGGATTTCTGGGCGCCCGCAAAGTGGATGATCAGGCGGACTCGGCATGAATCCGCTCACTCACCCGTTCCCGTGAGCTTTTTAACGTGTTGAGTCTGTAAGTCTGTTATTCTTCGCCGAAGAAATCCTCCTCAAAGGAACTCAACATGAAACGTGCGCTCTTTGCGCTAATGATCACTCTCACCGGAAGTCAGCTGGTTGCGAATGAGCCGGTAGAAATCGAAGTCGGCAGAAAGGCCCCCGACTTTGAAATGACAGGCATCGATGGGAAGAAATTCAAACTGTCTGACAAACTGAAGAGCGGCAGAAAAAACGTCGTTCTCATATTTAGTCGTGCCAACTGGTGACCTCACTGCATGGCGCAGCTGGTGCAGCTGCAAAAGCAATCAGAGGAATTCCAGAAGCTCAACGCAGAACTGATCTTCGTCTTCCGTGAGGAGCGTCAGGGCGTGGAAGGATTGAAGATGATCAAGGACCGTTCAAAAACCAGCTACACGCTGGCAGTCGACCTGAACAGGAAATCATCAATTGCGTATAGCCCCAAAAGGATGACGTTCTTCAATTACGTGATCGCAGGCGACGGGACCGTCAGAGGCATTATCCCGGGTAACCTCAAGACTCGTGCCACCGCCGAACAGCTGACGAAACACCTGAAAGAGATCGCAGGGAAATAGACTTTCATCACTTCTTAACAGAACATCGATCCAGCTCCGCGGAGCTGTTATTACCTCGCGAAAATGATAGAGTCCCGTGTGGTTGTTGACCGCACGGGACTTTTTTGCCTGGACAGGACAATGTCGGATATCACCGCCGAATTCGTCGCCACAATGATGCTGGTTCTTCTTGGCAACGGTGTATGTGCCAATGTAAACCTCAAGAAGACAAAAGGGCACGATAGTGGCTGGATTGTCATCGCAACGGGATGGGGCCTTGCAGTCGCGTTTGCCGCATACCTTGCGAACACAGTCAGCGGCGCTCACCTGAACCCCGCTGTCTCCATTGCATTTGCGGTGCTGGGTGAAATGACCTGGACGAAGGCGGCGCTGTACTCTGCTGCACAGATGGGTGGCGCAGTCACCGGCGCGGTTCTCGTGTGGCTGGCCTATCTGCCACACTGGAAGGAAACAGACGATGTTGGTGCGATTCGAGGCTCGTTCTGCAACTCCCCGGCAATTCCCAACCCAGCCGCGAACCTGACCACCGAAGCCATTGGTACGTTTGTTCTGATGCTGGGAGTGCTGGGCATCCTGACTGACGACAATCTGACCCCGCATATTAAGACGGCGATTGGCCCCGCCCTTGTGGGCCTGATTGTGTGGCTGATCGGATTATCATTGGGAGGTCCAACCGGATATGCAATCAATCCCGCACGTGACCTCGGCCCCCGAATTGCTCACGCCTTTCTTCCCATCCCAACGAGGGGAGATTCAGAATGGAAACACGCGTGGATCTTCGTGGTCGGCCCCATCATCGGTGCGGTCGCCGCGGCATTATTCTACAAGGCCGTCTGGGGCAGTTGATTCCGCGAATGGCACAGCGGGCCCTTGAGCGTTCCGGGCAAACCTGAATTGCATGCATCCCAGACGCTGCCGACGTATCAGGCAGACGCCAGATGCTCTGCCACCGATGACGTACACGGATTCGGGATCACTCCCTTTTCAGTAATCAACGCGGTGATCATCGACGCAGGAGTCACATCAAACGCGGGGTTGTACACGTCGACACCGTCAGGAATTGTTTGACGTCCAAAACCGTGGCTGACCTCTTCACGGTCTCGCTGTTCAATCGGAATCAGGTCACCCGTTGCCAGATTGAGATCAAAAGTGCTCGACGGTGCGGCAACATAGAATGGGATGTTGTGAGCTTTCGCCAACAGGGCAACACCGTAGGTCCCAATCTTGTTTGCCGCATCTCCATTGGCAGCAATTCGATCCGCCCCCGTCACCACGGCGTGAATACGGTCTTCCCGCATCACCTGAGCCGCCATGTTGTCACATATTACCGTCACCGGAATTCCCCGCTGTTGCAGTTCCCATGACGTCAGGCGGGCTCCCTGGAGCAGTGGACGCGTTTCATCTGCAAACACCCGCAGGGACTTGCCCTGCTCCGCAGCAGCGAACATCACAGACAATGCGGTACCATCGCCGCCGGTCGCCAGTCCCCCGGCGTTGCAATGTGTCAGAACGCCAGTGCCGGTATGGAGCAACTCTGCGCCGTTCCGGCCGATCGCGAGACACATTTCACGGTCTTCTGAGTGAATACTCAGGGCTTCCTCAAGGAGTCGGTCGTGAATCGCGGCGGACTCCAATGCAGATTCCCGCAACGCCACTTCGGTCATCCGATTGAGTGCCCAGAACAGGTTAACGGCTGTGGGGCGGCTCTCCGCAAGATACTCAGTCACTTCTTTGAGCCGCAGATTAAAATCGTCTCGGCTCGCGTCACGAGCATCCCTGGTTCCAACCACCACGCCGTATGCAGCCGCACACCCGATCGCCGGAGCTCCACGAACGCGGAGCACCCGAATCGCTTCCCATACGCCCTCCACCGTCCAGCATTCAATCTCTTTGAATTCTTCCGGCAGCAAAGTCTGGTCGATCATCCAAAGGGTGCCCGACGCATCCCCCTGCCAGCGAAGAGTGTGATATTCCATGTGGGTCATCTCCTGTTTCAGCAGGCGGATTTTTAAAGCGTGCTTCGTCTCGTTTCAAGCACCGTCGTTGAGCAGCACCAGCGAGCAATCCCCGACAGATTGTGTTTCCGCGGAGCAGAACCAGCCCAAAAGGACCACAGATGACTTCAGCACCTGTGCAAATCCCGGAAGCCGTCCCTGACCACGCTGCAGTACTGGTCGACTAGTTTGGGATCGTGGGTTTGGAATCACCGAAGAACAGGAATATGCATTTCTGAGATCATGCCAGAGCGTGTCCAATAAGGTCTACCTGGCTGCGGTCACTGATTGCCAAATCGTCGGAGCAGCAATTTGGATCGGATCAGACCAAAGCCGCATGGCTCACGTCGCAATACTCGGAATCTCAGCTCGAAAAGAGTGAAGCGGTCGAGGAGTCGGATCCGCATTGCTGCAGGCACCTTTTGACCGGGCAACAGAGAACCATCTGTTAACATACATACACCTGCGTGTCCGCGAGGATAATGCGCGTGCCATTCGCCTTTAAGCATGGGGGCAGGTTACGAGGCAGCTTTCGTGTCCGTAATACATCCGATGATGAACTGCAGATGCCCCTCATTCTCAACGGAACGAGTAAAGTCTCGCCGCGTTGCAGTATCGCTTTGTATCGATAGCGATGAATTCTGAATTGAATGCCAGGATTTTGAGTGTCTGGCGAACAATACGAGTTTGCCTGATTCTCGTGTCAGCAAATTTCTCGATTCCACCGCAAATGAGTGTGGTTAAACGATTGCTCAGCACAACATCTCAAGTGACAATGTCACCCGACACGCGGTGTCCCAAAACCTTTTTCTTCAGATAGGCAGGTTACATGTCTCGTTATTTTCTTACTGCAGCCGCTCTGTTTGCGGCAGTCCTTCCGGCGCAGGCGCAGGACAAGGTCGGCAGTGAACAGATCCTTCCCCAGGACACGTATCTGTATTTGTCCTTTCCCAGTATCTCGGCGATGAAGGAACAGATGACAGCGTCTTCCTTCGGCAGGATCTGGAATGATCCGTCGATGGAAGACTTTAAGGCCGAAGTTGAGGGTGCCTTTGGCGGCAATCTCGACGAAGGTCTTGCTCAACTCCAGGCCGTCATGGGCATGAGCCTCGATCAACTCATGAACATCCCAAGTGGCGAAATGTCGATGGCAATCTCAGGCGGTCCGGGCAACTCCCTGGGACTCACCATGTTCCTCGACTTCGGCAGCAGCGAAGACGAGGTCAACGGACTTCTCGACAAAACTGTTCAGATCCTTGAGTCCAGTCCGGACCTGATTCTTTCTGAAGAATCATTTGACGGGACAGACATCACGATGTTCCAGGTGGACTTCAATGGTGCTGCTCCTCCAACTCCTCTGGCAAAAGAATTCGGCTGGTTCGTCAAGGACGAACGCCTCGTGTTTGCCAGCCGTCAGGAACTCCTTGAGGGTGTCCTGAGCAACTGGAGTGGCGAAGAGAAAAGCCTGATGGACAACGAGAACTACGCTTATATCCTCGGCAAATGCCAGACTAGTCCGAGTAAGGCAATGACAAAGGTCTACTTCGACCCATACGGCCTGTTTAATGGTCTGGTTGAAACACAGTCACTTCCTCAGGATGTTTTGCTCGGTGCGGCCGGTGTACTGGGAGTTCTTCAGACCGTCGGCATCAACCAGATGAAAGGATTTGGCGGAGTCTCTGAAACAGGTAACGACGTCTTTGAAAGTGTTTCCCGCACCGTCGTTATGATGGACCAGCCTGCTCAGGGACTGATGCGAATGTTCCAGCTCGGCAAAATTGAACAGGCTCCACCATCATGGGTCAAAGAGAATGCCAATGCCTACATAGCGGTCAACTGGAAAATCGACGAAGCCTACAGCGCAATCGCCGGCACAGTAAACATGCTGATGGGTGGCAATGCGTTCGAGAGCCAAATCGACGCACTCGCTCAGGAGGGTCCAGGAGTGCACATCAAAGAAGATGTGATTGACGTCCTGAATGGTGATCTCCGAATCGTCCTGGCCCCGGGCGAAGGTGAAGGATACGGCACTGACCAGATCCTGATCGTCCTGGGCATCAAAGACGACGAGTCAGCTAAAGATCTGTTAACCAAACTGACAGCTCAGGCTCCTGTTGAATCTCGAGAGTTCAAGGGCGCAACTATCTATGAAGGCCCTGGACCAACTCCAGGTCAGTCTGTCAGCCTGACTGTTTCGCAGGGCCGATTCATGGTCGCCATCGGCGGCGGAATCCTTGAGCAGGTTCTTCGAGACGATGACGATGTTCGTCCGCTGGCGGAAACAGATGAGTACAAGGCAATCGCCGAGCACTTCCCGTCAGAAGCGGTCTCTGTTCAGTTCACGAAGCCGGCGGAGCAGTATCGCGGTATCTACGATATACTTCGCAGCGGAGACATCGCAGATCAGTTCCCAGGCAGCGAAGACATTCTGAGCCAGATTGACTTCTCCACTCTGCCTGATTTTGATCAGATCGCAAAGCATATCAAACCAGTTGGTGGCTACTCGGTCAGCAACGAAAACGGAGTGTTCAGCGAAACGTTTCAGGTGAAGTAGCCGAAAGACAAGAACTGTGAAAGGCACCTCCTTTAGGAGGTGCCTTTTTTTGTGCGGGGTGTACCCGGGTTCTGTGAGCCTGGATCTCAGCCCTCGTTGGTCAATCATCTGGTCCAGAGTGCAATGGACGGTAACTTGATACGAGCCCGCGGCGGCAAGGGGCGACCCGTCCCATTTTTTGCGGAGCCACGCAGGCATCCGGACAGGATGCGTTGTCCGGCCGCTCGTTGATACCTCAAGTCTCGCGGCAATCGGCCATGTTTCACTGCATGCACAGGGGCCATGTCACAAACAGGGGCAACGCTGGGTGCAATGCCACAGCAATGAACGAGCAGCCATTCAGTTGGGGCGTTGCCGGCCGTCGAAAGCCAACACGGCAGAATGCTATGAACACACCTTAACCGGGCCGGCGAGCAGGACGAACGGGCGCCGGACAGCAGTCTTCCGGACACGTGTCATGATTGGCCGCGAAGCGTCCAATGGCTGCTGGACTGCACAATCCCATCCGTTCCTGAATCAAACTTCGAATCATCTGGATAAACCGACTGTGAGTCCCCGGAGTCGCGGCACGTATCATCGGAATACCTTTCTCCTCGCACACCACTTTTGCCTCGTCATCGAGGTCGTAGAGGACTTCCATGTGATCGGACAGGAATCCAATGGGAGCGATCACAACTCCCACATTCGAATTGCTGCTGGCAATGTCTGCGATGTGGTCACAAATATCCGGCTCCAGCCATGGGTCCTGGGGCCGTCCACTTCGGCTTTGCCAAACCAGACTCCAGTCGGATTCGTCTATTTCCAGTTCTTCACAAATAAGCCGTGCTGTTTCACGCAGCTGTTGTTCATAGTCCGACGAATCGGCCATCGACATCGGGATACTGTGAGCGGTGAACGCCACCTGCACATCCTTTCCATCCGGAAGCTTGCTGATTGCCTCCCGAAGGTGTTCCACGTGCACCGCGATAAAGTCAGGGTGATTATAGAACACTCTCACCTTATCAACCTGGAGGTCAGGAGCTTCGGCGGCGATCGCGTCGCGGATGTTTTCCCGATACTGACGGCAGCCTGAGTAACAGCTAAAACCAGAGGTCACAAACGCAAGAACGCGGTTCGCCCCCTTCTCTCTTAGTGAACGGACTGTGTCCGGCAGCAGTGGGTGCCAGTTCCGATTCCCCCAATAAACCGGGATCTCAATGCCGTGATCCGCAAGCTCTGCTTCCAGCGCTGCAATCAAGTCGCGGCATTGCTCGTTAATGGGACTCACGCCTCCAAAGTGGTTGTAGTGTTCGGCAACCTCGAGCATCCGCTCACGAGGCACATTTCTGCCGCGCAGCACGTTTTCAAGAAACGGAATCACGTCATCCGGGCCCTCAGGTCCACCAAATGAGACCACCAGAATTGCGTCGTATGAACACTCAGTCACGAAACAGGCACCATCTATCAGGGATAAATCGATTTTCTGCCCGCTGTTTTAGTCCACCTCCCACGGTATTCAAACGCGAATGGTGAACTATCGGCACGAAATAATTTCGCGACGGACTCGGCATTGAGTAGCCCCTCGAGAGTTGTGGAATACCTATCCACCACTTAACCTGCAGATCCCGCCTGTTTTTCCTCCTTCAACTCTCTCCCGAATGGCCCAGGTTTCCGACGTTCTCTCCTCCGGAGACATCACTAAGTTTGCAAATCTGCAGGTCATAGCCCGACAGGTTGTGGAGGGATTCTGCAGTGGACTGCATCGATCGCCCCACAAAGGATTCAGTGTCGAATTCAAGGAGCACCGGCAGTATGTCGCCGGAGACGACATTCGAAACATCGACTGGAAACTCTTCGGAAAAACAGATCGTCTGTATATCCGCGAATTTGAGGAAGAGACCAATGTCCGCGTGACGATCCTGCTCGATTCAAGCGGCTCCATGGGGTACACCGGGTCACGCAGCAACGGTCAGTCCAAGCACGATTACGCAGTCCACACAGCGGCATGCCTCGCCTACCTTATGCTCCAGCAACAGGACAGTGTGGGGCTCGTGACGTTTGATACGGCCGTCCGAAAACACATACCGCCGAGGGCTCGCCCAAAGCACCTTCAGGCAATCATCAGTGAACTGAAGCAACAGAAGCCGGGCAATGAAACGGAGTTGGGCGGCGTCTTTCAGCAGATGGTATCCCGCATTCATCGACGAAGCCTGCTGGTCATTATCTCGGATCTGTTTGGCGACGTTGATCAGCTTATGAAGTCACTCGCTCACTTTCGGCACGCCAATCACGAAATCATTGTGCTGCAGATCTGGGATCCTGATGAGCTTGACTTTCCGTTTCGACAATGGACCCAGTTCGCGTCACTCGAGAACGCGGACAATCGTCACCTTGTTGACCCGGCACAGATTCGCCGTGCATACCTCGATAAGCTCGAGGAGTTTCAGGCTCAACTGACGAAGGGCTGTAACCGGCACCGAATCAGTCTGGTTCCGATGACAACCGATCAGCCCTACGCCGATGCCCTGGCGACATGGATGGC
>CAJWGB010000218.1 GCA_913031625.1 uncultured Planctomycetaceae bacterium | reverse complement strand
TAGCCATCTTTCTCGTACAGGACACCAATGCGGCCATCCGGCAGGCGAACAAGATTGGAATACGCAGACTTCCCTTCATAGATCTGTCGAATCACGGGCCACGTCCTGCCCTCGTCGTAGCTCATCCAGACGTGAAGGTTGCTGCGGCCACCTCCACGTGGGCTGCAGAAGAGGATGCGGCTCTTTTCTCCACTGCCCTCACCATCTGCGAATGAATACCGCAGGATGTTCGCCTGGCAGACGGGAGTATTCAGTGCGTTGTCCAGATAAAGGTCCTCAAATGAGCCACCTCCGTCACGGCTGACAGCCATCGCTCGGAGCCCTTTGCCATGGTACGAACGCATCGCCTGCAGAACACTGCCATCTGAGAGTTCAACAACGGCAGATTCATTGGTTTTCTCTTCATGAATCGCGCCGAGTTGCCATGTTTTTCCGTGGTCGTCGGAGTACACGATGTGGCTGCGGTACGGGTGCTGCGATTCATCCGAATGGTCCGAGTGATTCGCAGGAACAACCAGGCGTCCCTTGTGCGGGCCGCGAGTCAGCTGGATCGAATTGCCTGGTCCCGTGGCATACCAGCGCCAATGGTCCTTTCGAGTTGTGTTGCTGATACGCACCGGCGTGGACCACGTGAGTCCGTCGTCTTTCGAGTGTGCCATGTAGACCTCGCGAGGGAATTGGCTCTTGCCTGCCATGATATCCCGCTCGTGGTCGGAGCCGAGATTCCATGTCATGGGTAGCCAGATTGTTCCTGTGGACTGGTCCACGACTGGAGCTGGATTTCCACACGTGTTGCCCTCGTCATCCCAGACAATCACAGGCTTTGACCATGTCTGGCCGTTGTCCGTGGATCGCGAAACAAGCATGTCGATGTCACCAGCGTCTCCTCGACCACTTCGACGACCCTCGCAAAATGCGAGCAGTGTGCCCTTCTTTGTCACAACGATGGCTGGAATGCGATAGGTGTGAGCACCGCCAGCTCCGCTTTTGAATACAGTGACATGGGGAGGAGGTTCCGGGGCAGCGACCAGGTTTCCGGAAGCCCTGAACCCGGTTACCAGCATTGTGCTGCGCCACGGACGCAGGCCAACGTCGACCTGAGCCCTGCTGCTGATGGGCGCCTTGATCAGTGTCCTGCCATTGACACCGACCGTAAGCTCATCTTGCTGGCGGCTGACAATGGCATTTACTTTGGAGCCTTCTTTGACGACAGGTTTGCCCAGATTCTGACGCCCAAACAGCGGGCCCTCCGCAAACATCTCCCCGCCTTGCCCCTCAAAGCCAAAATGCGACTGATTGACGACGATCGTCGCTGCGCTTTCAGCGAGGTTGGTAATTGTCAGGTCCATTGTGACGGTGAAATCGCCTGGGCCCAGCCGCTTTCCTCCCAGCAGAACATTGCCCGTTCCGGATCCCCTGAGGCCATGTTCAGTGTGATTCCATGGAGCACCGGACGTTCTGACGTCTGCAGGTTGTCCGGAATTCACAAACACCGCATCCCCGGCAAAGGCAGTCGAAGCAGCGAGGAAGATCAACAGTGAGGATCGAGAATTTCTCATGGACTATTTGCCTGGAGCAAAGGTGGACTCTGGGATCAGGGAGTGAGTTGCAGGACGGGCCGCGTTACTGCTTTTCGTTGTCATGAATCAGCTTGATGGAAGCATCTGCGAGCCGCTTCCCGAACGTGACATAGCCATCGACTGAGTAGTGCAGGTCGTTCTTAATCTCTTTCCCCCGTCGGTTTTTTCCATCATTGAGGTCATCCGTATCAACCCATGCGCCACGGGCGTACTTTTTGGCGAATGCGACCTGCACTTCGCGAATCTTCGTCCAGTGAGGATACCGCTTGTTGTCCATGTCGAAGTCGCTCAATCGGCCGATCACAAAGTTGATGTCCTTTCGATCCAGGTCCGTCGCCAGTTGATCGAGGATTCCCTGAAGGCTGGCACCGTAGACTTCGCCATGTTTTTCACGTGCATCGCGCTCGCCCTGCATCCAGAAAAACGAGACCGTGGCGATCTTCTTTCCTTTGATGGCCGGCTTCACCTTGCCCATGAGTTGATCGTAGAGGTCACCATTCTTTTGTGGCTTCACACCTTTCGCGTCTTTCCATTCCCGAAACCAACGACGAATTGGCTGGCCGCCGACAGCGTCCTTGACGACTACAACGTTCGCTTTTCCAAACTCTTTCTCCACGGTTGGAGTAAATGACTCCTGAGGATTCAGGCCCGCCATATTTGACTGACCCGACAGAATAAACAGATGAACTCCGTCGTCAGAGAATCCGGAAACAGACAGAAGCAGGAAAACGGCGATGAGGTGACGCATGCGGTTGGACTTATTCAAAGTTTGAAAGTGCACTGCACTTAACACTAGCGTCAGCCTGCCGGGATCGCCAGTCCTGACGGTTGGCGGAGATTCCTCATTCAGTAATGATTTGTTGCCAGACGCGATCTGAGTTACTTATTACCTCACCAAGTCTGAGTCGGCACGCATGCGGCAGATCGAGTGGTGGAATCCATGGAAAGCAGACACGCTTCAGAATTTCCGGTTCAACAGCCCTCGGCACACCACTCAGACCCACCATCGTTTTCACTGGTTGCAACGATGGGTTTTGCTGCAGGAAGTGTCTTTCATTAGCGGAAGTGCGCAAGCACTCCGGCCGAACCACCCTCCGAGTTCGAATTGATCAATCCGGCGGCCAACTCCTAAGCACGCTCGGCCGGGCGGCTTGCGTCGCTCCGCTATGAAGCTGTCATTCGATCGCCGACGGCCTTGCGTGTTGACGAGCGACCAGACTGTTCGTTCGACCCGGACGCTCACGCGTCTCGGCTAACAATGGACAAGGCTGCCAGACGACTTGTCACGACGGATGCAATTTCCTGTGACGCGTCGGGTGACAAGCCTGTCAACTCGTTGTCTCACTTCGAGACGCTCCTGATATCTCAGATGCGTTCTGGCTGGCAGACGCGTTGGCTCAGTCAGCTACGAATGATGCACAAGCTCTACTTCGCTTCCGCGGCCAATTGCGGAAACGCTTTCATAGTTGGCTTGTGGAGGTAGGGCCACCCTTCGTTGGACTGTTTGGCTCCCGGAGTCGTTCGCCCGTTTCGCATGGCTGTGGCGAGGTCATCGACCAGTTCCCTGACCACTTCCGGATGTGCTTCCTCGAGGTTCTTCGTCTCCCCGATGTCGTCGGCAAGGTTGTAGAGCTGGACAACCTTCGACGGCGTCCTGATCTGTTGCTGACCAGGTAATCCACCCCATCCGCCACCTCCACTGGTTGAGAGGATGAGTTTCCAGTCGCCCTTTCGAATGGCAAATGCGCCACCAATGCCGTGATGAATCGTGAAAGGACGAGTTGGAGCGTTCCGACCATCCAGGCAGCTGACAAAGGAAAACGAATCCTCCGCCGCCTCCACGGGGATGTTCCTCTGCTGATCGAGCAATTCGGCGAACGTGGCGAAGAAGTCAGTGGTGCAAATCGTTGAATCGCAACGTGTCTCCGGCTTCACTCTTCCTGGCCAGCGAACAAGAAACGGAACCCGGTGGCCGCCTTCGTAAAGGGACGCCTTGGATCCTCGATAGTCTCCGGATGGGCGGTATCCGGCAGCAAACATCTTTGGAATCTTCACATACGGAGCAAACCCGTTGTCTGATGTGAAGATGACGAGTGTGTTGTCATCCACACCCGATGCCTGCAGTTCTTCTAGCACTTCACCAACCACCCAGTCCGTCTCCGCGACGAAGTCAGCATAGGAGCTGTACTGAGGGTATTGCCCTTTGAATGCCTTGCCGGGTCTGACAGGTGTATGAGGTGAGGACAGTGGCACGTACAGAAAGAATGGAGCGTCACTCTGTGCCTGCTGCCTGATAAAACTTCGAGATTCGCGTGCCCAGTCGGCCAGACAGGTACTCGGGTCGAAACCACTGGTCGCGGCTCCGATTCGTTGATAGTCATTATATTCATTGTGCGGGAACCCGCGTTCGGCGTCAGGCACCTGCAGGGCGCGATCGTTGCGGAGATACAGGTAGGGCGGCATGTCCAGTGAGGAAAGAATGAAGAACGCTTCATCAAACCCAACATCAGTGGGACCGTTTCTGAATGGATGGTGGTAGTCAACGTTCCACGAGCCGAACTGCTTCTTCCGATTCGGGCGATCGGCGGATGCCAGTTTTTGCCAGTCCGCACCGAGGTGCCATTTCCCAACACATCCCGTGTAATAGCCAGTCTGCTGCAGGAACTTTGGCAGACTTAGTCGATCCGGGTCCATCAGTGCCGGAGCGTCGACGGCCACCAGCACACCTTTCTTCAGCCGACTACGCCAGTTATATCGGCCCGTGAGGATTCCGTATCGTGTGGGCGTGCAGACGGATGAAGTCGTGTGTGCATCCGTAAACTGCATCCCTTCCGCCGCCATGCGGTCAAGTGCAGGCGTCTTCACCAGACCCCCTGCGAATGATGGCTCACCCGGTCCCATGTCGTCTGCGAGGATCAGCACGATATTGGGCTTCTCGGCACCAGCAACAGTGGCACAGAGAATCAGCAGCAGGGCTGCTGCTGCCTGAAGTGTTTTGCGTGACACAGATACCCTTTCGATTCCGACTTATTGCTCAATAGTTCCGCTTAATGACTGACAGGCGTGAGGGCCGAACAGTCCGTCACCCCATTTGACGTTCACCGGATTGGCGACGCCGCTGCCTGATTTGGCGGACCCAAGGAGTCTCCCGTCCTGCAGGATAGTCATCCTGTCCTCACTCACAACAAATGACAACGTCGTCTTTCCCTCCGTCCATTTAATCGGGATTGAAAGGTGACCCGGCATTGTCGCCTCATACACCAGTCCATAGGACTTCCAAAGGTCCGGCTCCAGAAACGAGTATGTGCCAGGTTCCCACTCGTACGGTGCCTTCGCTGACGTTGAGATGAACAGAGAAGTTCGGTTTGGCACAAGGCTGGTCACTCGCTGCCCCCATCGGTTTTGGGGACTGTTGCCTTCGTTCTCGATATCATAGGGATGCGTGACTTTGTCTGACGGCGCGGGGTGGTCAAACATTCGCCGGTCAAGATCCCATTTTGCAGCGTCCGGCGAGTATCTCCAGAGCTCTCCCCACGGCCATACACCTGCGATCAGTTCACCGCCGTAGATGCAGGTTGTCTGTGCTTCCCGGGCACTCCCTCGGACTCCCGGCGGTACTGGGGGCCATTCATTCAGGTCTCGGATCTGCTCACCGTCGTATTCGAACAAACGGCCCGTTGGATACTGCCCCATCAGGAGCTTGTCGCCAAATCCGAGAGACGAATACAACTGGTAGCTGGTCGTCAGATCCGGCTCAAGCAGCTTGTCCCATTTCCCGTTCTGGAAACGATAGAAGCCACCAATGTTTGACCCCGTCACAATCTGGTTACCCAGCTGCCCCCATGCGAACGTCGTTTCACCGACGACCGGTAACAGGAAAGTGATTGCTCGTTTCAGATCAACGCCGCGGTCTTTGGGCGACCAGGGAACAGCATAAAGACGGCTGAAGCCGTCAGTGTCGTCCGTGTACTTTCTGTAGGGGCCATCTTTCCGATTGACGTGGTAAAAACAGAGGTGCCCATTTGCATAAAAGAACAGCTGATACGTGCCTTCTGCCGGTGGCTCCAGGATAACGGAGTCATTCCACAGGACCCTGCTGTGACCGAATGTGAGGACACCGTGACCTAACCGCATCGATTCCTGTGTTCCGCCCTTGTCGGCTCCCGGCTCCCAGCGATTGCGAGCGGCATTCCACTGCTGCAGGCCGCCATAGGTGGAATAAATGTTCCCCCCACGTTCGAACAGGTATGCCCCAGTCAGATGATCTGTTGGTCGCGGAAGCTGTTTGACCTCCAGCTGACGGCTTTCCTTGACCGGGCGAATATAGAATTGAACAGCATGGCGGTTCGCGCGGTACCTCGTGTTGTAGGCATTTGAGAAACCGGCCCCCAGGATGAACCGACCGTCGGCAGACTCGGCTTCGAACAGACTTCCGAACGACTGTCCGAGATCTTCGCCACGGTCAATGGTGACGGAAACGCGGATCGATTCCTGAGACCAGGCAGTGGTGACAGTCACGATTCCTGCAACGAGCACGTGAAGTCGGCATCGACTCATGATTCTGTTCCTTCCTGCATCAGGTATTGCTCTGCGTCTGCCGTTGCATCCGCCACTGTCTCATTGAGTCCTGCGATGACACGGCCAAGGATGATCATGCCAAACAGGCTGTCTTCGGTTGTCGCGGCCAGTCGCCATGGAGCCTGCAGTCGTTCCACAATCAGGTCTCTTAGCAGAGCTGCCTGCTGGGCAATCCCTCCCGAGAATGCCAATTGATGCCATGATCTGCCGGCGTCGAGTCGGGTCGAAAGCTGCTGGTAGTAGTCTGCCATTTGCTCCACACTTGCACGGGCCACATGCCCGACCGTGAGAGTGTCTTCCTGCAGGTTCGTGAATTCACCCGGGCCTTCGACTGCTCCGGGGAAAAATCCAAGGTTGCATTGTACGTCCGTCTTCGGCGTCCGGGCGGCAGCGTTGAAGAAGTACTTCCATGCGTCAAGAGAGCCAGAGTCGTAACCGGGCATTTCTGTCAGCAGGCGAATGATTGCTGTCAGAGCTCGGCCGGCAGGGATGTTGGTGATTGTCTTCAGGTACTGCCCGTCAAAGAATGGTCGGATCTGGAAATCACCGGGCGTTGTGTCGTCAGTGAGCATCGACACTTGTGATCCCGTCGAAATATTGATCGAGAGTTCCCCGCGCGAGAGAAGTGTTCCGGCAAGTGCACACTGGTGGTCGCCCGTGGCCGCATAAACTGGCAGGGTGAGATTGGTCAGGCGGCAGTGACCAACGACGTAACGAAAGTCCACAAGTTGTGGCCATTCGAGAGCTGGCAGTCCCAGTTCATCCAGCAACGAAACTGGAAACTGGCTCTTCCGGATATCCAGAGTTCCGGTAGCCCCCGTCCATTCCATGACGGGCTCTCCTCCACAGAGCGCAGCGGCGACGAAATCCGGCAATGTGACGGGGATGCTCCCGGCCAATGGTGTGAGCTGGCCCTGGTCGTGCAGCGTCCACAGAAACGACAGAGGCAATCCAGGACGGAACTCATTTCCAAAAACGGTTCCGGCGTTGTCCCCAGTGCGGTCAGACAAATGTTGAAACATACTGCCGGAACCACTGGAATGTGGGCCTGTCGCACGCCGATCCAGCCACGAGATGTAGGGCGTCAATGGTTGTGCGTCGCTCGTGGACAGTACCAGCCCACCCATTTGCCCGGTGAGCAGTATGCCTTCACACTCAGGAGCGTGCTCGCTGAGTTCTTCGAGGATGGCCCGCACGACTTCCACGATTGCGTTGGCGTCGTGCTCGTGATGCAGGGGATCAGGCTTTGCCAGCGGTTCAGGGGACGGTCGCCGAATCACATTCCTGATTGAATACGACTCCGCGCAGACGACCGCTCCCTTAAAGAAGGAGGTTCCAACATCGACTGCAAGGAATTTCATGATTCAGTCTCAGCAACATCTCAAAGTGGGCAATATTGTACTGAGCTGTTCAGAAATTCCCTCTGACTCGTACTGTGTGGACGTCTGTGCTGCTGATCACCACAGAGAACACGAAGCTGCGCAGAGCATTCCTGGCAGGGTGGCACTGCTCACCAACAACCGATGCCCCGTGGGAGCGATGCACTCTGGGGAGCGATGCCCAACGTACAGCCACTCTGTGAACCTCTGTGTCCTCAGTGGTGAACCCTGTGCGTATCACCACGGAGACCGCAGAGGAGCACGAAGCAATTTCATCGGGTAACGCTGTTGTCAGCCGCACAACCAGTCAGGATTCTGGTCCGTCAACCGGGCAGCCTCCTGAAGTTTTTCGACGACATCAGCAGGAAGTGTGATACCGTGTTGCTCGGCATGCCGAACGTGCGCCCATTCCCGTTCTCCAGGCAACATGATGCGCTCAGTTCCGCGAGCGGTCTCTGCAGCTCGAATCTCTGCGACGAGTTTGTGGATGCGTTCTCGGTAAGTTGACGGATCGGCAACCACATCGGAACTGATCAGGACAAATCCTGCGTTGTGAGCCGACGGGAGTGAAGAATCATCAAAAATCCAGCTGCCGACTTCCCATGTAATGCGACCTCCCGGGACAACGGCGGAAAGAACCTCACACCAAAGTCCGAAGCCATATCCTTTGTGGCCGGCCATTGGGGCGAGTGCAGTCTGTTGAGGATACAGCTTACCATCTGTTGTCGGATGCCCGTCGGGGCCGATCAACCAGGTATCGGGGATTTCTTCGCCGCGTTGAATTGCGGCATAGACCTTTCCGCCGGCGACAGCCGCTGTAGCAATGTCGAGCAGGATCGGATTCGAGTCCGGAACTGGAACTGAGAGAGCAATCGGGTTGCTGCCGAGGACTGCCTTTCTGGATCCCGGTGCTGCGACACTCGGAATGTCGTTGCCGGTCACCATACAGAGGCAACCATTTCGAGCAGCGTGTGCGGCGTAGATGCCTGCCGCACCTATGTGTCCGGTGTTGCGAAGCCCGATGTATGCCACACCGACCTTCGCGGCTTTTGAAAGCCCCACGTCAAGTGCGTGAAAACAGCCGACCTGTCCAAGGCAGCTGTTTCCATTAATCACAGCCCAGCCTGGTCCTTCACGCTCGATTTGAGGGACTGCGGCAGGTTGATATCCGCCGGCCTGAAGTTTCCTGACATAGCCGGCCAGCAGTTTCGTGCCGTGCGTGTGGACTCCCATCACGTCAGTCGTTGCGAGAGCATCCGCGCATAGGTCAGCGGGCTTCTGCGGTACTCCAGCTGTCCGAAAAGCGGTTGAAGCAAAGAATGCCAATTGTTGAGGTGAGGCGACCTTTTCATCTGGCATACGGTACTCCCCCTTTACTTGCGACTCAGTCGGCAATCCCGAACAGTGGCGGTATTACCTGGGCGGCCACAGAAAACAGCCTGAGAAATCCCTTTTTTGCTGTGCAGATCGTTGACGCGGCCATTCGGACCTGCAACCATTCCTCTAGTGAGACTGAGTCTCAGTTACAGGCCTGCAAGATTGTCAGCGACGCGATCTCCGAATATGGACGCTTCTCAGGACAAAATCCTCTGCCAATGCTTCTCCATTTCGGAGTCAGAAGTCCGTGCAGCCACGGACTTTGCGGGTTGCAGTACCCTCGCCGACATCAAGAAAACAACGTGTGCCGGCAAGGGGTGCATGTCCTGCCACGGAAAAATCAAAGCCATTCTGCGTGAAATGGCCGAGCAGCGCGATCACTCGCCTGCTGACTCCCCCGTTTGACTCGACAGGTAGAGTTCGATCCCGGTTGTCTCGATCAAATGCAGCTGAGTTTCCAGCCAGTCGACGCTTTCCTCTGACTCGACAACGATGCGTTCCATGATTTCCTTGCTGCCGGCATCGCCGAGCTCAGCCGCAAGTTTCACACCTTCGTTGTAGGTCTTTACGGCATTGAGCTCGAGTCCCAGCGCGTTTTCCAGTTGCTCCTTGACATCGCTTCCCACGCGGATGACGTCATATCGAGCGATCTCAGGAATTCCTTCGAGAAACAGAATTCGGTCAATCAGCAGTTCCGCGTGCTTCATTTCCTCGATGGATTCTTCGTAATGATGGGCGGCCAGCTTGTTGAAGCCCCAGTCACGGCACATTTTTGACTGGATGAAGTACTGATTGATCGCGGTTAGCTCGATAGTCAGACCGGCATTGAGCGCTTCAATGACCTGTTCGTGACCTTTCATGATTGTTCCTTCCGGCAGGGAGATCTGGTTCTTTAAGTCAGCGGAGAGAGTCCTGCCGCTGCATCGTCAATTTTAGTGACTTCAGAACAGAGCACAGTGCTGCCGGCATCTAATTGTCCACATTGATACGCGGTCTCGCACACCTGAGGTCTGAAGTCGGGACTGAGTCTCAGCATCATTCCAGTGTCGTGCATGGGATCATTGCGAGCGGAAACTGATTCCCGGACAATAAGAGTTCCCTCCTCTCACAGAGTGAATCGATGGCTCGCAAGAAGACCGCAAAGAAGAAGGCTGCTTCCTCAGTCCCATCACCGGAGCAGTCACGTCAGTTGCCGCCGGCAGAAGACAGGTACCAACGGGAACTGAAGTTCCCTGCTGACGAAGCCCCTCGCCCTGCCGGCTGGAAGCTGTCACCGCAGGCAATCGTCACATTCATTTGTGGGAGTCGAGGAGACAAACTGAAGCTGCCCAAAGGAGCAAAGGTATGAATCGCCGGATGCTGTTAAGGGCCGTGACTTTGTTGAGTTTTGCTGCTGTTCCGGTGGCAACACTCGCGGAGGACCTGTTTTCTGTTGGTGCTGCAAAAGTTGACGTCACACCGACACATCCTGTTGTTCTGGCGGGATATGGTGGACGACAGGGAGAACACACCGCAGTTGATACTCCGTTGTGGGCCAGAGCTCTTGTCATTGGAGACGACAGGCCGGTTGCAATTGTCACTCTGGACAATTGCGGAGTTCCCGCGGCCATTCGACAGCGAGTCGTTGAGCGGTTGAATGTTCACGGCATTACATCAGATCGATTAGTCATCTCCTGTACCCACACTCATAACGCTCCCAATCTGGAAGGCTATGCCTCAATCCTCTGGGCTGGCCGGCTCGATGAGGAACAGCAAAAGCACGTGTCGCAGTACACGGCCTTTGTGATTCAGAAAATGGCTGACGCTGTCGTCGCTGCCCTGAAAGAACGCGAACCGATGACGCTGGCATGGGGGCGGGGACGCCTGACCTTTGGGGGTAACCGCAGAGTCCTGAACAACGGTCAGTGGGCAGGATTCGGGTTTCAACGGAATGGACCGGTTGATCACAGCCTGCCCCTGCTCGTAGCACGTGACAGCCAGAACAAAGTCCGCGCTGTTTGGGCCAACTATGCGTGTCACTGCACAACGGCAGGTTCCGCGAATCGCATCAACGGAGACTGGGCTGGATTCGCGGGAGCCGCACTGGATCGGGAGTTTCCGGAGAGTGTGGGCCTTGTCTCAATTGGCTGTGGTGCCGACATTGGCCCGCAACCGAGTGGTAGTCTGGATCTGGCACGTCAGCATGGCGAGTCCCTTGCCACAGAAGCTGCTCGCGTGATCTCCAGTGGACTTACCGCGTTGACACAACCGCCAGTCGCCACATCGTCGCAGATTCAACTCCCCATTGACGCCCCTCAATCGCGCGAGTTCTGGGATGAACAACTGCGACGGGGAGGATTTCACAACCAGCTGGCGCAGCTCATGATCAGTCGTCTGCAGGGATCAGGTGAAATTGCAAAGCAGGTCAATTATCCACTC
>CAJWGB010000217.1 GCA_913031625.1 uncultured Planctomycetaceae bacterium | reverse complement strand
CAAGCTCTGCAATTCGCTCGTTCCTGTCAGGCAAACTTTCGACAATTTCTTTATAGACAGTGAAGAGCTGAGAGGCGGTTCCGGAGTCAAATGCCTTACGCTGCTGCCGTGTCAGGAATCCCAGCTGACGTGGACTGAGCGGTCGATCAACAAGTCTTAGGTCTGCCAGTTCTCCCTCAAAATGAAATCCATTGGGCTGGTAGGAATTGTCAAAGCCGGCACCGATCGCCAGCGGCAGACTGGGCACGGCCACTGTCTCGGGAACCGGACCGGTTACGGCCGCCCCGCCATCCAGTTGACCATCCACATAAAACTGCACTGATCGTCCCGCTTTCACAACCACGGCTACGTGGTGCCACATGCCATCGTCGATCGGAATGCTTCCATAGGCAACAACTCCGCGAAACGGATTGGGACGCTCAGAAACCCAAAGCGAAAGTCGACCGGCACGGCTCTGTGGGTCAGCCTGCCCCCCGATTCCAAAGACAAATGACCGTTTCCCTGACTTCCAGTCATACTGTCCGACAAGATCAGCAACTTTGCTCTCAGTGCGAATCCACATGGCAGCCGAGAAGGAGGCCTTGATGTCGGGGACATCATCATTAGGAATCGCGAGCAACGTCTCACCATCAAACTTTAGCGAAGGTATCGTGCGTGCCGGGCCAGCTCTATGAACGAGCGTCTCGATCGAAGTCAGGTTGTTGTCTCTTCCTCGAATGATTGCTCGCGGAACGGCTCCGGAAACCTGCATAGCGAACACGCCTCGCTGTTTGGCTGCCATGAGCTGTGGCTGTTTGCACCATTCCTCAAAGCCACTCTCGTCCGGTGGCGGAGTTACATCTGCCACACGAAGTATTTCAACCTGTTTTTGCAGCAGTCGAATGCGGTCCCGAATGTTCTTCGGCAACACCTGTATCCGAGGGCCATGTACATCAAACCGTTCCCCTTCATGGGGCACGTTGTTGAAGACAGCAAACAGTTCATAGTACTCGCGTTGGCTGACTGGATCATATTTGTGGTCGTGACATTCTGCGCATCCAATAGTCAGTCCCAGCCATGTCCGGCCGGTTGTATCAAGTCGATCAACAATTCCCTTCACCCGAAACTCTTCTTTCCGGGGATTGTTGCCGAGCGCCTGAATGGAGTTGCGATGGAATCCGGTTGCAATTTTCTGGTCATCCGAGGGATTCGGCAGCATGTCACCTGCCAGCTGTTCAACGGTGAATTCATCGAACGGCATGTTTCGGTTGAATGCATCGATCACCCAGTCCCGATACAGCCACATTGTCCGAGGTCGGTCGGCTGCGTGGCCCGACGTGTCAGCATACCGCGCGAGATCCAGCCAGTTCTGAGCGAGTCGTTCGCCGTGGTGCGGCGACTCCAGCAACTGACGAATCAACTCACTCCAGGCTTGACCTCCTTCAAACCGTTGTTGTTGGTCCAAAGCGGGGGGTAATCCCACAATGTCAAGACTGGCGCGCCGCAGCAGCGTTCGACGATCAGCGGGTGGTGATGGACGAATATTCCGGCGTTCGAGCGGTGCCAGAATAAAGTTGTCAATGGGATTCAATGGCCAGGATGTATCACGAACTTCCGGAACCTCGGGAGGCTGCGGAGCCACAAACGCCCAATGCTTACCGGTCACAGCGCCATTTCTGACCCATTGCTGCAGTATTTCAATCTCGCTGCCGCTAAGCCGCTCTCTTCCGGGTGGCGGCATCCGGGTTTCCGGATCGGTGGATAGTACTCGCTGAAGCAGTCTGCTCCGGGAAGGATCCGCCGTATCTACAACATCTTTCAGCCCGGAACCGTTACTCAGATTCTTCTGATCAAGTCTTAACTGTGCTTTGCGCGTCGCGGAATCTGGGCCATGGCATTCAAAACAATGTGCGGCCAGCAACGGACGGATTTGGGCAGCAAATTCCGGAGGTCCAGCAGCCTGAAGCGGCGGACACCCCACCAGAGCAGAGCAAGACAGCCCAATCGCGGTTTGAAGTAGCTTCGAAAGCATTAGAATCGGTGGGATTCAGTAGAAAACAACTCCGAGTTCACTCGATGTCAGCAACTCGCACAGCGGTGGACGTCTGTGCGAATTCTCTGCAACTCTGTCCTCCCTGCCGGACTTCCATTATGCCACGCCTTCTGACTGTATTCTATTGCGCGGTCCAGTTCGTCTACACCTGAACACGGCGAGCCGGCGAAGGTCCACCTGCACCAAAGCCACAGGGCAAAGTGATTGGCCGCATCAGGAATGCAAAACTCAAGATGCAGCAAATGATGCAGGCGTCTACCAGTCTCGGGAAGGAACCTGGGCTGCCCGAGACTTGTCGCTGTCTTGACTAACGCGTCCCAAGAACTCTTCCGAGGACAGCAACCGTGCATGCCGCGGCTCCTGCCTGCTTCAAAGCGTGCGACGCTTCACTACAGGTTGCACCGGTTGTCAAAACGTCATCGACGAGCAGGATTCGCTTTCCTTTGGCCGTCGCAGCACGCCTCACTCGAAACGAGTCTTTTTGATTGGCAAATCTTCGCTGCAGCGATACCCGTTTCTGCAGACTCACTCGTCGTTTTCGTCTGAGAAGATTGCGAGCCACACGAACGCCCAGCGACCGCCCCAGCACGTGTGCGATAACCTCTGCCGGATTGTAGTGGCGCATCAATCTGCGATCCCATGCCTGAGGGATGGGGACGACGAGGTCAGCCTCAACGCGGGTCAGCTGCTCTGCACGCGCTAATGCCATCAACTGCGCAAGGACAGAAATTGATGATGACGACCAGGACCACTTTGCCTGCAGAACAGCCTTTCTGAGCGCTTCGTCATACATGCTCAGGCACGTGACTGAATCAAAGTGCAGCCGACGGCCACGACAGTGGATACAGCCCTGTGACGTGTCTGTATGCGGACCAACGCTGGCACCGCAGCGGGGACACGAAGACGGCAGTGACGGAACCAACAGATCATGGCAGGAACAGCAAACAGGACGAGACTGTACGTCGTCCGGCCGGCACCTCGTTTGGCAGAAAATGCACTCCCATGGAAAGACATAGTCCACAATCGAATGGAGAGCCGATTTGAATGTCCTGCGCATTGGACGGCTACTGAGTCGTCGTCGTTACGAGTCGCGCCTTCAGCTCTTTGCGATGCCGTTCTCGCTCAAGATGAACGGTCACGGCCGTCGAACCAGCTTCCCGAAAAACCCAAACTTCATGAACGCCGCGTGCGGAGATGATTCGCATTCTGCGGGAAGGCTCGCCAAGCGTATTGGTGATCTGTTTGGCCGTCATTCCGGCCACAACGCGTCCCTCCCTCATCGCGAGATCCACGTCATTTCGTGGCAGGCTGCTGATTGCATCGGTGGTCAGCCAGCGATCCTTCAGACGCTGATGCCCCAGTTGCTTCAGTTGGACAAGAATCCCCTCAGCAACTTCCGGAGCAGACAGATCTGCTTTGGACCATGCTGTCTTGAGGAGCTCGACAGCTCGATCTTTGTGACGAGGATTCTTCCACCGATCGAAGGCAAACAGGAATTCCTCAGACAGCAAAAGCAGATTATTCAGCGTGTCCTGCTTCAGCCGTTCAGCCTGGGCTCGGAGCCATGTTTCGAGCGGTAACGCGAATTCTGACTCGCGCCCATTTTCACGAAGGAGTCGGTGGAGCTCCTCCAGCTGTCGTCGCGAAAGTTCCGGAGTCTGCTTGAGTCTCCATTGCACATACATCAAAGAAGTACGTTCAATCTCGGCCTCTTCTTCCGGAAGTTCCTGTTTGATTTGAGTGGAAATGCTGTTTCCGTTACTGCCGTCCTTGTTCAACTGTTTGAGAATCTCCGGCAGCCGAACAGCGCGGAAGAATCGTCGTTCCATAACCTGGCGAGTCGCAGCATTCGCGTCCTCGTACTCCTGAATCATTTCTTTCATGAACTGCTTCTCAGCAGATTCACTACTGAACCGAGCCGGCTCTTCCCACCCCTTCAACGCGTCCTTGATTCGTTGCAACATGCCACTGTCGTTGGGCTCGGCCTTCCAGCGAGTGACCAGCGCTTCAAACTGAATCGCCTGCAGCAGGTCAGGGTCAGCCTCAAGCTGTTTACCTCGCTTGAGCAAATCGAGCAGCTGGTCTTCATTCCCACGTGCCAGCTTGCGTTGAAGCGCGAATGCGTTTGAGTACATCTCGTCAATTTGAGCCTGTACCTGCTTATCCTCGTAAAACTTTGCCAGCTCTCGATAACTGTCAGCCAGTTCGTACAGCTCGGACGGTTTTCGTGGGTCGACGCGAGCTGCAAGTGCTACGAGTCGGGCGATATCCGTCGGTCCGGCAGAGACTCCCGTTGCATCAAGAAAATAGCGCGTCCCTTCCTTCCGCAAAACACCTTTCACCGACAGACGCTGGTCAGCCGTCAGATTGAGTGGCAACAGAGTTGTGCGTGAAGGCAGAATCTGAACGTTCAGCCGATCCAGTCGCAACTGCCGACCGACCCTACCTCCAAACCGACCCGAAATCCTCAGCAACTTCTTTGATTGAGCCCATTTATCCCAATCGTTCTTTTGGGCGACCATCTCGCGAACAGTAAGCGAATCGGTTTCCTGCGCTTGACATGCGGAAGCCCCGCAAAGAAGAAAGCTCGCGATAATCGAGACCACAGAAGCATGACTCATTCCTGACCCTCCTTCATGTTTGCGAAGGCCTGTGGCCAGGAAACACGGTCCCCTCGGGCTGCCCAGTCAGGAGACTGCGCCACAAAGTCTCGCTGGCCGTCAATAATCGCTCTTACGTCCGGATAGCTGTCCGGATCCAGGCCCACCTGCCGACAATGCACGTCCGACGTGAAGAGGTAAACTGATTCCGGATCAAGCAGGATGTGCCACTGGTACGGAGACGCATACGGCGATTTCACATGTTTGATACGAGCTGCAAAGATCGCTCGACCATCACTGCCACCCAGCCCCGTAATGGCCGAATAAGGAAGGTAGACATTAACGCGGTGACTGCCGGACGCCAGAGGCAGGTCGAGCGTGTAATAATTGTCTTCGTGACATGTCACCCACGTATCAAACACAAACACGTCCCCAACCAGTGCCTCAACCGACTTCGTTCCTGTGAGATCGAACTGACCATCGGGATAAGCAGTCGCGAACGCATCCAGCAGACTGTGGTTGGACAATTCAAGAACAGCGTGTGTTTCGCCAAGCAGATTCGACCTTGTTCGCCAGTCGCTGTCGGTGAGTTCCAGAGTCTCTGCTGCGGCCAGAGTCTCCGTCAGCACATCTCGGAGACTCATCATGTCTTCCGATTTCAGCTGTTCCTGGATCGCCTCTTCGGCGTCCAGCCAAACCTGATGAGCGGCCCGCGTTTCCTGCTTGCTGATCACCGCGCCCACCGTAAACCAAACGACAACAGCTCCTGCGATCAGCAACAATCGAAACGGTGTGAAGACCCGTTTGAGGCCTCCAACGACATCAATTTTTGGCAGGGAGGGCATAGACAGGACAGGTGACCCGACAGGCTCTCCTGTCCCTGCCGTACTCTCCAGCTGTACCGCGCGAGCCTTTGCTTCCACGGACTTTACGGGCATGTCCTCCGGCTCCGGAGCAAAATCGCCCGAGTAGTCGTCTGATTCATGATCCGACTGAACATCAGGTTCCGGCTCAAGGTAGGTCGCCCGAGGCCGTGCCTTCTTTCGTTTCTTTGCCGTTCGTTCAGCGGCTGTCTTTGGCTGTTTGGATGGAAACAGCTCAGACACCACAACCTTGAGCCTGTCCGAAAAACGCCCAACCAGCACTTCGCTGGGCACACTCTCAGTGCTGGGGTATGGATTCACAGGCAGGATAAAGTGTGTCTGCCCGCAGGAGTCACACCGGGATTCAATCCACGAATGGCGACGTTTACCACGAATCATTTCCCCACACTGACACTCAACCTCATATGGTTCATCAGCCGTTTCGTGCCCCTGACCCGAAAGTCGAGCTTTGATGCGTTTCAGCTTTTCAAGTGAAGCAATCACGGGCGAACGGAATGAGGGAACGATTCGAAGGGCTTAAGCGAGACGTCAGGAAAACAGACCACTCATGAAGCCAATTATGTCTGAGTTTTCTCTCGGACCAAGTGCTTCACAATGCTTCCCTACAGTGAACACGCAATATTCGTGTCCAATCCGCCAACTGATTCGCAAAATTTCAGGGTTCCGAAGAATCAATGCCTGCGAATGCCGCGATTCCAGCCTGCCAGTCCGGCTCACCCCGCAGAGAGCACAGAGTGAAGCCCAGGGCACTCTGTCGCCTGGCGACGGCAGCAACAATCGCAATGGACGGCAGCGTTGAACGGCTGTGGCAGATCCGGATCACGGTTCCGCATTCATGACTGGCGCCGAAGTCATGTGACCGGGTTCCCCTCCGCGAACTTCTGCGGTCACCGCATGAGTCCCAAACAGTCTGCCATAGATTGTGTAGAAGACGGGCACCAGAACAAGGACCAGAAGCGTGGACAGCATCAGACCAAAACAGAGACTGGTCGCCATAGGAATCACCAGCTGAGCCTGAAAGGAAGTCTCCATAAGAATTGGCAGGAGACCGGCAACAGTCGTCAAAGAGGTCAGAAGTACAGGACGGAACCTGCGCTGACCGGCCTCCACGACTGCTTCACCCAGCGGTAGGCCCGCCTTCACCCTGGCGTTGATGAAATCGACAAGAACAATCGAATCGTTAACCACCACACCCGTCAATGCCACCAGTCCCAGCATGCTGAACAGTGTGAGTGGCAGCCCCATAATGGCATGTCCCCAGATCGCCCCGACGATGCCAAACGGAATCACTCCCATCACAACCAGCGGCTGACCGTACGAGTTGAATTCCACCGTGAGCAACACAAATGTGGCGAGCATGGCAACACCCAACCCAACCATCAGACTGTTCACACTCTCGGTATCCTGCTCCTGCTGCCCCTCCCAGCGAATTCGCACATTGGGATACTTTTGCAGCAGTGCCGGAATAAACGCAGGATCTTTATCCCGGGCAGGATCCCCCTGCAGTGAAGCGATGATCTCACGCGCATTCGCCTCCTCTTCATTGATATCCGCAGAAACAGTTATGGAACGCTTCTGGTCGATGCGATTGATCTCGGAGTATCCGCGAGCGAACTTGACGTCAGCAATCTGTCCAATCGGCCGCTGAACACCGTCTCCGCTGTCCACGCGAATATCTTCGAATCCCGAGAGTGCGTCACGATCTCGTTCTGGATAACGGACCATCAGCTTCACTTCATGCCGCCCGCGCTGCAGTCGCATGACTTCTTCGCCGTAATACGATGCGCGAACCGTGCGAGCGATTCGATCAAGAGGAACACCCAGAGCCACTCCGTTCTTCTTTTCAGTCAGCTGGATCTCTCGTTTACCCGGACGAGAATCGTCGGACACATCGAAGACTCCCTTGAACTCTTTAAGCTTGGCCTTCGCTTCTTCGACGGCATCCTCGAGTTCGACCATGTGTTCCGAAGACGCCAGCAGCTTGAACTCGATCGGCTTTCCACCGGGGCCACGATTCTTCGAGCCAAACGTAATCGTTTCGACTCCCGCGATTCTGCCAACGCGTTTTCGCCACATTTCGGTGACCTTCTGGCTCGTGATATCACGGTCTGTATTTGGAACCAGCTGTACATGCACCTTGCCGGCGTGCCCGCCGTTCGCACTTTCACCGCCTCCAGGGCCATCGCTGAGCTGAGCCGTCCCCACCATTCGGTGAACAACCTGGACCAGTTGATTCCCCTTCGCAGCCTCTTCTTCATTAATGCTGTTGATTGCATCCTCAATCCGCTGAGTCGCGTCAGCGGTCACCTGGCTGGGGGTTCCATCCGGGAAGATCACGTTGCAGATCACTTCCGGAGCATCCAGTTTGGGAAAGAAGATCCGCGGCACGGTGCCGTTGAGAACCAGAATCATGGAAAGCAGCACAATGGTGATCGCAGAACTCATTGCCACCAGCGTGTTATTGACGCAGAACTTCACCAACGGCGTGTAGAACCTGCTGATCAGAAGATCAAGAATTCGGTTTGTCACCCGATTCAGACCAGCCGTCAGAAAGAACGGTTCCTTCTTTCCATGAGCCAGATGGCACGGCAGGATGAATGTGCTTTCGATCAGGGAAATGATCAGCATCGCAATCACAGCCAGTGGCAGCACGGCAAAAAATTTCCCCATCACTCCCGTCACGAAGAACATGGGCATGAATGCAAAAACAGTTGTGACAATCGAAGTGGCCACAGAAGGAACAACCTCGACCGTACCATCGATGGCAGCCTGCAGGAACGACTTACCCTGTTCGCGATGCGCATAGATGTTCTCACCAATCACAATCGCGTCATCGACGACAATTCCCAGCGCAATCAGAAAGGCAAACATCGACAGCATGTTCAGTGTCTGATCAAACTGCCAGAGCACGGCACACGCTCCAAGGACCGAAATCGGGATCCCGAGTGCCACCCAGAACGCCAGTCGAAACTCCAGAAACAGAGCAAGTACGATGAACACCAGAATCAGCCCCTGGCGACCATTCCGGATCAGCAGATCGAGACGGTCTTCCACATTGACAGCTGAGTCCCCCCAGATCACAAACTCATAGCCCGGAGGCAACCTGGTCTGGTCGACGTATTCTCGGACTGAAGCCACCATCGCCAGCAGGTCTTCTCGCGCGGCCGCTTTCACAGAGACTCCCAGGCCTCTCTTGCCGTTGATACGGCTAATGGAGACGGTGTCCACAAACTCGTCGCTGACCGTACCGAGATCATTAACCGTCAGGACAACACCATCTGCTCGAGTAATCAGAGGAATGGCGGCAATCTCCGCACCCGTCGTGCGCTTATTTTTGCCGCGAAGCAAAAATGTTCCTCGCTTGTCTTTGATCGTACCGCCCGGCAACTCGAGGTTCCGCAGTCTTAACTGTCGAGCGACATCTGTCAGCGACAGACCATATTGCCGAAGCGTACTCTCGGGAATCTCGACATCGATCTGGTACTGCCGTTCACCAAGGATGTCCGCGACTGAGATCTGAGGAATCTGCAACAGATCATCTCGGACTTTCTCGGCCTGGTTTCGCAGCTGTACTTCCGCGTCAACGGTCTCTGATTCCCGCGTTTCCACAATGCCGACGGTGATCGCAGGATTGCGGAAAGTCACCTGTTGAACATCGGGCTCTTCGGCAAGATCAGGGAAGCTTGGAATTCGATCGATCTCAGACTGAATCTCATTCAGGACCTTCTGCACACTGGGCACATCTGCTTTGATCTCAATGACTACGTTGCCCGCTCCTTCACCGGCGATGGAAGTCACTTTCTTAACGCCGTCGACCGCTCGGACAGCCTCTTCAATCTTCTGGCAGATTCCCCGTTCCACTTCTTCCGGACTGGCCCCCGGGTAAGGGACAGAGACAAGGACAATCTCAAGGTCGAATTGCGGAAACTCCTCACGCCGCAGCGCGAATCCCGCCATGATTCCAACACTAAGAACGGCCACCATGATGGTGTTCATGGCCGGAGACTGGCGAATGGCCCATGCGATGAGCTGTTTCATTCTCCGGCCCCCGGATCCTCTGCGACCTTCATGTTGTTCTTCACCGAGACAAGTGGTGACACGACAACACGATCACCCGCGGCGACGGGGTCTTCCTCAATGCGTGCCCGATCACCATTGACATGCACCACCTTCACCCGATGGACCAACAACTCATCATCCTCCCGAACCCAGACCTGGCTGCCCTGGCGGATTGCTGAGAGTGGAAGTTCAACAAGTGGCCCTGTTTTCATGGGCATCGTCACTTTGACAAACATTCCGCTCAGAAGTGATTTGAACTCAATCTTTGACTTCGAATCGTCAGATTCACTTAACCGAAGTTGATTGGGTTGTGGCACAACAACCCGACATGGCACGGTGCGCGTCTCTCGATCGATTCCTGTTCCTTCCAGTCGGTCAATAAATCCGTCCCATTCGAAGACATACTCTCCAAATTCAAAGCTAACGACACACGGGACTCTGGGAAAAGAAACCGGGTCGTCAACCCGGACCTCTTCGTGGATGGGTTCAAGATCCTCTCGCCCGCTCTGAGTGAGAATGGCTAACGCTTCATCCGGCTTCAGGAAGCACTTCACCTCCATCTGAGAATTGTCGCTGATTCGAACAAGGATCTGCCCCTGCTTAACAAAGTCCCCCTCTTCCACGAGATCGTCCGCAATTCGTCCTGTCACTGTCGCTTTAATCTGACAGCGTTCGACATCCAGCTCTGCCCGTTCAAGCTGAGCCTGAACGAGGTCCTTTGCGGCTGTCTTCGTCTTCTCCTGCTGCCTGAACGAGGCGATGCTGTTCCTGAGAGTCTGCACTGTATTCTGGGCGGTCAGCTCGCGCACCTGGGCCGCTTCCAGCGTCACGTCATCCGTTGCCTGTTGTGCCCTGAGGTCAGTAAGCCGCATTACCTGCCTGCTCTGGATAGCCGCGTCTTTTTCCGCGAGTTCCAGCAGTGCCTCGGTGTTTTTGATCTCTACGTCAATGGCACAGAGCTCTGCATCGGCCTGTCGCAACTGTGCGTCAAGTCGGCGGACATCCAGAGCATATCTGCTGGAATCCACCTCATAGAGAAGATCGCCCTCGCGGACGAAGTTCCCGCTGCGTTTCAGGCGTCGAAGGATCTTGCCTTCAACTTCCGTTCCAATACTGACAACCCTGCGGGACGAAGCTTCGCCGTCAACGACCAGATCGAATCCTTCAGTCCACTCGATCGCAGGTTCTGTCTTTACGAGTGTCACCTCATCAGAGCTTTCGTCTTTTGCTTCAACTTCAGGCTTTACTCCCAGTTTCATCAGACCGGCAACACCGCCACCAACCATCAGCACCGAGATGATTACCGCAAGCCATCGATTCATGATTCTGCCCCGTCCGGTCTCAGTCCCTGCATCAATGTCTCTACCATAAATGTCACATATTCGTCGCGCGAGTGCCCGGTGGGATGCTGCCCCAGCATGTCTGTCAGCATGGCCGGGCCATGCATCGATGTCAGCATCAGCATCGCCATCGCGCTCCCGTCGGTCAGTCGAATCAGGCCCTGATCAACAGATCGCTGCAGCCAGCCGGCGAGCGTCCTGATCTCCACAAGTGGAGGTGGTTCGTCGAAACGATTCATCAGCTCTTTCGGCTCCACTCCGCTAAACCTCAGTACAGACACCCGTCGAGCAATGTCCACAAAGAAATCCGCCAGTTCACCCAGAATCTCGGCCAGTTGTTCCTCCAGCGGCCGGCCATCCGGTCCGGCCTCAACCAGCGGAAGCCAGGGAGCCGGCTCGCACGGAGCAACCGACGCCAGGAGTAACTCCT
>CAJWGB010000216.1 GCA_913031625.1 uncultured Planctomycetaceae bacterium | reverse complement strand
GCAACCGGCCATGCCTCAGCGGGGAGAAATAGATTCATTGCTGGGCACGGTCACCAGAACCAACTGATGTGGCAGGCAGAGCGGAACCAGATTCAGCCGGAAGGTCACCCAGGACGTAATTTCATCGAACGACTCGTACATCAGTCGTCGTGAGTTCCTGTTGGACTTCTGCGGCAGACTCGCACCGAGGCCAATGGCCACAATGCTGTTCAGGATCAGGCCTGCCGGAACCGGTCGACCAGAAACTTCAGACATCCGTGTGCAGATGCGGAGGCTTCCGGTTGCTGCACAACCAGAGATATTGCTGCTGAGGGAATCCTGATTACGGAATCATGATCATTTCAGGACTGTTCAACAGACTCCAAATGGCGTCTTCCGCCCGCTCCCGCCACTCAGGTTCCAGGTAGCGAGTCGGCGGGGGCCCATCCCTGAGTTCCTGCTGCTGCTGAATACGAATCACGTTGGCATCAGGGCTCAGGTGATTCGACCATGAGACTGACCGAAAACGTCTTTTTTGATGCGGTGTTCCCCAGTCGGACTCGGCAACCGCGCGGTCGTCGAAATCTGATGACAGGAGATCTCGAAATCGTTCCCGTTCAGATGGAGTTGGAAACCGTGTCAGGAATTTCAGAAAGAGCGAATCTACAACCTGATCAACGTCTTCTGCGTTAACAAGGAACTGTGTGAGCTCACTGTCGTCGGTCAAGGTGGTGAGCCAGAGTCCAAGAGTTCCGTTCGCCAGGCTGCCCGGCTGCACCAGGTCCGGATCCTGTCGACGGTCAGTGAGCGGTTCCGGTCGCGAGTCTCGCCAACCGAATGCTTTAAGAACATCAACAACTGTCTGGACGGCTGGAAGTGCGATACTGGGTCTGTCTCGTTCGTTTGCCAGGGTTGTGAACTCCCACGCCCGCCTGGGGTAGCCAAAGTTAAGGAACCGACTGGCTGCCTGTGCGCCCTCAACATCGAGTGTCAGTTGCTCTGTTTGCATTGACCTGCCCGAGACGTGAAATGCAGAGTCGACCACCTGTTCGGCCGTCATGCGACGAGCCACCAGTCTGGATTGAAAGGTGTTTGATTTAAGGATTGCAGTTGCAAACGCACGGAGATCGTAATTGTTCTGAATCAGCATATCTGCCAACCCGCCGAGAAGAATTGGATTGGAGGCCGGGTTGTCCGCCCAGTCGTCGACGGGTTCAACGATTCCTTCTCCCATGAACCACTTCCACTCCCGATTCGCGATCACCTCTGCAAACCGTCGACTGGTTGTGATCTGGAACGCCAGTCGCTCGCGGGAATCCTCGGGTTCAGGAGGTTTGCTGTCGGCACCGTGAAGAAGGTCTTCAAAGGGAAAGCGAGGACTCAGTTTTGCAGGTGGCTTTAGGGAAACCTCAATCAACGACTCCCGCTCCCTTTTTTCGAAGAACGCGACGGGAACGGTACTGCTCGCCGGAAGTGTGATTTGCTTTCTGTCCAGCATGGCAGCCATCTCAAACAGGTCCGATTGCTTCCAGCGATGGTAAGGTGCATCGTGACAGCGAGCGCACTTCAGGTTGACGCCCAGAAATGCGGTACCGATGACATGGGCCTTGGCGGCCATCGGAACGTCGTTCTGAGATGCGATTCCGAAACCTGCGGAGCCTCCATACCACTCGCTGCCGCGCATCATGATCAACTCAGTCGCGAACCGGTCGGCCGCTTTGTTGTCAACAAGCGCCTCGTGGATCCACCATCGAAACGGTCCAGTGTTGTTTAACGTAGGCTTGAGCAGATTTGGGTTTTCGGCGAGTGTGTCCTGCCAGTAGCCGACACGATTGTCTGCCCAGCGGGGATCATCAACGAGGCGATCGATTGCAGTCTGTCTGCGTTTGTCCTCCTGCGTGTTCAGGTATTCCCTGACCTCTTCGAGAGTTGGTGGTACTCCAATCGTGAGCAGGCTGACACGTCGAAGAAATCTGAGGTCATCGGCTCTGGAGGCTGCCATTCTCGGAGCTTCAGAGGGAACCGGCATGGCAGTTCCCTCCATAATCCACTTCTCCAGCAGCCTGACTTCCTCCGGGCTGACTCCATCACCGCGGGGCGGCATTCGCCCTTCGTCCTTCGATGCTTTGATGAGCTGAATCAACAGACTTTCTTCGGGCTTGCCTGGAATAACAGCAGGTGTCCCTGATTCACCGCCTGCAAGCAGGTGTGCGTGCCGCGATAACAGGAGTCCCCCACGTTGGCGATCGATGTGGCAGCGGCCACAGTGTTCATTCAGGATCGGGGCAATTTTCCGGTCGTAGAATTCCACCTTCTCCGCGGGATGGACATTGTGTTCAGCATGGCGAGGCTGGCTTCCAGCAATGAGTTCATCGATCGCCGCCGTTTGTGCTCTCTTCATGAGATTGGATCGGGCCCACCTGTGGCGTTGATTCCAAACTTCATTCTGACTGGTCGCCGCCCGACGACGTCGTTGAGTGTCGCTGGCACGTACGGTGTTGTCGGCATCGACGCGAAATGCCTGCCACCCCTGATCCGTCAACGGAAACGACGGTCCGGATCCCGCAAGGTGGAACATGTTACCGTCGTGTGACACTGCAACGCAGTTCTCTCCAAACTCCCTTCGAAAGGCCGGTCCGCCAACAAGCATATCCCAGCGTACTCGATGCACCTTTCCATCAGAGTCGAACTCACAGAGGGCCTCACCGTCACTCATTGCTGCAGGCCGCATACCGGGAAGAGGGACCTCGGGAATCTCCGGCACTTCCTGATGGGCGCCTCCGTATTTTCGCTGAGCCGACGTGGCGAGGACTTCTTTGCCATCGATCCAGACACGTGAGAGCCCGCGTGATCTCACAAGCAGACTATGGCGGCCCGCTGGCAACTCCAGATCGGCCCACGCTCTGACGAGAATCGTGCCGCTCCACCCGGAGCGAATCCCCCAACTGTCATAGTTCTGTGGCATCCTCGCGAAAGCCAGATGGTTCTGGTGCCATGTGAGTTGTGGCGCGTCGGTTTCTTCGGGCAACGCATTCGGCGACCCAAACCCGTCATACAACTCCACAACGACCTTCCCGGGAGGAATCTGAGGGGGCGTCGTGGGCCGTGGTGAATACCTGTAGCGTGACAGCAATTCTGACAGAGGCACAATACGACGATGGACCCGTAAATTGTCGATGGAGCCATTGAGAGTGTTGTTTGGCAGCCCGGTCATTGTGGACCCGATGATCACATCATCGTTGTCGACAATCGGTGCCCGGTCTGTGGGTCCACCCATATCCCAACTTCCGGAAACTTTCTTTCCGTCGATGACGGCGGTGAGTGTTTCCGGCTTGCCAAATGTGTAGCTCAGCGCGACATGATGCCAGCGTGCCCCTGTCCCGATTCGTCCCTTTGACGTCCAGCGGTGCCACTCGGCCGGAGCATCTTCAGATCCGCGGCTGCGAAACAGGAAGTTCACGCCTGCACCGGAACCCGTTTTGCGAAGTCGAAACGCCCAGTTCTGATTAAAGGCCTTTTCGCCGGATCGTCCGGTCCGCCCTTTGCTGATGATGCACGCGTTCTCTCCCAGCTTGTTCAGTCGAACCCATGTCTCGAATGTGACGGAGTCGCCGTTGTCAAAATCGAAGAACGATCTGCCTGGACCCGCACGATCCGGAATGGTGAGATAGCTCGTTCCGTCCAGATTGAGACTCCGATTTGACTCCGCAAACTCCGGATATCTGGGCGTCTGCAGTCCATCTGCCGTGATGGAGACTGCTCCGTGGGCAGTTTCGCGGGGGGCTTCCTGAAACGTCCACTCCCGTACTGTCATTTGCTGCCCGATCGCCGCCGTGGGGATCAGGAATGCTGCGATTAACAGGAGTGAATTCGAGAATCTGAGCATTCTGTCGCCTTTCGGCACTGATTGTAGCCGGCCTTCCGCTGAATGCACGGAGCCCCTGAGTGCTCTGCAGCGGGAGAGAGGGAGACTTCTACCTGCTGGGGGGATTGTTCCGGCGAGAATCGCGATGGCCTCGGGCTGCTCTGCCAGAGCTTTCTGAATTCCCTGAATTCCGCAAACAGGGAGCGGAAGCGTGGCGTAACGCAGTATGCGCAGAGGTTCCATCTCGACGGAAATCCCTGCCACAACAGCTTTTTCGCTCATTATCGTGAAGAACAGAGACATGCAGAACCCTGAAAATGTGATTGAAATTCGCAACCTGTCGAAGGTGTACCGCGATTTCTGGGGTCGAGAAAAGGTCCGGGCCGTCAAGAGCCTCAGTCTGGATGTTAAGAAGGGCGAGGTATTTGGATTGCTGGGACCAAACGGTTCAGGCAAGACAACCACAATGAAAATGCTGCTTGGGCTGCTGTTCCCAACGTCGGGCAGCATCGACATTCTCGGGTGCAAGGCGTCAGACGTCTCCAAGAATGAGCGAATCGGCTACCTGCCGGAAGAGTCCTACCTTTATCGCTTCCTGAACGCAGACGAGACACTCGACTTTTATGGTCGTCTGTTTGATATGCCTGCGGCCGAACGCAAAGAGCGAGCTGAGAAGCTGATCGAGCGTGTCGGACTCAAAGACGCTCGCAAGCGTCAACTGAAGGAGTACTCCAAAGGGATGACTCGCCGAATCGGTCTCGCTCAGGCACTCATCAACGATCCGGAACTCGTTTTGCTGGACGAGCCGACGAGTGGTCTCGACCCTCTCGGGACGCGTGACATGAAGGACCTGATTCTGAAACTTCGAGATGAAGGCAAGACGGTGGTACTCTGCAGCCACCAACTGGCGGACGTGCAGGATGTCAGTGACCGGATCGCGGTACTGTTTCAGGGAGAACTGAAAGTACTTGGCGGCGTTGACCAGTTGCTTGAACTGCGTGAAGAAACCGAGATCAGAACCGGAAACCTCAGTGATGAGGGACTGGCAGAAGTCAATGCTGTGCTCGAGAAGCACGGCATGAGCAACACAAAGATCCAAAAACCTCGTGCAGACCTTGAAGAACTGTTCCTGCGAACTGTCCGCGAGAGCGGCGAGCGACCGGGACGCCGATTCACAGCTGAAGAGATGGCTGCAACTCAGGGCGCAGACCCTGAAGGTCAGCCGGCAGCTGAAGGCGCAGCGTCAGAAGAAAAATCTGACGCCTGATCGTTTCTCCGTTTCTCGAATTGTCTCAGCACAGCACAACGTCTCAGGAACTGAGTTATGGATTTCGATCCAACACCATTTCAGTTTAGTACAGGCTTCATGAACTGGTTACGTCCGGTTCTGATCCTCGCAATTATTGGTATGTGTCTCGGCATGTTGGGCGCTGTTCGGTCCAGCAAGAATGCACCCGCAGCGTTCATGGGGGGGCTGAAGTCATGGCTGGCTGATCTGATGGCACTCTCGCCTCGCAGAATCTACGCGTTGGCCGTGCTGACCTTGAAGGAGTGTGTCCGGCGGAAGGCACTGTTTGTCTTTCTCGTGTTTGCTCCAATCCTGATGCTGGGAGGCTGGTATCTGAACCAGGCCAGCACACGAGTCGATCTGCAGCGGTCGCTTCATGTGACCTTCATGCTGACTGTGATTACCAATCTGGTCTTCATCGTCATTCTGTTTCTGAGTTGCTGGGGTATTCCGGAAGACATTCGACTGCGGTCAATGCACACCGTGGTGACGAAACCGGCACGCCGAGTCGAGATTGTGATCGGCCGCATCATTGGCATTTCATCTCTGGCATTCGGGCTTCTGCTGGTCATGGGGGTGACCGGCCTGATCTGGATTCAACGGCAATATCCTGCCGCGGAGACTGAAGCAGGGCAGAACCCCCTTGAGTGCCGCGTGCCACAATATGGAAGTTTGACGTTCATCAACAACGAAGGACTCCCAACTACGTCGGGTGTCAATGTTGGTGACCCGTGGATGTATCGCTCGTTTGTTCAGGGCAGCACGGACGCTCGCGCTGTCTGGCACTTCGCCGGAATCACACCCGACAGGATCGGCGATACACTTCGAATGGAAAGCCGCTTTGAAGCGTTTCGAACGATCAAGGGTGATGACGAGTCGATCGAGAACGGAATCGAAGTTCAGTACACGCTCGTAAACGACCTGCGGGCAGAATGCTTTGCCGCTCTGTCCATCGGAACGACATTCCGACCATTCGGGGACGCGATGCGAGCAGGCGACTTCGAAGTTGCGGCTGACATTCTGGATACCATTGCGAAAGCTCTTGAAACCGCACCGGAGACAGACTTCCCCAACGTCGACTTCCAGAATCTTGAGAACGCGATCCTGAATCAGACGGTTCCTGAATTGAAGCGAGTGAAGTCTGAGTTTGCGGACTTGATTGCAAGGTTCCAGGTTCTGGCGACCGAAGCTGGGGAAGTTCATCGAGATCAGTCCGGCGACCGTGCCGCTGCATGTGCTGACGTCGCGGATCCGTGTCGCAAACTTGCCGCCCAGTTGCGGAAGGACGGAGAAGCTCTGTTTGAGGAGATGCCATCAATTCGAGTTCCTCTGAAGTCATTCCGCATGACCGAGTTTCATGAGGGACAGGACCAGACGGCGTACAATAGAGTGGTGATCTATGCACCTGATCAGGAAGGAGCCACGCGATTTTTCGCTCAGGTGATCGGCGACATGAATGAGGCCGGAAGGCTTGTCCAGGACGGTGGGATTACCACCGAGATCGCCCCCGTGTTGCTGGAAGCGAATGACAGGATGGAGCCGGAAGACGCTGACAATCTCGCTGAGAAGATCGAACAGGCACTGGAGTCAGAACTGGATGCAGGGACACTGGAGATTCAGAACGGCAAGCTTGTCATTGTTGACGGTCGCCGCTGGCTTCGTTTTGTTCGGTCTCTGATCAATGAGGAGAAACTCATTCCCCAGGGGCTGACCCTGAAGGCCGACATTTACGAGGATCTCGTCCGCGGAGAACAGGATATCCTCCGAGTGGAAGTCGCCTGTCTGGACGACATGATGTACCTTGGCATGGCTCGTTCAGAACTGTTCATTCGTCTTGATGATGCCAGTTTCTCGACAGCCTATGCAAAAGCGATTCTGAACATTGCCCTGATGCTGGGTGTGATCATCGTGATTGGTGTTCAGGCCAGCTGTATCGTCAAAGGCCCCGTCTCTCTGGTGTTTACGCTGACGATCTTCATCATCGGCCAGTCTTCGGTGCAGGTGCTGATTAATGAGATTACCGGCGGGCAGCGTAAGGGAACGGGGATGATTGAGTCTGCTGTGATGATCGCACAGCACAAGAATGAATCGACCGGAATTGACGCGAGCCGTACTGCTCAGAAGGGAATCGAACTGGTCGACAATGTCGGCAAAGGATTCCTTGGGTCCATAAAAGCCATCATTCCGAACTTCTCAACGTTTACGGATGGGTCCTCTTATCTTTCGGCTGGCTTCGATGTTCCGTGGAACAGCTCGGTCCTGCCATCCCTGTTGACCTACATCGGGTTTCTCATTCCCTCAATTCTCATGGCATCCGCGTACCTGAAGTTCAGGGAACTGGAGTCGAAATGAACAAGCTCACAGCACGCAATCGCAAACTCGTCTATGCCGTCGGCATTTTGGTTCTGCTGGTTCCGATCGTTTTACTTGGAGCTCCTGTCTCCGAGGACATCGATCTCGGGCAGGGCAAGCGAGAGTCAGGTGGCTCTCTTGCCCGCATGAGAATTGAGCACGACCTTGGCGAAGCGACTCTGGGAGAGATCGACGCCACCAGTGCTGCTCTCAATCTTGTGCTTCTGGGTCTGCGAGGACCAGCGGCCGGTTATCTCCACATGGAGGCGGTCAGGTATCAGGAGCGTAAAGACTGGGCTCGACTGAAATCGACCGTGGAATCCATCATTAAGCTGCAGCCCCACTATGTGAAGATCTGGGAGTTCCAGGGCTGGAATCTGGCATTCAATGTTTCGCGAGAATGGGACCGGGCCGCTGACCGATTCTTCTGGGTCAAGGAAGGCGTCAAGTTCCTTCAAACCGGCACCAGTCGAAATCAGACCTCGTCATTGCTGTTCCACAATGTGGGTGACTTTCTGGGACGCAAGTTCGGCATGTCAGACGAGAAACGATTCTTCCGCAAGTGGTTCCGCAACGACCCGGACGTGGATAAGTGGAGTGGTGGTGCGGACAGTGTGATTAATCCTGATTCCATCGATAACTTCCTGATGGCTCGGAAGTGGTTTCAGGAGGCAAACGATAAAGCAGACATGTACGGGATCACCGGCAAGGCGCCCCTCATCTTCAAGCAGGGCCCGTCACGTGCATTGCTAGATTACGGAGGTGCACTGCAGGAAGACGGACGCTTTGACGAAGCCAGCGATGAGTGGGGCAATGCTCTCACCGCATGGACGAAGGAGTACGGTGGCATCGAGTTCTACGGTCTCTATAACATCAAGTACAAACTTGAGAACGGCGAGGGAGAGGTCGAGAAGTTTGCGGCCGAGAACGGAGTTGATCCGGAACGACAGCGACTCGTCATCCAGCACAATCAGGAGATTGTCAACTACACATTCTGGAAGGCTCTGGCGGAATGCGAGAACGATCCGGACATGGCTGCCACCCGGAAGACTCTTGGCCTCGCGAAAGAGGCATGGGCGAATGCTGAAACCTCAGAAGAAGAGGTCGGTGACGGTGTTGTGAAGCCGTCAAAAGCAGAATCCCTGTTCTGGGATGCCATGCAGGGAATGCAGACCATCATGGACCGTTACGAAAACAAAGGATTGCATCTGCACGTTGAGTACCTTGAAGAGGCGATGCTGGCAATCTTCTACTACCAGCAGATCCGCATCAGTAACGGACATGACGCAGAAGAAGGCGAGAATGCCGCATTGCCAGCGGACTTCCCCCTGAAGAAGGTCTGGGAAGAGAATCAGGGCCTGATTCCACAGATTCGTGACCGCTTCGCTCGTGGCCTCTAGTCTTACAGGTTGATTCAAGCAGGGAGTTGCTCTTGTTCGCCGGCCCGATCTTCATCCGTGAAGCGTTGACTGCTCCCAGACGGTTGCGCCACTACCTGATGCGGTCGGGGTATGTCGGCATCCTGTTGGTCCTGATGTACACCGTGCGTCAGGCGACCGTCGGGTTTCAGGATACTCGCTTCTCGGGTGACACTGCGGCCTTCAGCAGTCTTGTCTTTGGCCTGTTCTCCCTGCTGCAGCTGACGTTGGGGATGTTCTTTGCAACCTTGTTCACCGCCGCAAATATCGCTCAGGAAAAGGACCGGCGGACGTTGATCCTGCTGCTGATGACAGATATTCGCAGCCGGGAACTGACGTACGGCAAACTCCTGTCGAGTTTGCTGGTAGTCGGTGTCCTGATTGCCGCTTCCATTCCTGTTTTCTGTGCGCTGCGATTGCTGGGTGGTGTCACATGGGAGCAGGTCCTGTGGGTGGAAGCCATTATTGTTAGTTCAGTGCTGTTGAGCGGCGCGTGGGGCTGCCTTGTTGCGTACTGGCGTGAGAAAACATTTCAGACTCTTGCCATCAGTGTTCTGGGAGTGGTCGTCTTTGTGGCTGTCACCGAAGGGCTGGCAGCTGTGTTCAGCGACTCAGCCATCGGCACATGGATCGGGTGGGCGGCACCATACCGCGCATTATTCTATGTGCTTGATCCGTTGTCCGGCGTTTCCAGTGGAATCGCCAGCGTCTCAGCTATGGAGTCAGTCCTCGTTCTGTTGCTGCTGGCCACCGGATTAAGTGTGTTTACCGTGGCACGACTTCGTGTCTGGAATCCATCTCAGGCACTGCGTCAGAGCGTCCAGGAAGAGGGTGAAGTTCAGACCACTGAACGGAAAACTCATCGTGCCGTTTGGGACAACCCTGTCACATGGAAGGAGATGGCTACCAGCGGGTATGGGCGAAAGGTGGTCGTCATCAAGTCAGTCTACATCCTTCTGACTGCGTTGATCGGTTACTTTATTCTGTTCAGTGCTCCGGCTGAGGGTTCGCTGGTCATGGGAATGGTCTCTCCGCCAACGGCCGCGTTTCTGGCGATTGGCGTTATCAGCCTTCTGCTGATCAACGCTCAATCGGTTACGTCGATTTCGACCGAGAGGGACAGCAATACTCTGGACATTCTGCTGGCAACGGACATCAGTGCGAAGGAGTTCATGACCGGAAAGATAACTGGCGCTGTCTGGAACGCTCGGGAAATGTTCCTGGCGCCTGTGGCCCTCATTATCTGGATGATGGTGAACGGCAATGCGACAGGACTGACTGCCGAGAACCTCTTTTACGTCGTTGCCACTTATGTGGTTCTGGGTCTGTTCTCGGTGATGCTCGGTCTGCATTCGGGCCTGACCTATGAGAATTCACGCTCCGCGATTGGCAACAGCCTTGGTACGATGTTCTTTCTGTTCATCGGCATGTTCGTTTTCATGTTGCTGCTCGTTGAGGCCCGGTCCACGTTCATGGTGCAACTGCAGAGCTTTATTGTCTTTATTGGGATGGGCGGGATTGGACTCTACGTATCGCTGACGCATAAGAATCCGTCGTCTGCCCTTTCCATCACGGCGGTGTCGCTTCCATTCCTGTCCTTCTATGCGATTACGGAGTTTCTGCTGGGAGGGTCTCTTGGCGTATGCCTTGCGATCTGCGCCGCCTATGGATTTGGAGTAGTGGCGATGCTGATACCGTCGATCACAAACTTCGACGTTGCTCTCGGCAAGACCACGAACGACATCGATGCCTGATACCCCTGCCGAAATGCAGGTGGTTTTCATCTTCCTGCGCTACCGATAGAATCGGCACCCACATCATTGGGTCAAGATTCATCCTTCATACAGCGCCACCATGCCACCACACCGGATCCTGTCGCTCGCTCTGTTAGTTTCACTCGCGGCGTCGCTTGCAGCAGATGAACCAGTTGACTTTGGGGCTCAGATCAAGCCGCTCCTGTCTGATCGGTGTTTTCTGTGTCACGGTCCGGACGCTGAGACCCGCCAGGCAGACCTGCGTCTGGACTCAGAGAAGGGGTTGGCGGCGCCGCTGGCTTCGGATGAGGCCTTGCGAGCGGTGGTTCCGGGAAAGCCAGATCAAAGCCAGCTCGTAGCGAGGATCCTGTCGTCTGACCCTGATGTGCAGATGCCGCCGCCGGATTCGGGGCTCAAGCTAAGTGACGCCGAGAAGCGACGACTTACCCAATGGGTGAAAGAAGGGGCGAACTGGGAGGGACACTGGGCATTTGAACCGATCATCTCACCAGAACCTCCCGCTGTGCGGAATAATGAGTGGATTCGCAACAATATAGACCGTTTTGTGGTAGCCAGGCAGGAGGCTGCCGGACTGGCTCAGAACTCGGCGGCTTCAAAAGAGAGGCTGTTGCGGCGTGTGACATTCGATCTGACCGACCTGCCTCCGTCAGTCGAGGAGATCGATGCCTT
>CAJWGB010000215.1 GCA_913031625.1 uncultured Planctomycetaceae bacterium | reverse complement strand
TGCCTTTCATTAGCGGAAGTGCGCAAGCACTCCGGCCGAACCACCTTCCGGGCTCGAACTGACCCGTTCGGCAGCCAACTCGTAAGCGTGCTCGGCCGGGCGGCTTGCGCCGCTCCGCTATGAGGCTGTGCCTGGATAGCCGAAGGCCAGGGCCTCGGGCATCAACGAGCGACCAGACTGTGCGCTCTGCCCGGACGCTCACGCATCTCGGCTCACAAGAGCAAGGCAGCCACACAGGACTGTGTCTCAGCGACACGGCAGTCGATTGTTATGTGGCAGTTTTATGTCTTCACAGGTTCCATGGCTATGGCTGAGTCAGCGACAGCAGCATTCCACGTTGTGCGAATTCGGGCTCCACCAAGGTCGCTGGCGAGGACTTCCACGGAACCGCCGTGCTGATTCACAATTCGTCGCACGATTGCCAGGCCAAGCCCTACGCCGCCTTCGGGGCCCTCTGCAGTGCCCAGTCGAACAAATGGGTCCAGCACGCGGCTTCTGTCGGGTTCCGGAATACCGGGGCCGTCATCATCGATGTCGATGACCATCCGTGTCGCCATGGATGAGCAGGAGACCCTGATTTCCGATCTGGCGTATCGTGCTGCGTTGGAAAGCAGATTACTGAGAACACGCTGGAGTCCCCGCAGGTCGGCGATTACCAGCATGCCGGATGTCTGCACTGAGTCATCCACCACAATGTTTAGGTTCGGATTAACATCCATCAGACCGGGGAGAATGGTTTCCACGGTGCCGTTCAGAGAGACCTGCTCCGTGGTGGGCGCGTCCTGACCGGATTCCATTCGAACGTACGTCAGCAGTTCTCCAACCAGCGCGTTGAGTTCTTCAGTGCTGGCGTCCAGAGAGTCCAGTCGCTGCCGACGTTCTTCTTCAGTGGCGGCCGTATCAATCAGGTCGATAGCGAACCGCATTCTGGACAAGGGTGTTCTGAGTTCATGAGAAACCGCCTGCAGCAGTTCTCGTTGCGTTCGCACGAGTGACTCCGTTCTGCCTGCCATCTCGTTAAACGCCATCGCAAGTGCGCGTGCCGATGAGACGCGACTTGTGTCGACCCGGGCACTGAGGTCACCGTCTGCGATGGCATGGGCCGCTTTCTCGATACTCTTCAACTGCCGCGCGATAGGTCGCAGCATGGCCGCAATCGCAATGGCCGCCATGACCAGAACGAGGGCAAGTGTTGTTGCGAACACGCGTCGGTCGGCGCCTTCTGAGTTTGGAAACGGGCCGAACAGAACAACGTCATCGCTGCCGGGCAGCGGTGACAGAACGTACCCCTGAGATTCACGGAGCATAAACACGATGTCGTCGCCTTGCGCAAAACGGAAGTTCTGCCATTCGGGCAGCCTGGTTCCATCAATGAGGCTGACGTTGTAGCCAAACTCGTCGCTGAGTGTCGTGAGAAGAGCGGCACGCTCGGCCGGTTCAGCGGACTGCAGTTTCATCACCGCCAACCGCATCCCGCCGGCCAGGGAATCTTCGTAGTGCTTATACTGTGGAAAAGGTCCGAGCCTGACGAACTGCATGCCACCGCTCAACGGTGCGAAGACAATCGGCCCATACGCGACAAGGTCCGCACCACCATCAAGGCGACCGTGGACATAGTCAGGGACTTCGTTGGCCGAAATTGTTGTGACCGGATAATCGAAGTGCTCATTCAATTCACGCAGGACCTGTCCTCGTTCTGAAACCTCAACTTCTTCCAGGCGTTCCTGAACCATGCGGACGCCGCCACGCTGCGTGCCTTCCACAATCCTCTGCAGTTCCCCTCCATATTGCCATTGGGAAACCTGGCCGTGAATGATCCATGCGGCCGCAAGGACGGTGAGCACACCGATATAGAAGAGTAGGAATAGCCGGGTCATCGCTCGATCGAAAGCATGTAGCCAACGCCACGGACAGACTTAATGCGCTGCGGGTCGGCGGGGTCATCGCCCAGCTTCTTGCGGAGCCGTGAAATCCGCAGATCAATACTGCGGTCCAGACCATCATACCGCATCCCATGGATGCGTTCATAGATGTCGTTTCGACTAATCGGCTGCCCGGCTGATTCTGCCAGCAGGTACAGCAGGTCGAATTCTGCCGTCGTCAGCCGTACCTGTTCACCGCTGATTTCCACAACTCGCCGCGACGGATCGATCATGAGGGATCCGGCTGTGAGCTCCTGGTTCTCCCGAGCAGGATCGGGCGTTGTGTGCTTGCGGAGATGCATCTGCAGTCGGGCGAGAAGTGCACGCGGCCTGACTGGTTTTGCCATGTAGTCATCCGCTCCTACTTCAAGGCTGACGACCTCGTCTACCTCGTCACCGCGGGCGGTCAGGATGAAGATGGTGCCATGGTAGTCGTTTCGAACTGCCCGACAGACGGAAATGCCATCCAGGCCAGGAAGTGTGATGTCCAGGATTACTACGTCCGGATTCTCACTGCGAATCCGATCGACTGCAGCATCGCCACGCCCTTCAATCGTTACCGCGTAGTTGCGCTGACGGAGGAAGTCCGCAACCATCGATGCCAGCGATGCGTCGTCTTCCACCAAAAGGATTTTGTGCTGTTGATTCTCTTCAATCACCGTCGCGGCTCCATGGTCTTCGTTTTTCTTCGATCAGTTTCGACAGTTTCGGTGTCACTGCAAGGGCGTCCTGTTTTGGGCCGCGTAAACAGATACAAAACGGTACCGCTTGACGGCGTGGTGGGATGTGACGGTTTCAACGGTCAGGCTGCCTCAATTAGATGTCACGCCTCAAAACGGGCGGTTCGCCTCTGCCCAATACATACCATGAGCTTAGGTTTCTGCAGGACACCCTCAGCAACTGTCGATGACAGGAGAGCACACCTCCTGTTGTGAAATACTTCCGCATGAACGATTCCGCACCAGCATCCCGCAGGCCTTTGCTGAAGCAGACATGGGTCCGCGTCCTTCCGGGAGTCCTGGTTACCTTTGCCTGCCTGTGGTGGGCAGTCGACCAGATGCGGAACGATGAATCCGGTGGCAAACGCCCTGTCAGCGAAGTCGTCGATCTTGTTAAGCACGCTTTCACTGATGCTGACTATAAGACGCTGCCTTTGATGCTGGCGGCACTTGTACTCTTCTACTGGATTAAAGCCGTTCGCTGGAAACTGCTACTGACGCCCTTTGGAGATTTTCGGCCCGTGAGAGATCTCACGCCGTCGGTGATGACGGGCTTCGCCTTTAACAATGTCCTGCCAGCTCACCTTGGCGAGTTTGTTCGTGTGTTTGTGTTTTCTCGGCAAACAGGGCTACCCGCTGCGACCATCCTGACCACGGTTGTTCTCGAACGGCTGTTTGATGTTATCGCCATTCTGACACTTCTGATGGCCAGTCTGCTGACGATGAACGTACAGGATATGCCTCCGGAACTGACGAACGCGGCATGGCTGTTCTCCGGTGCGGTGGTTGCGTTCCTGTTGATCGCAGCCGTCTACATCATCTGGACGAAGCCGGTCTCGACATTTATCGAAGCAGTACTCAGACGCATTCCGTTTCTGCCGGCCGGGCTGTCCGGAAAGATCATCACGCTGATGACCACAGGCGCCGAGGGCCTGAACTCACTGCGAAGTGTACGACTGCTGATCGGTATCGGATTCACTTCACTGCTGCAGTGGATCCTTAACGGAGTTATTATCTATCTGGCACTGCACGCGTTTGACGTCACCATCAATGCACAGGTTGCCGGAATCCTGCTGTTTGCTGTTGCCGTCAGTGTCACGATTCCCTCCACACCTGGTTACTTCGGCGTCATTAATGTTTGCTTTGACATGGTGTTGAAGCTGTTTTCCGATGCCGGCAGTGCTGTCTTCATTCCCGCTTCGATCTACTATCATATGGCACAGTGGATTCCCGTCACCGCTGTTGGAATGCTGCTGTTCCTCAGAACCGGGTTTCGTCTGAGTGACGTGAATCAGGCGAGGGAAAAGGGGCCTGCCGCTGAGGCTGTGACTTCGCCAGGCGAACCTGATGAGGCGACCGCCTGACTTTGGTGCAGTTAGCTGACTGACACTCTTGCTTCCTGTTAGCCGAGACGCGTGAGCGTCCGGGCGAAATGCACCGTCTGGCTGCTCGTTGATGACCGGCCTTCGGCAAGCTCATGGCAGCTTCATAGCGGAGCAGTGCAAGCTGCCCGGCCGAGCAATCTTACGAGTGGGAGCCGTTGTTATTGATTCGAAATCGGAGGGTGGTTTGGCCGGAGTGCCTGCGCACTTCCGCTAATTAGGCGGGTTTCATGCAGCGAGGCTGATTGCGGCAACATGTAACTACGATGAATGAAGTCTCCTGATCAACGACGGATCCGCTCGCAGACGCAACGAGTTTCCTCGATTGCACATCAGGTGATCAGCCTGACTCATCCTTGCCTGAACGAGAGACGTTCACAGCGGCTGCAGCACGCTCTAGTAGTAGAAGCCAGTCTGATCCCGGTTCTGAAACAATAACACTGTCCCCGGTGTCGACCTGGCACCAATGACCCAGGCCCACCACGGAACTGTATTCAGTGTGTCGCGTTCCTGCAGCGCATGCAGGCGATAGCCCGGCACGCGGGGATACATGTGGTGCAGGCCGTGTGCATCAAGGTTCAGGAGGATCAACCGTGAGAACCATGCCGGGAACTGCAGGGACCGCGTAAACACTTCCTGCTGTGCCGGAGTAAACGGGCGGATCTCTCGTTCTTCCGCCAGTTCCATGGGAATGTGAGTGTGCTGACTGAGAACGAGCAGATCCTGGAGAGCCAGCGTAATGAATATGGCTGCCCCCAGCAGTTTCAGTGTCAGCATGGGACCCAGGGCCACGGCAATTGCGACGTATGAAATGCCATATATCACAATGTTGTTCCTGAGTAATCGTTGATCCGCCGAATCCGCAAACTGCTTGCGCAGGCGAGGATAATTCCAGTAGTTGTTCAGGCGATACAGAGTCGCGAACATCGGAATCCAGAGCAGCCAGCAACTGTTGATCACGAGTCGCTCGTACCCTTTCAGTTGACGCGGAACCAGCGTCTCTGTTGTCATGTCCCGATCCTGCCAGCCCGTCCAGTAGTGATGTCGTGCGTGAACCAATCGCCAGCAGTCTCCTGGGATGAGGGACCAGAAGCCTGCAAGATGCGCGACCCAGCGGTTCATTCCTCGGCTGCGAAAGAGCGTTTTGTGGCCTGCTTCATGCAGGATGGCCCACCACTGAATCATGGTGATGGCGAGCAACAACTGCCCACACGCCCAGGCGAGCCATGATTCCTGGATTGACAGAGCAATCCCACCAGCTGTGAGTCCGGATGCGAGCAGAGTGTAGAAGATCCCTGCAGGATCCGATGGCTGAAGTGCATCAATCACATCGGTGGGCGGCGGCTGTGCCGGCTGATTGTTGATTTCAGCGCCCGTTTCAAGTTCGGCTTCGATTGTAGATCTGAGTTGCGATGTGATTGTCTCCGAATCGGATCCATCGTCTGTCGGGATGGTCGGGAGAAACTGCAGAGTGATTGTTCCTGGTCGCACCTTCCAGAGCGGCTGCATTCGGGGAAGGATGTCAGCGGCCCCGTGGATGACAACGGGATGCAGCGGCAGCCCTGTCTGCTGGCCGAGTACGGCTGCTCCGCGGCGAAACGGAAGTAGCTTCTCCGAACGAGTTCCTTCCGGATAGATCAGCACACAACGGTTCTTCTGCAACGCCTGCTGGCACCCGGTCATAATGGATGCAGTGGTTCCTGCGTCTGTTCCGTTCGGAGTTGACTGGCGCCCGTCTGCTGCACAAGCACCTGCCGTGGGAATACCTCCCAGTCGTTGGGCAATCCGCCCAAGGATCGGCATGCGAAAGTACTTTTCATTGGCCACAAATGCGATTGGCAGATCAACGGCCGCCAGCAGGCTGAGTTGATCGAACCATGAGCCGTGATTGGCAACAAGGATCACGGGGCCGGTCTCAGGCAGGGCATCACTGTTGAGAGTTCGAATGCGAACACGAAAGCAATTCAGCATTCTGCGAGCAGCACACTGAACACGCCGGCGAAATCGCTCATCCGAATCTCGCCAGTCAAAGAGGGGCAGTACGAGCAGGTGCCATCCAAAGATCATGAAATACCAGGCGACTGCGTAATAGCCGCGTACTCTCTCAGCAATTCGCAAAAGCAGGGGCTGACGCGGTTGAGCAGTGTGCATAATGCACCCGGAAACTGGTGGTACTTCAGACCGCTGTTCGCCCTGGCGAGCAGAGTCTTAAACGCTCTCCGGGGAAGTATAGCGACTCTGTTGAGCCAGCCCTTTACTCAGATACGGAATCCATGTCTGGACTGTGATGTGTATGAAACAGCCCCACCACAGGTCCGCGACCGTGCTTTGAACGCCACACTATCAATTTAGCTCTCAGACGAGCTCTGGAATCAGTCGACCATTCTCCACCATATAGACAGGACGGCCTGCCTGGTTGTTGAACTGTGTTCGAGGATCGATGTTCATCACGGACAGGACAGTTGCCATCAGGTCCTGAGGAGTAACGGGACGAGATTTTGGTACGTCTACTTTCTCTGCAGACTCACCCACTACCTGGCCCATTTTCAGTCCACCGCCGGCAAGAGCAAGGGTGCTGAGCGGAGCCCAGTGGTCTCGGCCTGCATTGCCGTTGATCTTTGGTGTGCGTCCGAATTCACCACTGATGACCAGCAGGACATCATCCAGCTGACCTCTCTGGCTGAGGTCTTCTACCAGGGCTGCGACGGCGCGGTCAACTTCCGGACCGCGAGTGCTCATGGAGGTCTCAAGGTTGCCGTGCATGTCCCAGCCCCCGTAGTTGAGGGTGACGAAACCACAGCCGGCCTCGCAGAGCCGGCGAGCCTGCAGCAGTTTTTCGCCCAGGCCTTTCCCGTAGCGATCTACAACGCGGGGGTCCTCGTATTTCAGGTCGAATGCTTCCTGAGAACGACTGAGAATCAGGTCAAACGCCTGCTCTTCAAAGGAGTCCAGCCCGTTGATGAGTTTCCTGCGATCGATGTCACGTCTTAGATTGTCGATTCCCTTCAGCATGTCACGGCGTTTGTCGAGGCGAATTTTGTCGACTGACAGTGACATGTTGCGGCGAGCTTCCCCGGCCGGGTCAAATGGTCCATAAGCCGTGCCGAGGAACGCGGGGCCATCTGCGAAAATGCCACCGAGTCGAATGTAAGTTGGAATGCCGGTGTTCGGGTGATTGGTCCCACGCATACGTGAAACAATCGATCCGATTCCCGGGCGACTGGAGACGGCACCATTATCGGCCAGGCGATTGTCATAGCCCGTCATGATGTAGTGCGTGCCTCCGGAGTGTCCGCTGTTCGTGTGAGCGAATGAACGAACGAATGCCATCCGGTCAGCAACCTGAGCCATCTTTTCAAAGTGTCCCCCGAGTGTGACACCGGGAATGTTTGTTTTCACTTCGCCCGTCATGCTGCGGTATTCGGCAGGAGCCGTCATCTTGGGGTCGAAGGTTTCAACGTGAGTTGGGCCTCCGCTAAGCCACAACCAGATAACCGACTTTTCAGAGCGAGCGCTGCTGGCCATTGCCTGATTACGCAGAGCGCCGGCAAGCGTCAGCCCCGTGAGTCCCAGTCCGCCGACCCGCATGAAGTCGCGGCGGGAAGTTCCTTCGCAATTTCTCCGTGTTTCACCAAAACTGAAGTCCAGCATTGAATCGCTCCTGTTTAACTCGGAAAAGCAGGTTCCACTCACATAGATCGGCGAGTTGACCCCCGGGAGTACACCCCCCGAAGGACACTAAGATCCAATATAACATTTGTCCACTATTATATGGACGGCGGCGACTATTCGACAAGGGGTTTGCCCTGCTCCCGCGACTTCATCCCGCGGCGGCGGGATTATTATCCGGTATCGATTGACACGATTATCGCAGCAACTTCAGAAGTGCCTCCTGCGAAATCGCCGTGGAAGGACTGCTGCATGGCGAGCCACCAGCCTGCTGATACAGAGACAGAGCGCACAAAAAAACGCCACCTGAATCAGGCGGCGTCTGTTCGATTCGGTGGCACCACTATGCGGCGTCAAGTCCCGAAAGACGGTTGGTATGCCCAATAAATTTGCGAGAGATGTTCGAAAGGGAGTATCGCATGTAGTATGCGTCTTCCATCGTGTCGTCGTAGTGGTTTCGCAGAACCTTGAGTGCCTGAAAGCCGCAGTCTTTAAAGAACAGTTGAGCCGACAGGTTTGTTTCGCGGACCTCCAGAACGATCTCGCGACGACGTTGCTGAGAGAGCTTGTCGATCAGCCGCTGAACCATCTGGCCGCCGACTCCCTTGCGGCGGGCATCCGGACTGACTGCAAAGTTCAGAATTCTGAGCATTGACTGATGCAGTTCGTAAATCATGAATCCAACGATCTCATGATCCACTTCAGCAACTGTTCCAATACAGTTACGTTGCCGCAGGCAGCTGAGGAATTCCTCTTCCGTCCAGGGGAACTCAAAGCTGGAGCGCTCGATCGACAGAACTGAGTCCATATCGCGGCGTATGAGCCAGCGAATCTGGGTGCGCAGAGGCACAGTTGACTCTGCAAGTTCCGGTTTGAGTTTCTCCAATCCCATCATGGCCTCCATGCCGACGTGTATTGAAGTCAGTCGCGACAAATTAAAAGAAATTGTTTCGCTTGTCTTTCCATCGGCATGCAGACTATCAAATCTGACACCGCGGCGCCTATCCTAATCGAAATGACCAGTCCTGCCGGTCGCGAAACTGCCCAGCTTTGCTCCTGTTGCGGCAGATTCTGCTGTATGCATTGGTCGCGAATCAGTGAGTGTGTCTGACATCAGGTAGTCGGCTAAACAGAATCCCAGGTAAGAAGTTCATGAGCGACAGCACTCAAGCCCCTGACCCGTGGTACGCTCAGGGTCTGAATTTTACGTGTTCTCAGTGTGGAGACTGCTGTACGGGGGCACCCGGTGTTGTCTGGGTCACTGATGAGGAACTTCAGGAGATCGCCGACTACCTTGAGAAGCCGATTGAAGAAGTACGGCTGATGCACACGCGACTTGTTCGGGGACGAGTGTCTTTACGTGAGTTCCAGAACGGTGACTGCACGTTCTTTGATAACGAAATGAGAGGCTGCAGGGTCTATCCGCACCGCCCGACGCAATGTCGTACGTGGCCGTTTTGGGACTCCAATCTCACCAGCGAAATCAAGTGGAATCGAGTCTGCGAGTCCTGTCCCGGGTCAGGGACTGGAGCCTTCTTCAGCCTTGAGGAAATTCAGAATCGCGCGGCTCAGGTAAAGATCTGAATGCATATCATGCAGGTCTGTTGTTCAGTTCGTTACCCGCAGTGAGCTACGCGCATCACTGTTGGCGAGCATTGCTGAGTGCAGCGCCTCGGCGGTGAAATGCTTTCTGGTACAGGGCATTCAGAGCGTCTTCTGATGTCGTTTCCGAGTAGATGATGTGCCTGTCATATTTCTCCGCGTATCTGATGCCGTGGTCCATCAGACCAAACCTGATTGATTCCAGCTGCGGATACAGTTTCAACACAGGCATGGAATCACTGGAGATTCCTGCCAGTACTGCTCCATCTCGCACACAGTTGTAAATCACATCCGTCAGGTTTCCACTTGCACGTTTCTTCAATGCCATCTTCCTGTCAGGAAACACGAAGACGTAGTCAAATCTATACGTAAAGGGAACGTCGCGAAGGATCTCCATCCGAAGCAGGTCTCCAATCACCACCTCCTGACCGCTGGGCAACGCACGCTTATCAAACTTGTCCGACATGATGGTCACCGAGACATGGTGCTCACGGAGAATGTTGAGGAATGACGCCAGCTGGGCAGGTGGGGTTTCGAATGGGATCAGGATGAGTGCGCGGCCGGGCCCGAACGCTTCACGTGTTGCTCTGTCAACATATGGGAGAACGGATGACCGCCGTTGATGAACGGCATCCTTCAGTAACGCTCCCACGCTTTGGGAGTCGTCCGTGTAGAGAATCCGTTGATCATCATTGGTGATCGAATTGGTGACGCCGTCTGGAAGATCTCTCCGGACCTTTTCATCCCGAGTCCCAATCAGCAGTTTGTAGGCATCCCTGGAGGTCGCCGCCACGACACATCGCTGTCCGTAAGAGGTTTCGTACAGGGATTTGAGGCACTGCTTGTCCACCATGTCCCTGTTAAGCGACTTAAAATCGCCATCTACCACGAACAACATGTCATAGTCCGTGAACGTCAGGGCGGTGAGCGATTTTTCGGGGGCGACACTGAATGCTGAGTCGTGCATGCCGGTGACTGTTGCTCCCCCCGGTGCTGCAAGAGTCAGAGTTACTCCCTGAGATTCCGCCTCAGCCTGCAGAGCCTGCAGGTGCTTCTCGTTGACGGTTGTGGGAAGGATGACGGCGGCAGTCTTTTTTCTCCGGTTGTAGTCTGTCCGGGCACCTAAGATCTGCCGTGTGAGTTCGACGGCGCCGTCTTTCGTCAACGGAAAGCCGTGAGTACTGTTTCCGGTCCCCTGGCTAATTCTGTCAAGCGATCTTCCGCGGACCCCGGTGGCTCCTTCGCCAATGGGGATCCTTGTTCCGGCAACATCTGCCCTGCCCTCAGAGTTTCCTTTGCCCAGGCCGGTGGCCAGTGCAAAAATTACGGCCGAGGCAAACATCAAAATCGAGGAACACACTCCGATCCAGAGTCCGTACTGCGGGCGGCGGGTTCGGCGTCGCTCTTCAAGAACTGAGGTTGCTTCGGCAACAGGCTCGGCAAAGACAAGTTGCTGTCCCATCAGCAGCGCATCAAGGTCGGTGACCAGGTCCTGCATGCTCTGGTAACGCTCCTCCGGCTTTTTAGCCAGCATCCGGTGGAAGATTGCGTCGAGCCCCGCGGGCGTCCCCGGCACTCGGTCTTCCAGAGTTGGGATCGGAGACTCCCGATGCTCGACAAGGCGAGCCATCATGGTATCGCCCGTGTAGACGGGTGACCCGGTGAGCAGGAAGTGCAGTGTGCAGCCAAGTGAATAGATGTCCGAACGGTTGTCCGCATCTCGACTGCGAATAGCCTGCTCTGGCGACATATAACGCGGCGAACCAAAATGGTTGCGGGACTTCGTGGCGTCTGGGCGCTGTCGATCCGCAATACCAAAGTCCACAATCTTCACCTCACCAGCAGAGTTCAGCATTATGTTCGCGGGTTTGATGTCACGATGTACCACACCATTTGCGTGCGCGTGTTCAAGCGCCAGCGCGCAATCACGTATGTACGCAACCACCTGCTCCATCGGTAACAGGTTGCGGGGATCGCAGTGCTGACGCAGGTTACGGGAACCGTCGACGAACTCCATGACGACGTAGTACTCGTCCCCGACGCGTCGGAGATCGAAGACCCGCACGATGTTGGCGTTGAAACCTCTGCAATTGTTTTAACAGCTCGCAGTGGGCGCGCAGCTCTTGCCTATCGTGCCAAAAAAATTG
>CAJWGB010000214.1 GCA_913031625.1 uncultured Planctomycetaceae bacterium | reverse complement strand
TTCATTGCACGGGTTACACAAAAATAAAAATTCTTCATCATTATTTCTTGGCGTGATAGTAAGCGAAAAAAGCTTTCCTTTGACTACACCAGTTCTGTAGACACTATCATTGCTTGTCCTTGGTCGTGTGAATTCACCTTTTTTAGACAGCCTAAAACTGATAGCAGATCTTATTCTGCTGGAGAAATTTTTGAACTTTTCCAATCTTTGATAGTCAAGAGCGTTAATCTCAGGTTCCAGATAAGTATTTCGGATACCTCTTTTACTTCGCAAGAAATCTTGACCGGCAGAAAGCATTGGAATCCCTGGCGATAAAAGAGAAATTATTATTGCGAGTTCGGCTTTTTTGACTTCCTCATCAGCTGCTTTCTTCGCCGCCTCCCGGGCCTTTACATTTGCCTCAGCGGCAACGACGTCTGCCTTCGCTTTTTCAACAGTCACCTGCTGTTTGGTCATCTCTGCTTTCGCAGAATTGACCTGAGCAACCTTCTGATCAACAAGTTTCTTCTTCGCGGCTACCTGACCGCTGAGTGTCTGCAGCTTCGTACTCAGGTCGGTCACAGGCTTTGTGGCAGCGACAACTGCCGCAGTCGCTTCTTCGACAGCCTTGATGGCGGCATCGACGTCTTCCGTCTTCTGAGCAGAAACGGCCTTGAGCTTCTCCTGAAGAGCGAGCAATTGCTTTGTTGCCTCAACCTTGCCGGCGACTGCTTTATTGAGCTCCTGCTGCGCCGTTTTCATGGCCGTCATTTCAGCCTTGAGCTGCTCATCATAGGTCTTCAGCATCGCTGTCAGCTCAGCCACCTTCTTCGTTCCGGCTTCCTGAACAGCCTTCGCATCGGTCAGTTTTTTCTGAGTCGCCGCCAGCTGATCGGTTGCTGCTTTGACCTTCTCCTGAGCCTGTGATACGAGCCAGATACGTCGTCGATAAGGCACCTGTCCAGTCACATACATCAACAGCGTTGCCGGTCCGACGGCAGCGTTCTCTTTAAAGTAAAATCGAGCGACAGCCGAGTCTTTGCCCTTTTCAATCGCGACCTTGGGAATATCAACGTTGCCCGGCTGTCCGGCGAACGCGATATCAACTTTGTTGTCAAATCCCGCCCGTCGCGTCAGCTTTAATGGAATCAAAAGCTGCTGATCCTGAGTCATCTCAGCAGTGACAATTCCAGGCTCAACATGGAATGGCTGTTCGTCCCGCATGACCCCAACAACAAGTGTGCTGGAAGCACGACCCGTTCGTGGCAAACCATTGACTCCTGCATGCACCAGCGTCGCAACGCGAGCTGTTCGCGTAGTCGTCTGATCACCATTGACTGACGTCGCAGTAATCCTGACCGGTGCAGCGGACTCTGCAGCGTCGTGCGCGGCAGAAAAGACAAGTGTCGAGTCCTGACGGCCTGGCAGAATGCTCGCCGGTGCACAGGTCACCCCTTTGGGCAGACCTTCGACGGTCAGTTTTATTTCTGCAGAATGTCCACCGCTCCGATAAGCGTAAACAGGAATATAGTAGGTACCACCACGACGAATGCTGACCGACCCTGTTGCTGGTGGCTGCTTGCCGTCCACAGACGGAAAAGAGTCAAACACAACTACCTGATAGTCGGCTGTCGGAGGATCAATGGTGACCGACCACGTCAGGTCAGCTGATCCTCGTGACGCAGCAAAACGGTCTCGCAGTCGCAGTCGATACTCGCCGTCAGCGGGAGCGGTGAACAGATAGGCTGGATCCGTGGTCAGCGTCGGTAGATTGCCACCACCCGGGTTCACCTTGCCTTCGTCCTCACGAGCCAGTCGCTTGTACGTTTCTGTTCCGTCGTCCGCTTTCGTAATCTGCTCAACAATCATCGAGGGGTCCGCGCTACTGCCGAGTCGATGGGCCAGCACATTAATCTGCCACTTCTCGCCTGCCTTCGCAGCGAAACGAATGGTGTCCTCATCCTGCTCAGTTTCAAAGGAGCCACTGACTGCTGCCGGAAGAGTGATCGCTCCAGCCTCATCAGAGTGCGACACCGCGTTTACCGCCGCAGAACGAACGGCAAATGAAATCAGGCTTCCGTCGATTCCGATGATCGCGGAATCAATGGACGTCGCCGCCGAGTCTGCTCCCACTCCACTGCCCGCAGCAGGGACCTGGACAGTGACTTCTTTCTTTTGCAGAGGAACGCCATTTAAGGTCTGACCGGCGTCCTGACCACCGGGAATGTTTCGCCCGATGACTGTCACCTTCGCATTCGTGCCACCCTGTACAACCTGTGGAGACACAGCATCAATCAACATCCTCGAATCCACTACAAGTCGATAACCGTAGTCGTTGCTGCCACCGTAAACGGTATCCCGCACCTTGATTCGCAGCTTCTGATCGGCAGCACTCTTATAAAGTACAACCGGATCCTGCTGGCGTTGACGTCGTGCAAACGCCACACGTCGACCATTCGCGTCGAACAACTCGACGACTGGCTGCATCAGTGAGTCGATGACGGCCGCTTCAGCTCGCACGACCACGACCTGCCCCGCTTTGACATCAACTGTGTAGAGGTCGACGTCAGCCGCACTGTTCGCGCGGGAATTGATCACGCTGCCCAGGGTGACGGCCATCGCCTGTTCGGGCAGATTATTGGGCTCTGTTTCCGGGAACTCCGGGATCGTATCTACCCGAAATGTGCGGGGATTGCTGACTCCGAACGGACCTCTCATCCGGACGTCGTATAGCCCCGGAGGAACGGACTTGTCGATGGCAACAGAAAACTGGTTTGCCACCGGATTCCCGTTCCCATCTTTCTTTGCAGTCGCTTTCAGACCCGGATGACTGAACAGCAACTCTACTGCTTCGTCAATGTCCGTCCCGACGGATACGGTCACATCGACCGTCGTTCCCTGTTGCGCACCAGCAGGGTAAACGCTGGTAATGCGAATCTGCGGAAGCTGTGCGGAAGCGGAAACGGTAAGAACTGCGGCAAGGAAGCCGAAGAGAGTGCGTTTCATGGCGGAAGATGCCTGGCGGGAGTTCGAAGGACGTAGTCGTCGTGACAACGCATGCGAAGGGGACCAGCCAGCAGCAACTCACGCAGCCGCCGTCCACCGAATCATCGCCCCCTCTTCGACAATTCGGTGGTGTGCCTGTCAGGCCACTCGGATCAGTGGTTAAACAGGAATTCTTTCGTGTTGATCAACGCCCACAAAATGTCTTCGTAACCAATGCGGGGATTATCTTTGTGTCGTTCAAGGTAACTGACAGCCACTTTCAATTCATCAGGCCGCGGGTTGCGTGCGAAGACGATCTGATAGAGCTCCGTCATTCGTTCTTCATGAGACCGCTTGGTATCGGCTGCCAGTGCTGCAGCACGAGCACCGTCTTTGGAAATCTTGTCCTGAACCTCTTTGCTGTTCAGCAAATGAAGGCTCTGAGCAAGATTCGCATCCTGACTTCGCTCACATTCACATGCTGTATCGCCCTGAGGCATTCCGAACACTTTCAGGAAGTACGGGCCTGTGGAAGAGTCCACGAGCTGGATAGCTCGTGTGCCCGCCGGCATTCCACTGAATGGCTGTGACGTCTTTGTCACCGTGTGGAAGGCGTCGTAGAGAGCCTCTGCACTCAATCGCCGCGGGTAATAACGGCTGAAGTTCTGTTTGTCGTTCGCGTTGTACTCGTTTGGCAGAGAGCTCAACTGATATGTCTTCGAACGACAGATTGTTCGAACAAGATCCTTCAGGTCGAAACCGGACTCGATAAATCGCTCTGACAGAGCGTTCAGGAGTTCCGGGTTGGATGGCGGGTTGGTTTCCCGCATATCGTCTTCCGGCTCTACGATTCCACGATTGAAGAAGTGCTTCCAATAACGGTTTACGAGTGACTTCGCGAAGAATGGATTCTTTGGATCTGACATCCAGTCCGCCAGTTTCACACGCGGATCCTGTTCAGCAGGAATCTCCAAAGCCCCGGATCCCAGACCGGCAGGCTTCAGTGCAGCTCCGCTTCGAGGATTGTTCGCAGTCGCAACGCCTTCGTTGTGGAAGATCTGACGATCGCGGAATCCACCAGCGACGCCGGGAATGTTCTTCTTGCCAACTCGCTTAAAGAACGCCGCCAGACTGTAGTAGTCATTCTGGCTCCACTTTTCGAATGGATGATGGTGGCATCGAGCACACTGGATTCGAATGCCAAGGAACAGCTGAGCAGTATCTTCAACCTGCTCCTCGACCTGATCCACTTCGCGATACCAGGTGACAGCCGGGTTCATCAGCGGTTCACCAGACGCAGTGATCACTTCACGAACGAAGCGGTCATACGGTTTGTTCTCGTAAATGCTGTCACGAATCCACCCATGGAACAGGTGACTGCCTGATGCATCCTCTCCCTTGGTCTTTTTATTCCGCAGGATGAAGTTCCACTTATTGGCGAAGTGGTCTGCATAGGCTTCGCTGTCGAGCAGTTCGTCGATCAGCTTGTTGCGCTTGTCGGGATCCTTGCTGGCAAGAAAGTCGCGAACTTTGGCATCTGACGGCAGACCGCCAGTGATGTCCAGAGAGACTCGACGCAGGAATGTCGCGTCGTCTGCCATTTGCGATGTTGGAATTCCCAGCAGCTTCAGTTTGTTGAAGACTGCGTTGTCGACAATGTTGGAAGGTGCCGGGATTTCTGATGTGTCAGCGCCCAGCGGAATCGTAGATCGGAATGTAGAAACCTGTCCCTGATAGCGAGCCATAATGGCCACTTCACCTGCAAGGTCCAGAGTCGTCACAAGACCTGTCTCGCTGGATTCAGCCATCTCAGCATCGTTCGGCTCGTACAGAGCCATCCGAGTCACATCTTCTTTCGAGCCATCGCTGTACGTCGCGATCACACTCACCTGCTGTTCGCTGTTCTGAGGCATCACTCGTGCTTTGGGGTAGCAGTCAATTGCCACCACGTGCGGATCGTCCTGGTTGCCGTAAGGCATTCCCTGTTCAACCCAACGAACCAGCATGCGATACTCGTAGCTGTCCAGCTCCATACGCTTGCCGCCGCCGTGAGGTGAACGACCTGTTGCTTTAGTCAGCAACAGACTCTGAGAAGGTGCTCCCGGAAAGATTCGACGGCCACGTGATTCCTTGCGAAGGAATTCAAAGTCATCATCCGGATAGAAACCAAGCAGCGACAGTTTGAAACCGTTCTGACCGCCTGACTTTCCGTGGCAGCCGCCTCCATTGCATCCAAGCTTCGTAAAGATTGGCACGATTTGATTTCGGAAGTTGATCGGCAGTGGATTGGCGAACCCACTCACCTGAATCTTCACCTGAGCTGACTCATTGTTCACTTTCGCTGTGATGGTGGCTTCACCGTCTGCCAGCGGAGTGACGAGTCCGGTGGCGTCCACCTGCAGTATGCCTTCCGGAGCAACAGAGTATGCCGCCTGTCGTGTCACATCGACTTCAGACTTATGGGCTCCGTGAGTGACAAAGATCTGTTGCCGTGTATCGCGGCTGCGGATCTGAATCACGCCCGCGTCATCAACAGGCCCAATCGAAAGTGCGGCATCTTCCGCAACAGCGACAGTAGCAAGAGTGCAGCAGAACACGGTGAGCAAGGTTCGCATCGTCATGAATGCAGCTCCAGGTCGGCAGGCGTCGTGCCGATGTAGGTGGGATTCAGCGGAAGACCCAACTGAATTTATGGGGAAAGATCGGTGTTTTGGGTGGGATTTACGGCCCAACAACGCTTAAGCCTATTTGCTTTCACAAGGGAGTCAAGACCACCGTGGGCTCACCCAGGGCCTGAAGCCATCCTGGTGGTCAAAATGTGGCATTTGTATTGACTTTCGGCCCGGATTTGGGCCGAAAATCGGACATCACCACGGTTCCGGGCTTCCTCGACCTCACAGAGGCCGACTACAGGACGGCCTCAATTGACCGGAAACAGCGGTTGATCCCCGGACGTGCGAAACGGCGTTTCCCCGACGAACAGACTCCCCGCCTCAGGATGCCGTGCCAGCTGGTCTGCCTCCATATGTTCCACAGCAGTGGTCAGCACCAGATGAACCCGATCGTCGACCTGCCACAGTTGCGGACAGGTCACCCGGGGAGATTCAGGACATCGCCATTCTGCTTCGACCGCACCTGACGCAATCGAATACTGATGAGCAATTCCATACGCCGGGTCACCTGGGTCGTAGTAAGCAACGATCAGACTTTGACCATCTGGTGTGGCAATCATCCCGTCCGGGAATCGATCCTCGGCGGTCAAATCGATGAGCACTTCCGGTTCGCTCAGTGCCCCTCCCGCAATGTCGAGCGTCGCCTGTGTGATCAGCTTTGTCGGAGAATCGATGTCGAACAGAACCAGGCTCCCGTCCTCCCGTCGCTGAATTGCCTTTCCATTGGAACAGATCTGATCCGTTCGGAGTTGAATCAGCTGACTGTCGGATCCTCTCCACAGATACAAGCCGGCAATCTTCTGGTTGAACTCAAGGTGCTTGCAACCGAAGACCAGATTATCCCCAAACACAACACCGTCGTTAATGATCGTGTTGTCTGCGTTGCTGTCGATCCCGTCAGCCAAAACTGTCCACGAACCATCCGTCGTGTTATACAGCCCGAGCTGCCGTTCGACCCCACAGATGAAGACGCCCTGCTGCGTCGTCGGAAAGGCAAACCCAGGCCGCCCCGGCAGTTCGAAAGACTGGTTTCCGGCTTCCTGATCGAAGACATTAACGGAACCAACTTCAGAATCGCCCCCGTGTTGAATTCCAACCCAGCTGAGCCGCCCATCCGGCAACGAATACGGGCCTTCCGGAAGAAACTTCAATTCGGCGGAATCCGGAGTCAGGAGAACCTGGCATTCAGTGATCGTGCTCATCGGCTTTTCATGTCTGTTCGAGTACTATGGGCAGCCGAATGATAGCAGGCCGGTCCGGAACATACGGCGCTGCCATGATCGGATCACACAGAGCAAAACAAATTCGCCCGCCCTGCGGGTGCCACGGCAGACAGAACCCCTCGATCGCTCGGAACAGACTCATGCGACAACTCCTCATCCTTCTGGCGACTTTTGTGTCTGCTTCAGCAGCACAGGGATCCTCGCTCTCTGACCTGCGGGCGTGGCTCAGACAAGCTCCGCTGAATGACGAGCGGTTTGCAGAACTTCCGAAACAGGCGTTCGCATCCGAATCACTGACGAAATCTCAGGCCAAACAGGCGGCTGATCTGATCTGGGCCGCACGCAGTGAACAGTTGCGTGAGGAACGCAAAGCCGAAATGGACAAACGAGAGATCGTCCTCGGCGACAAAAAGATGCCGTTCTGGTTTAAGACGTTTGGAAAGAAGCCGGCCACAGGCCACAGCCTGTTTATTTCCATGCACGGAGGTGGAGGAGCGCCGCCCGCCGTCAACACCCAGCAATACGAAAACCAAAAGCGACTCTATCAACCAGCGGAAGGAATTTACCTTGTCCCGCGTGCACCGACAGACACATGGAACCTCTGGCACCAGGGACACATCGATGCATTCTTTGACCGGATCATTACCAATATGGTGATCTTCCACGACGTTAATCCGGATCGTGTCTACATCATGGGCTACTCGGCCGGAGGCGACGGCGTATATCAACTGGCACCTCGAATGGCCGATCGCCTTGCGGCAGCTGCGATGATGGCCGGACACCCCAACGAGACAAAACCGGACGGGCTGCGAAACATTGGATTCACGCTGCACATGGGAGCCCTCGATGGCGCATACCGCAGAAACCAGATCGCAGCTGAATGGAAAGAAAAGCTGGCTGCGCTCCGGAAATCTGATCCATCAGGCTACCAGCACCATATCGAAATCCATCCGGGTCGTGCTCACTGGATGAACCTTGAGGATCGAGTCGCCGTCCCCTGGATGGCAAAGTTCACCCGCAATCGATTTCCCAGTCGAATCGTCTGGCTGCAGGACGACGTAACTCATCAACGCTTCTACTGGCTGCGGACATCGCAAACCGGCGGCCGCCCGCGAATCGTGGCGGAAGTCAGGGACAACAGCATCTCGATCCCTGAATCTGACGTGCAGACACTGACTGTCCTGCTGCATGACGATTTCGTCAGCCTGGACAAACCAATTCGAATCGTGTCCGGAGAAGCAGAACTGTTCGACGGTTCCGTCGAACGAACCATCGCAACGATCGCTCAATCAATCGCCGAACGAGACGAACCGGGGGCCGCCGTGTATGCTTCCGTGTCTGTGAAGCTCCCTGCAAACGCAGATGGATCGAAATAACATTTGGGTACTGATCATCATTCCGGTGCCCACATCCCCATTCTTATATCCAGCCGAAAGAACCTGCCATGAGCACAAGATCTTCTCTTCTCTGCCTTAGCCTGCTGGCTCTTGTGAGCCAGGCCGCACCTGCTGGCGACTGGCCACAGTGGCGAGGCCCCTCCCGAGACGCAAAGTCGAAGGAAACAGGGCTCCTGACCGAGTGGCCCGAAGATGGGCCTCCACTGGCCTGGCGTATCGAAGGTGTAGGCGGTGGCTACTCCAGTGTGTCCATTGCCAATGGAAAGATCTTCACCCTTGGTGATCTCGAAGACGGTGTCTATGCAATCGCTCTCAGCGAAGAAGACGGATCATCTCTGTGGAAGACACGTCTCGGAGAAGCCGGTGGTCATCGCGGCTATCCGGGGCCTCGAAGTTCACCGACCGTTGATGGCGGGCAGGTGTTTGTTCTTGATCAGCACGGTCATCTTGTCTGCCTCGACGAACAGGATGGCAAAGAAGTCTGGGCTGTGAACCTCGAAAAGGACTTCAGCGGTCGCATGATGTCGGGGTGGCGTTACAGCGAGTCACCGCTCGTCGATGGTGACGTTGTTGTGTGTACTCCCGGTGGCAAGGACGGAACTGTGCTCGCGTTGAATCGTAACACAGGCAGGAAAGTCTGGCAGACAACTGACTGGACGGACACAGCGGGATACTCATCCGTCATCATCAAGGAAATTGAAGGCGTGCGACAGTATGTCCAGCTGACTGGGAAGAGCGTTGCCGGTATCAACCCAAAGACGGGCGACATTCTCTGGCGTGCTGACCGTCCCGGTAAAACGGCCGTCGTCGCCACACCTGTCGTAGAAGGCAATACCGTCTTCGTAACATCAGCCTACGGTGTTGGCTGCAGTGGGTTCTCCGTCCGAAAGAGCGGCGATTCATGGAACGCCGAACTCCTGTACGCCAACAAGGCAATCTCAAATCACCATGGTGGCGTCGTTCTGCTCGACGGTCACGTCTACGGCTCCAGCGGCGGCTCCTTCCGCTGCATGAATCTCACAACAGGCGAGAACACCTTTGAGGGACGCAGCGCTGGCAAAGGCGCAACCGTCTTCGCGGACGGTCACCTTTACCTGCGTGCTGAGTCGGGCCCGGTCGCACTGATCGAAGCCACGCCGGATGGCCTGAAAGAAAAGAGCCGCTTCAGTCAGCCGGACCGCAGCAAACGAGCCGCATGGGCTCACCCCGTTGTAGCCAACGGAAAGCTGTACCTCCGCGATCAGGGCCTGCTGCTCTGCTACGACGTGAAAGCGAAGTAGGTTCTATAGACGGAAGTCTTGCGAAAAACTGCCTGCCGCGAGGCGGGTGTGAATACGAGGCCCGCGTGCAGCTGCACGCGGGCTTTTTTCTGCGCTCCGTTGTAGGCGGGAGTGAATCCACGGGCTGGCGGACCAGAGATTGAAAAACGCCTACTGCGCGAACGTTCTGCCTTGTGTGCTGACTGCCGGATTGTCGCTTCGCTCCGTAATCCGGCCTAATCCTGCAGCCGTGGCTCACTGCGTTCCATAAGGCCTACAGAGTGGATTGGCTGGGCACGAGCATTGAGTTGCAAAGCGACGACAGTATTCGACGACAACGACGTTTCCCAAACGCGGCCGCACCGGGCACGACGTGAATGGCAGCTCACCCACCACCCTCTCGTCACGCCGCTCGCAACCGCAACCTCGGGCGCGTACGTGGGCGCTTGCCGCTTGCTCCAGCCAGCCTGAGAGTCTCGCCTCGGACGCGCTGCCATGATCTCTGCAATGCCCCGGCATCATGGTATGTGCCGCGCTGCTGTGCACTCGTCGCTCGCTCCAGCCAACGTAGAGTGGACACTGGAATTCTTCGAGCAGCGTTCAGTGAGATCGTTCCCTCACACGCCTCCTCCAGCTCTCGCCCCACCAGCAGCCGGTAACAAATCCGAGCGGCGCAATGCGTGTCCCAGCGAATCGAGTCCGGCGCCAGACCAACTTCCACCGGATCCAGCCGGGGCGTAAACCCACGACATCGTCGTGCCGACTGAGTCAACGCCCGCGAAAGAGCAAATCCGGCCACCCGCAGTGTTCCGTCCGCGAACAGGATCAGATTGTCCGAGTGGAGGTTGCCATGCACAACTCGCTGCCGATGCACAGAAACCATGGTGTCCAGCAGTTGGTCACACAGCCGCACTGCCGTTTCCACGGACACACGTCTTGTCAGCCGTTCCTGGAGACTTTCGAGACCCGGCGTTGAAGAAATCAACAGGCGACCGTCGACAAGGGAGGCGTCTCGCAGCTGCAGGATTCCCGGATGCTCAACGCCGGCGATCTGAGCACTATCCTCCCGAAACTGATCGAGGAATGCCCGAGTCACCAGCTGACGTTCAGGGATCCGCAGTACAACCGGAACACCCATCACAGTATCCGTTGCGTGAAACTTCTCCCACAGCGGAGTTCGCTCCGCGCGGCGTTCCAGACGATACTTGCCGACTCGCTGCCGCAGTCGAAATACTGATTTCCGTCGACTCATCCCGGGCACAACAACATAAATCACGGAATCCATCGCACACACAACTGCTCGCGATGGCTGAATTCGGTGTGGCGTTTTAACTGTTTTTCGAAAGTGCAGTAAGACGTCTTTGCGGTTACACAGACGCACACCCGGCTGCTCATCCATGAACCAGCAGAAACTGCCGGTTTGTGGTGAACCCTCACCTCGTCTGATTGGCTAAATGCCGATCAAACTGCGACTCTCACACTTCGCAGGGGAGTGCAGGAACACAACGCGTGCGTCTCCGGCTGCCGGTGAAACGAGAACACATGGCCTGAATACAAAGCCGTTGATCAATGCTCATTTCGCCCCTCCCTCGGGAGGGGCAACGCAGCAGTCAAACAGACGAGTCACATCTACGCTGACGCAGTGCCGGACTTCGTCACTTCGTTCCTCACTGCCGATCTACGGGCCCGTCGTTCCTGTACACCGTCAGCGGCGCACCGGCGCCGTCATGAAAGTTGCCGGCAATCACATCCACGTCTCCATCAGCATCGATGTCAGCAAGCGTCATCGCAGGCGATACAGGGTGGCCCTGACTCAGAACATGGCGTTCATAGGTATCGGCTGCTGTCCGCTCCAGCCAGATGACTCCCTCAAACGCCCGCTTCTCGGCATCAATCGTCTTCTGAGGCAGCAGTGCTGAGGCAACTAGGTCCAGGTCACCGTCGCCATCCAGATCGGCGGGCAACACACGG